>NZ_CP109598.1:3967857-4281428 GCF_036327775.1 Streptomyces sp. NBC_01498 | reverse complement strand
CGAGGCTCAGCGGGTGCGCGGGCAGGAGCGCGGCGAGCAGCGCGGCGGCGGCGCACCAGGTGACGACGGTACGCGCGGCGAGGGCGGGCAGTTCGTCGAGTGCGGTGCGGTGTCCCGCCGGGCGGTGGAGACCGGCGCGGGTGTGCAGGACGGTGACCCCCGCGACGAGGGCCGCGACGAGCACCGCGTGGCGCTGTTCGGGGCGCAGGACCAGGGTGCTCAGCAGCGCGCCCGCCCAGTCGGCGGTGAGGAGGGGCAGCGCGTGGCGCAGGGGCGCGGCGGTGCGGCGCCCGGGTGGCAGGGCGAGGCGGTCGGGTGTGTCGCGCCGGGGCGGTACGGGGGCGAGGCCGCGCGGCGGCCGGCCGGGGGCGGTGACCGCGGGAGGGCGGTACGCGGCGGGGGTGTGGGTGCTCGTCGGGCGGTGCGCGGCAGGAGTGCCGGCGGTGGTCGGCCGCTGCGCGGTGAGCGGGACGGGGGTGTGGACCGCGGGGCCCCGGCCGCGTGGTCCGGCGCCGGGCGGGTGGTGGCCCGGTGCCGGGAGTCCGGCCGGTCCGCGCCCGGACGGTGCGGGGACGCTGGTGCTCTCGGTGGTCACTGGAGGATCGGCTCCCTGCCTTCGGAGCGCGGAGCCGGGGCGACCTCGCGGTACACGTCGGCGACGGCGCGCGCCGTCCGCCGCACGTCGTGGGTCCGGCGTACGTGGTCGTGCCCCAGGCGGCCGAGGGTGTCGCGCAGCGACCGGTCGCGCAGGAGCGCGGTGACGGCGGTCGCGGTCGCGACGGGGTCCTCGGGCGGGGTCAGACAGTGCGGGTGCGCCTCGGGCGGCAGGCTCTCGCGCGCCCCGTCCACGTCGCTGAGGAGCACCGCCCGGCCGCCGGCCATGGCTTCGAGCGGCGCGACGGCCATGCCTTCCCAGCGGGACGGCAGGACGACGAGGTCGGCGGCGCGGTACCAGGGCGCGGTGTCGCGTACGGCTCCGGCGAAGAGCACCGAGGGCGGGGCGTCGGCGCGCAGCCGCGCGGCGTCGGGGCCGTCGCCGACGAGGACGAGCCGGGCGCCGGGGATGTCCCGGAGGACGAGGGGCCAGGCCCGCAGCAGGACGTCCTGGCCCTTCTGCCGGCAGAGCCGGCCGACACAGACCACGAGGGGGGTGTCCGGGGGGAGTTGGGCGAGCGCGGGAAGTGCGGCGCGGGCAGCGGCGGCGGCCGGGGCGGGCGCGTCGTGGGGTCCGGCGGGGCCGAAGCGGTCGGTGTCGACGCCGTTGGGGACGACGGACCAGCGGGCCCGTACCCCGGCGCGCTCGCCACGGGCACGTTCGGCCTCGCTGACGCAGAGGACGCGCGCGGTCCAGCGGGCGGCCAGCCGCTCCCAGCTCCGGGCGAGGGCCGCGGTCGTACCGCTGACGGCCTCGAACGACCAGGCGTGCGGCTGGAACACGGTGGGGATCCGTCCGCGTACGGCGAGGCGCCCGGCGAAGCCGGCTTTCGCGCTGTGCGCGTGCACCACGTCGGGCCGGACGTGCCCGGCGAGCGCGGCGACCCGGCGGATCTCGGCGGGCAGTCCGGGGCCGGGGTCGCGGGTCACGTGCCAGGTCTCGGTCTCGGCGCCCAGCGCGGCCACGTCCACCGCGAGCGGTCCCCGGCCGGGGCAGGCGACGACGACCCGCATGCCCGCGGCGACCTGTGCGCGGACGAGATCGGCGACGACGCGGGCCACTCCGCCCTCGACCGGCTGGACGAGATGGAGAACGGTGAAACCGGGACCGGGACCCGCATGGGGAACGGCACCGGTATCGGCGGCCGGACCCGGATCCGCATGGGGAACGGAACCGGGACCGGGACCGGAATCGGGACCGTGCCTTGACGACCGCACGCGCAACTCACTCCACTCAGGGTCTCTGATGTCGCGGATCGGACAATCGGGTAAGCCCGAAAGCGCTGCCGAAGCGCGGACGAATGGGCCGGATCAGCGCCGCGCGTCCACCGCTACGAAAAACGCTCCGAGCCAGACCGAGTCGCGCCCGGTCCGGAAACTGACGTTCACAGTGTCGCCTCCCGGGGCGAGTGCTTCACGCAAGTCGAACACATCGGAGTCATATCCAAGAGTGTTCTTATAGGCGGGTTGTCTTTTAATGTGATTGGAACCGAGGTCAGAAATACTGGAATTCATCACATCGTTCGCCGGATTGGCCGCGTCGCTGATCGCACGCGCTTTCCCGCGATCCGTTCCGGCGGTCAGCGAGTCCCCGCCGGCACCGGGGTCCCCGTCGTACGCGACGACCCCGAGCGTGCCCGCGCCGCCGGGCGGCACCGCCAGCCGCCCGAGCCCGGCCCGTACCTCCCGGCGCTCCTCGTCCATCGCCTCGAAGCCGTCCCAGAGCACCAGATGACGCAGCGGGTCCTCGGGCCGCTCGTACGCGACGACCATCGTCCAGCCGCCCCACGCGCCCGCCGCCGTCCGGCCCATCGCGACATTGAGCTGCGCCACCGTGTACATGCCGGAACCGGCGGCGCGCACCAGCGGCGTGATGTCCGCCGACGCGTGGTAGACGTCGGCGCCGACGGTCGTACGGTGGCCGACCAGCGTGTCGGACAGCACCTCCTTGTACGCGCCGCCCGCCTCGGCGATCAGGACCCGCCCGTTGTCCCGGGGCGGCTTCTGCTCGCCGACGCGCAGGTTGCCGCCCCAGTAGAGCCGGGCGTAGCTCACCGTCGCCCCGGTGGGCAGGCGCACCTCGCCCCGTGTCGCGTTGTAGGTGTTCGGGTCCTCGTCGAGGTCCGTGTAGAACATGTCGAACCGGTCGTTGGACGCCGTGGGGCTCTCCCGCGCGGCCCGGCAGGCGGCGGCGTCGGCGGCCGTGACGACGGTGTGGCGGCCCGTGGTCCGGCAGGTGACGGCCGAGTTCGCCGCCCGGACGATCCCGCCGCGCTGGACGGCGTGATAACGCTCGCCGAACGGAATGCGGACCGCCTCTTCCGCACCGCCCGCACCCGGATCGGCGGGCGCCGCCGGGACCGTCCCTTTCGTGGGAGGGGCGGCCGAGACCGGGACCGGAGCCACCGCCGCCGCGGCGACTGTCGCCGTCACCGTCACGGCGAACAGCAGACCGCGCCTTACAGCATGAACCACGCCATCGCGCATGAAGACTCTCCGACCCGAAGAATGAATCGACAGTGCACCCTTACAGAGCGCGGACTGAAAATCACGTGAGACGCGCGGACCGTACCAAAGCACGGTCTCTTTCCCGGAATGCGGCCGTTCCCGGCACCCGGTCGTGCGGTCTTTCGAACTCTTCGGACGACCTCGCGTTTCCCGAACGGCCGCCGGTCGTTGAGCCTGTCGCACCATTGGTAAATCGAAAGGATATGGTGATGAAGCGAGTCGCCAAGGCAGCCGTTCTGGCCACGTCGAGCACCGCCCTCCTCCTCGCCGGCGCCGGCATGGCGTCCGCGGACGCGGGCGCCGAGGGCGTGGCGGCCAACTCCCCGGGCGTCCTGTCCGGCAACCTGATCCAGGTTCCGGTCCACGTCCCCATCAACCTCTGCGGCAACACGGTGAACGTCATCGGCCTGCTCAACCCGGCCTTCGGCAACACCTGCGTCAACGCCTGACCGACGCCCCGCCCGTGAGGGTCCCCGCCTGACCCGCGCCCGCCCCGCGGCGGAGCTCACCCGAGCGCTCCCCCCGACGGGGCGGCCGGGTCCGGCACCGGCAACGGCCGGACCTGGATCGTTTCTTCACTCATTCGGACCGCAACCGATCAGCACCCCCCGCGTTGATCGATGAGTCGGGCAACCGCGCCCGGCGGTCATTCCCTCCAGACCGAGGAGCTCATCCCCATGTCGCGTATCGCCAAGGCTGTCGTCCTGTCCTCCGCGGCGGCAGCCGCCGTCGTCGGCGCCTCCGGTGCCGCCTTCGCCGACGCCGGCGCCCAGGGCGCGGCCATCGGTTCCCCGGGCGTCCTCTCCGGCAACGCCATCCAGGTGCCCGTGCACGTGCCCGTGAACGTCTGCGGCAACACGATCAACGTCGTCGGCCTGCTCAACCCGGCCTTCGGCAACACCTGCGTCAACGCCTGAATCTGACAGCAGCACACCTGCCGTCACCCACGGCAAGAGCCGCTCTCCCCGTCAAGGGGCGGGCGGCTCTTCCGCTGTACGAGGACGGACAGCGCCTGCCGTACGAGGACGGACAGCGCCTTCACTGCGCGAGGACGGACAGCTCCTCGGCCGCGCGGGGGCGGGCCGGGCCACCCTTTCGGCGGGGGCGCCCGTCCCGGACGGGTGACGGTCCATGAGGGCCCGGTCCAGGTCAGCGGGGTGGAAACGGCCGATCGGCGGACACCGGGGGGCGGCTTTCCACGGTTGCGGGCGGCGGCCCCGCGACCCACGGTGAACACGAACCCCCACTACGTGTCCCGAAAGGACCCTTTCATGCGTTCCCTGCTGTCCTCACGCGCCGCAGCCACCGCTGTCTGCGCCGCCCTCGTCCTCGGCACCACCGGTACCGCCGTCGCCGTCGCCGTCACCGCCGACCGGACGCCGGCCGCCGTCGCCGCCGACGCTGACCGCGCCCCCGTCGCCGACGTCGAGACCCTCACCCGGCAGGCGCAGGCCCTGCGTTCGCTGTCCGGGGCCATCACGCCGGTCACCGGCCTGGTCGACGCCGTCCTCCGGGCGGACAACGGCCAGATCGCCGCCACGGACGCCCGGCGGCACCAGGCGGCCGTCAAGCAGTCGCTGGACACCGTGCGGCAGGCCCTTCGGGCCGCCCCGGCCGCTCCCGCGAACACCACGGGCCACGCCCACCAGGCGGCCCCGGCGAACGCCATGGGCCCCGACGGGAAGGCCGCGGCCGACGCGACGGCCAGGGCCGTCACCTCCGTACAGAGGGCGGCGGACGCGCTGGTCAGGGCCAGCACCTCGCAGAACACGAAGGCCGTCGCTGAGCGTTCGCAGGCCGTCATGACCGCGCTGGTCAACCTCGCGACGGCGATGGTCATGAACGGCAACATCCCGGCGCCGAACCTGCCGGGTATGCCCGCCATGCCGACACGGCCGGGCGCCGAGGCCCCCGCGCCCACTCCGGAGCGACCGGACGCGGGCGTACCGACGACGCCGCAGACACCGCAGCAGCCGTAACCCCACGGACAGCGCTACGCCGCGTATGCCGTGACACCGGGTACGCCGGAACGGCCGTACGGCCCCGTCAACACGGGTCCCGTACGGCCGTTCGTCGTGTCCGGGGCGGCCGGGCATCGTTACTGAGGGCGAGGCCAGGCAAGCGAGAACCCCGTCGAAAGAAGGATCACCATGAAGCCGATGCAGCCCCTCAAGATCGCCGCGGTCGTCGCCGGTTCGATGATGGCGATGGGCGCCGCCGCCCCGGCGTTCGCCGCCGAGGCCCTCCCGACGAGCCTGAACGGCGGACTGGGCGGGGCGCTCGAAACGGTGACCAACCAGGAGACGCTCCAGGCCGACGTGGTGAACACCAACGCGCTGGACCCGAACAACAACGGCTCGCTCGTCAACAGCGTGAGCGACGTGGCGAAGGGGCTCGGCGGCGGGGCCAAGGGTGGCAAGAGCGGTAAGGGCGCGAAGGGCGGCAAGGGTGGCGCGATGCTCGGCGGGATTCCGCTCGGCGAGATTCCGCTCGGCCGGTAGCCCGCAGCCCGGTCCGCGGGACGGAGGCGTTCGCCGCCCCGTACACCGGCGGCCGTCCCGCGCCCTCACGCGAAAGCGAGGACTCGGGACGGCCGCTTCGTCGTTCGGCGCCGACCGGCGCGGTGGCCGGCGTGGTCAGCCGCTGCTCTCACCGGCTGCGGTCAGCTGGTCCAGAAGTCCCACCAGCGGGTCAGGATCAGCATCCCGACGATCCCCGTCCACAGCACCGGGACCACCCACGGGAACTCCCCGAGCGCCACCCGCACCCCCGCGGGAGCCGGCACCACCCCCCGCGTCACATTGAACGCCGTCACATACGAGAACATCACGATCGTCGCCACCCACGCCAGACAGCACCACAGACACAACGACCCGATCACATACAACGACTGATACTGCAACCACGAACAGAACCCCACACCGAACAGCATCCCCGCATTCAGCCCCCGCCAGAACCACACCCCGTACCGCGCCCCCGCCAGCAACCCCAGCCCCACACACCCCACCACCGCGAACGTCACCAGCCCCAGCATCGGATTCGGAAACCCGAACACCGACGCCTGCGCACTCTTCATGATGTTCCCGCACGACACCACCGGATTCAGACTGCACCCCGGCGTGAACCCCGGATCCTCCAACAGCCTGAACTTGTCCAGCGTGATCACCCACGACGCCAGCACACCCGCCGCACCCGACACCACCAACAACCACGCCAACCCCCACCCCGCACCAAGGAGGCGTGGCCCGTCCCCGGCGGTCTCGTCCTCGTATCCGACCCCGTGCCCGCCCGCGCGCCTGTCCCTGTGCCTGCCGCCGTACTTGTCGGTGGCGTCGGGTGCGTCGCCGTCGGACGACGACGCCTTGCCGGTCACTGCTGTTGCCATGGTCTGCTCCACCGGTTCGATCACGTATTCGAAGTAGCGTTTCGTCCGTCCCCCTCGACACGCCGGACACAGTGACTCGGAAGCGAAGTACGGCGTTGCCAGGGCATGAACTCCGTCCGAGCACCCCGATGGCAGCGCCTCTCCGTGGTGCCCGAGCACCGTGCCGAAGCGGTCCCCCCGCCCCCTCCGCCGACCCCGCCGCCGCCCACCGCCCTGCCGGTCCCCACCCCCATCTACACCGCGCTGGTCCGGGAGTGGGGCGCGGCGGGACGTACGGTCCCCGCGAGCGGCGGGGCCGGCCGGGGCGGCGTCTGAGCGGTCGCGGGCCCGTGCGCGGGCCGACGGGTGTGTACCCGGGCCCGTGCGCGGATCGGCGGGTGTACGGCGTACGGCCCCGGGGGACGGGGCCGTACCGCCGCCCTCCTCAGCCGCGCAGGCTGCTCACCGGCACCAGACAGTGCGCGGCACCGGCCAGCACCTGCTCGTCGCCGACGAAGGCACGCAGCGCCTCCTCGCCCACCGGCCTGCCGGGGGCGCCCCCGGGCCACGGCTGGGTGGCGATGATGTAGTACACCGAGCCGGTCGTGAGCGCGTCCCGCTCCCATTCCGGCGGAACGGCGCACTGCGCCTTCAGGTACGGCATGGTCAGGACGGCCCGCCCGGCCTGCACCAGCAGCGTGATCGGGACGTTCGGCGACTGCGCCACGTCGGTCACACCGGCTCCGGTCGTCAGACCGACCTCCTTGATGACGGCGCGCATCGCCTCTTCCCCGGCCTCCGGGCCGTCACGGCCGTCGCCGAGCGAATAGGCCAGCAGAAAAGGCGGGTTGCGCTCGCCGTCGGAGGGCTCGCCGGTCCAGGGAATTACCGTGAGGGTGCCGAGCAGCGGGGCGTATCGCGTGTTTCCCTGCGCGGTGTTGGTAGAGGTCATGCTTCGGCACAGTAGCGGCCCGTCGGCGCCGTGAGTGAGTTCGCGTCACCCGACTGGCGGAGTGGTCGTTCCTCTGTACGAGGACGACTCCGCAACTCCCTTCTCACACCCCGCCGATGTGCTGTCCTCCGTGGGAAGCTCGACGCCACGGAAGGAATGACCAATGACGCCGAATCTCGCCGATCCCTCGTTCTGGAGACTGCCGCATTCCGAAAGGCTTGCCGGTTTCGCGCAGTTGCGCGCGGCCGGGGCGCCACGGTACTTCGTGGAGCGGCCCGCCGGCCCGCTGCGGCCGGAGCGCGGCTTCCACGCGCTGGTCAGCCACGCGGACGTGGTGGAGGCCAGCCGGGACGCGCGGGTGTTCGGCAGCGCGCCCGGGGTCACCACACCGGAACCGGCCCGCTGGGTACGGGCGTTGTTCGGCGAGTCGCTGGTCAATCTCGACGATCCGCAGCACGCCCAATTGCGGCGGATCGTCTCCCGCGCTTTCACTCCGCGCATTCTCGCCGCGACGGAGGAGGACGTCCGTTCGGTGGCCGCCCGCATTGTCGACGACATACTGCGGGAACGGCCGTCGGATTTCGTCACGGCGGTCGCCTCGCGCATGCCGTTCGACATCATCTGCAATCTGATGGGCATCCCCGGGAAGGAACGCCCGTCGATCCTCGCACAGGTGAATCGCGCGTCGGTCGAAACAGGGGTGGCGCGTACGGTACGGCAGCGTATTCGCGTGCCCGGAAAGGGACTTCGCGCGCTGGCGTCGATGCAGGGAATGGTGGCGGAGCTCGGGCGGCAGCGGCGCCGGAATCCGACCGGTGATCTCATCTCCGCGCTGGTGAACGCCGATGTCGACGGGCAGTCGCTGAACGGCCGCCAACTCGGTTCGTTCTTCTCGCTGTTGATGGTGGCCGGAGTGGAGACCACGCGTAACGCGATCGCCCACGGCCTGTCCCTGCTGACCGAGCACCCGGAACAACGGGCCCTGCTGCTGGAGGACTTCGACCGGTACGCGGACGGCACCGTCGAGGAGATCGTGCGGTACTCGACGCCGATCATCCAGTTCCGGCGCCGGCTCACCCGCGACCACCGGATGAACGGCCACGACTTCCGGCGGGGCGACCGGGTGGTGCTGTTCTACGCCTCCGCCAACCGCGACGAGTCCGTCTTCACCGACCCGGACCGCTTCGACATCACCCGGGACCCGAATCCCCATGTGGGTTACGGCGGGGGCGGGCCGCACTACTGTCTGGGCACGTTCCTGGCCAAGCAGGAGATGAAGGCGCTGTTCCGGGAGTTGCTCGCCCGGCTGCCCGAACTGCGTTCCGTGGGCGCCCCGGTGCTGGTGCCGTCGAACTTCGACAACCGGGTCCGCTCGCTGCCGTGCGCGTTCGCGGGAGAGCGCTGAGACCGCCCGAACCCGGTCCGGGCCCCTCAGCCCGCGAGCTCGTCCTCCAGCCAGGTACGGCCCCGGGTACGGGGGCTGAGCCGCACGTCGCCCAGCGGTACGGCCAGCCGGTCCGCCTCGGCGCGTACGGCCGCCTCGGCGTCCGCGCCGACGTCCTCCAGGAAGCGGCACACGATCCGCCCGTCCCGGTCCTGCGCCCAGCCGCCGACGACGCGGCCGTTCCACCAGAGCGAGGGGCCGATGTTCCCGACCCGGTCGAAGAGGCGCGGGCCGTGGCCGCCGAGGAACCAGTCGCGTGCGTGCCAGCCCATCGGTGTGGGGTCGAGCGCCGGGAGCAGCGCGGCCCAGGGTTCCGGCGGGGTGGTCGTGTCGAGGTCGTCCGGCAGGAGCAGCCCGGTCGCGCCGCCGCCGAGATCGGCCTCGACCGGCCGCAGTTCCGTCAGCACCCGCTTGACCTGGGTCTTGGTCCACCCGGCCCACCAGCGCAGATCGTCCGCCGTGGCGGGGCCGAAGGCGCGCAGCCAGCGCCGGGCCAGTTCCTCCTCCGCCCGGTGGGTGTCCCAGTGCGCGAGGCCGCCGGGGAACCAGTCGGTCAGCGGCGCCCACCGGTACTGGTGCGAGGTCCACGACCCGCGCGGCCGGCCCCGTACCACCCGGCCCTCGGCGGCGAGCAGGAGCAGCAGCCTGCTGGCGACCCGCTGGGTGCCCTCGTACGCCTTGCCGGCCGAGAGGACGATCTCCGTACGGAGGCGGACGTCGTCCCCGGCGAGTTCGGCCGCCGTGGACTCGCCCCGCGCGGCGAGCGCGCGCACGGCGACGTCCTCGGTCTCGGCCAGCCAGCGCCGTACGCCCGCCGGATCGTCGGCGACGCCCGACACGGCCAGGTACCCGAGGAGCTTTCGGCGCTCCCGCACGGCCACCGCGTCGGAGCAGGCGGCCTGTATCACGGGGGCCACGTCGAGGGTGGTGACGAAGACGGTACGGCGCATGCCCAGCAGCCGGATCAGCGAGCGGTCCTCGTACAGAGCCCGTTCCACGTCCCGTACGGCGCCGCCGTTCATCCGGGCCCACGCGGAGACGTACACGGACGACGGGTCGGTGCCGTGCAGCGCGACCAGGTCCCGGGCCACCTCGACCGGACCGTCCGCCCGCGCCGCCACGGCCAGCCGGTGCCGCACCCCGAGCCGGGCCCGCCGCTCCGCCACATCGATCCGCCGCACGCCGTCCGCTCCTCGGTGCCGTCTTCCGCTCCCGGTCCCCGGAGGGAAGCCTACGGCCGCTGACTGTGTGTCACCGCGAAGAGACGGCGGGTGCTGTCTACGGTGGGGCGATGCGACGTGCCCCCTGGTGGGTCCTGCTCTCTTCGGGCGGCGCCCCTCTCCTTCTGATCGGCGCCTCACTGATCGCACAGCGGTTGCAGGGGCCCGGCTACAACCCGGCGGTGGACACCCTCAGCATCCTGGCGTCCTACGGCGCCCGCGCCTACTGGCTGATGACCGGGATACTCCTCGTGCTCGGCACCTGCTACATGCTCACGGCCCACGGACTGCGCGAGGCGGCCCCGCTCGGGCGGATCGCCCTTGCGGGCGGCGGACTGGCCGCGATCATCCTGACCCTGGTGCCGGCTCCGTACCGAGGCGGGAACCTGGGCCACGGAACGGTCGCGGCCACCGGCTTCGTCCTCCTCGCGATCTGGCCCGCCCTGGCCGCCCGCCGCCGCGACCGGCCGATGCCCTGGGGCCTGCGTTTCCGGGTGGCACTCGCGGCGAGCGTGGGGATGTGCCTGTGCGCGCTGTGGTTCGTCTTCGAGCTCCAGAGCGGCAAGGCTCCGGGCCTCGCGGAACGGGTGGTGACCCTCGTCCAGGCCATCTGGCCCCTGGTGGTGGCCATCTCCTGCCGCGTCTGGCAGCACCCGTCCCCCTCGGCCGGCCGGACACCGGCGAAGCCGTGACCTCCGTCCGTGGCGTGACCGGAACGTGAGCGTGTGGAGCGTGACGACGGGGGTGTTCCCAGGTCCGGGGAGTCGGTCCTGCCTCGCCCGGACACCATGGCGAACCGGCTCCGGAAACGCGGAAATCCCGCCCGATCCATGGGATCGGGCGGGATCTCGTGAACTCTTCCCGAGCGGACTCGGGAACCGTTCTGCCGTGGACCTGTGGGGATTTGAACCCCAGACCCCCTCGATGCGAACGAGGTGCGCTACCAGACTGCGCCACAGGCCCTTGCGACATGTGGAACTTTAGCACCCCGGTCGGGGTGCTTGGAAATCCGTTCCGGGCCGGTCATTCGTTGGCGGCGCGGGGGCGGTCGTCGCCGTCGAACTGGTCGAACAGGGGGGTGCGGCCCCGGTCGCGGGTGCGGCGCGGGGGTGGTGGGGCGTGGCGTTCCGGGGCGGGGTCGGGGGGTGTCGGGTCGGCCGTGGAGGAGCGGGACGGGCTCCAGGTCTCCGGGTCGTTGACGTTGACGCCGCCCGTGGCGCGCGGGGCGACCGGGGCCGTGACATACGTGGGAAGCGGCACCGGGACCGGGTCCCAGCTGTCGCCGCCGGACGGGCCGCGTTCGCGCTGCTGGTCGACCCACTCCGCGTGGTCCGTCTGCTCGACCAGGGCGCGGCGGCCCGCCTCCTGCGGGGAGACCGGGGCCGGTTCGGGCGCGGGGCGGGGTTCGGGGGCGTCGTCCGGCCGGGCCGGGGACGGGGAGGCGGGCGCCGCGTGGTGGTGGCGGCGGGGGCGGTTCTCGCGCAGGCGCTGCGCGGCCATCTCGGCCCGGCGGCGGTCCATGGTGAAGACGAAGCGGCGCCGCTCCTGGGCGCGCAGATGGACGATGTAGGCGCTGAGGAGTACGGCGGGGGCGGCGGGCGCCCACAGGAAGGCGAGGCCCTGGACGCCCGCGACGACCGCGCCGACCGTGAAGGCGAGGAAGAGGACCACGGTGGTGCGCCGGCGGCGGGCGAGCACCTGCGAGCGCTGGGCGCGGCGGGCGCGTTCGGCCGCCGCGCCGTCGGGGCGGGGGCGTCGCTCGGACATGGGGGCGGACGGTGCCGGGATCTTCAGCCGGACCTCCGTACGGGCCGGGGGCGCGGAGAAGGACCGGACGTCGACGGAGCCGGTCGGCTCCGCCGCCACGTCCGGCGGCACACCGTCGGGTTCGGCCTCCTCGGTGGTGCGGTCCTGCAACTCCTTGGCGTACCGGCGCTCCATGGCCGCGCGTCCGGACAGCAGCCGGATGGCGGTGCTGAAGCGTTCCGTCGGACGGGCCTCGTTGAGCTCGTCCTGCCTGCGGAGCCACATCGGTACCAAGTAGGCGGCCCAGGCCCCGACGATGACTGCGTAGATGAGGCCGCTGCTGCTCACGGTTCACACCGTAGAGGTGTTCGCGCGAGGGGATCCGCCAATTGAGCCGGTGTGTCGCACGATCTGGCTGATATCACGGACTTTTTTTGTGATTGTTCAGATCACTTGATGGTCAGACAGGACTTAATATCGAACACTTATTTCATTTCTGTGGTGTTCCGGGTCGTGCCTGGTGCCAGCGGTGGAGGAGCCCTTCCGGTACCTCCTCGGCCGTGAGCGCGAAGACCAGGTGGTCGCGCCAGGCGCCGTCGATGTGCAGATAGCGGGGGCGGGTGCCTTCCTCCCGCAATCCGAGTTTCTCCACGACCCGGCGGCTCGGCCGGTTCTCCGGGCGGATGCAGACCTCGATCCGGTGTATCCCCACCACGCGGAAACAGTGGTCCACCGCGAGCGCCACCGCCGTCGGCATGACACCGCGCCCCGCGACGTCGCGGTCCACCCAGTAGCCGACATGCCCCGAGCACATCGAGCCCCAGGTGATCCCGGCCACGGTCAACTGGCCGACCAGGCGCCCCCGGTACTCGATGACGAACGGCAGCATGCGCCCCGCGTTCGCCTCGGACCGCAGATGGCGGACCATCTGCCGGTACGTCGGGCGCTGCGCGGGCGGGGCGCCCGGGGGCGGCGGCGGGATCGTGGCCTCCCAGGGGCGCAGCCACTCGCGGTTGCGCCGGTTCACCTCGCGCCAGGCCCGCTGGTCGCGTGCCTTTATCGGGCGGAGGACCACGTCTCCGTCCACGAGCGCCACGGGCCAGAAGGGGTTCATCCGTCGGTACGGGGGTGATCGCCGCCGTGGATCTGGTCGACGGCGTGGACGAGCAGCCGGCCGAGGACGGCGAGCCCGTCCCGTACACCGCCGGAGGAGCCCGGCAGATTGACGATCAGCGTCCGGCCCGCGACGCCCGCCAGTCCGCGCGAGAGCGCGGCGGTGGGGACCTTGCGGGCGCCCTCGGCGCGGATCGCCTCCGGGATGCCGGGGATCTCGCGGTCCAGGACGGCGCGGGTCGCCTCCGGGGTGCGGTCGGTGGGCGAGACGCCGGTGCCGCCGGTGGTCAGGATGACGGCGTACGAGGCGGCGACCCCTTCGCGCAGGGCCTGTCCGACCGGGTCGCCGTCGGGCACGACCAGCGGTCCGTCGACCGAGAAGCCCAGCTCCGCGAGGGCGTTCGCGAGGATCGGGCCTCCGGTGTCGGCGTACACCCCGGCCGCCGCGCGGTTGGACGCGGTGACGACCAGCGCGCGGCGGGGCTCGCCCGCCCGCGGCGCGGGCGTGCCGTCTCTCTCGGCGGGATCGGTCATGCCGTGCCCCTCCCGGGTGTCCCGTTCGACGGCGGCCGGGTGCCGGACGCGGGCTTCGCCGCTTCCGTACGGGACCAGTCGCCCGACTTGCCGCCGGTCTTCTCCTCGACCCGGACGTCCGTGATGACGGCGCCCTTGTCGACGGCCTTCACCATGTCGACCACCGTCAGCGCCGCGACCGAGACGGCGGTCAGGGCCTCCATCTCCACGCCCGTGCGGTCCGTGGTCCGGACCGTCGCCCGGATGTCCACCGCGTCGTCCGCGACCGCGAGGTCGAGCGTGACCCCCGAGAGGGCCAGCGGATGGCAGAGCGGAATCAGGTCCGGTGTCCGTTTCGCCCCCATGATGCCGGCGATACGGGCGGTGGCCAGGGCGTCGCCCTTGGGCAGGCCCTCGCCGCGCAGCAGTTCGACCACGCGCGGCGAGACCAGCACCCGGCCGCTCGCGCGGGCGGTGCGCGCGGTGACCTCCTTGGCGGAGACGTCGACCATGCGGGCCGCGCCCGTCTCGTCGACATGCGTCAGGTGGTCCTGTGGGGCAGGTCCGGGGGTGTCCCCCCGGGGAAAGGCGGTCATCGCTGTGGTGCTCCCGGTCCGGGCCCGGCGGGGCCTGTCTGGCAGGACACGGTACCGCCACCGCGCGCGCGTCAGCCGAGCAGCACCACGTCGACCTCGCTGCCCGGTTCCACGGAGGTGGTCTCCTCGGGGACCACGATCAGCGCGTCGGCGTGGGCGAGGGCCGCGACGAGATGGGATCCGGCGCCGCCGACGGGGACGGCCGAGCCCGTGTCGGCGTCGTACGTGCCCCGCAGGAACTGGCGCCTGCCCGCCGTGGAGGTCAGCGCCCTGTCGGCCTTCAGGATCGCGCGGACCGTCGGCCGGTGGACGTCCTGACGGCCCATGAGCGCGCGGATCGCCGGGCGGACGAACAGCTCGAAGGAGACGTAGGAGGAGACCGGATTGCCGGGGAGGGCGAGCAGCGGGGTGTGCTCGGCGCCGATCGAGCCGAAGCCCTGGGGCTTGCCCGGCTGCATGGCGAGGGTACGGAAGTCGACGCCGCCGCCCGGTTCGTCCTCGTCTCCCACGGAGGACAGCGCCTCCTTCACCACGTCGTACGCCCCGACGCTGACGCCGCCGGTCGTCACGACGAGGTCGGCGCGGATCAACTGGTCCTCGATGGTGGCGCGCAGGGTGTCCGCGTCGTCGGTGACGGCGCCGACCCGGTAGGCGATGGCGCCCGCGTCCCGCGCGGCGGCGGCGAGGGCGAAACTGTTGGAGTCGTAGATCTGGCCCTGGCCCAGCGCCTCGCCCGGCTGGACCAGTTCGCTGCCGGTCGACAGGACGACCACGCGCGGGCGCGGGTGGACCCGGACGGTGGCGCGGCCGATGGCGGCCAGCAGGCCGATCTGGGGCGGGCCCAGGACCGTACCGGCCTCCAGGGCGAGGTCGCCGGCCTGGACGTCGCTGCCGCGCGCGCGGACATGGGCGCGGGGCTCGGCGAGGCGGTGGACCCGGACCTCGCCGCTCGCGCCCTCGGGCGCCGAGCCGGCCGGGCGCATGGTGGTGGCGGCCCCGCCGCCCGTACCGCCGTCGGTCCACTCGACGGGGACGACGGCCTCGGCGCCGGGCGGCAGCGGCGCGCCGGTCATGATGCGGGCGGCCTGGCCGGGGCCGACGCGGAGCGCGGAGTCGCCGCCCGCGGCGACGTCGCCGATGACGGTGAGGACCGCCGGGAACTCCTCGTCGGCGCCCGACACGTCGGCCGTCCGGACCGCGTACCCGTCCATGGAGCTGTTGTCGAACGGCGGCAGGGCCACCGGCACCGTGACGTCCTCGACCAGGACACAGCCCTGGGCGTCGGGCAGTTGGAGCTCGATCGGGTCGAGCGGGCGGATCGTGGCCAGGATGTCCGCCAGATGCTCGTCCACCGTCCAGAGCCGCCCGTGGCCCGGGGCGGGCGTGGGTGCCGGTGTCGCCGTACCGCTCACGGTGCTACATCTCCTCGTCCACGTAACTGCGGAGCCAGGCCCGGAAGTCCGGTCCCAGGTCCTCACGTTCGCATGCGAGTCTGACAATGGCACGCAGATAGTCGCCTCGGTCGCCCGTGTCATAGCGGCGTCCCTTGAAGACGACGCCGTGGACCGGGCCGCCGACCTTCTCGTCGGCGGACAGCTGCTGGAGCGCGTCGGTGAGCTGGATCTCACCGCCCCGGCCGGGCTCGGTCTGCCGCAGTATCTGGAAGACGGCGGGGTCGAGGACGTAGCGGCCGATGATGGCGTAGTTGCTGGGGGCCTCGGCGCGGTCGGGTTTCTCGACCAGGTCGTGCACCTTGACCACGTCGCTGTACGCGGTGGGCTCGACGGCGGCGCATCCGTAGAGGTGGATCTGGTCGGGCTCGACCTCCATCAGCGCGATGACACTGCCGCCCTCGCGCTCCTGGATCTCGACCATGCGGGAGAGCAGCGGGTCGCGCGGATCGATCAGGTCGTCGCCGAGGAGCACCGCGAAGGGCTGGTCGCCGACGTGCGGGGCGGCGCACAGGACGGCGTGGCCGAGGCCCTTGGGGTCGCCCTGCCGGACGTAGTGCATCGTGGCGAGGTCGCTCGACTCCTGCACCTTGGCGAGGCGTTCGGTGTCTCCCTTGCGGGTGAGCGCCTCCTCCAGTTCGTAGTTGCGGTCGAAGTGGTCCTCCAGAGGACGCTTGTTGCGTCCGGTGACCATGAGGACGTCGGAGAGCCCCGCCATCACGGCTTCCTCGACGACGTACTGGATCGCGGGCTTGTCGACGACCGGCAGCATCTCTTTGGGAGTGGCCTTGGTGACGGGCAGGAAGCGGGTTCCGAGGCCGGCGGCGGGGATGACAGCCTTGCTGATCCTGGGGGGTGACTGAGTCATGCCGAGCACCATATCCGCCGTGGATGAGGGGAAGATGTGGATCCGGTTAACTTTCTCCCTGTACGCATACATAGGAGAGGTTTGCGAAGTCCGGTGACCGACGACATGTCAGAAAAGACCGCCGTGCGGCGGCGACTGCTCGCTTCGCGGCGCCTGCTCTCCGACGACGACGTCCGGAACGCCTCGGTGGTTCTCGCCCGGCGGGCACTGGAGCTTCCCGAACTCGACGGGGCCGCGACCGTCGCCGCGTACGTCTCCGTGGGACACGAGCCGGGTACGCGCGCGTTGCTCGACGCGCTGCGGGAGCGGGGGGTGCGGGTCCTCCTGCCGGTGCTGCTGCCGGACAACGATCTCGACTGGGCGGTGTACGAGGGGGCGGAGCGGCTGGTGCGCGCGGGGCGCGGGCTGCTGGAGCCGGACGGCGCGCGGCTGGGTGCCGACGCCGTGCTCGGGGCGGGGGTGGTGCTGCTTCCGGGCCTGGCCGTGGACGGCCGGGGGATGCGGCTGGGGCGGGGCGGCGGGTCGTACGACCGGGTCCTCGCCCGGCTGGCGGGGGCCGGGGCGGGGGCCGTACTCGCGGTGCTGCTGTACGACCACGAGGTGGTGGAGCGGGTCCCGGCGGAGCCGCACGACCGGCCCGTGCGGGTCGCGGTGACCCCGGGCCGTACCGCGCGCTTCGGCGGCCCGTGAGCGGCGAGGTGCGGCGCCCCGGACGGAACGCCGCACCTCATGCCGCACGGCCCTGCCGGGGGCTCACGGCACGAGCGTCAGGGTGTCTCCCGTGCTCGCCTCCACCGCCCGGCTGCCGAACGGCCAGTCGAGCAGTTCGCCCTTGGTCCACTTCTCGGTCTGGTCGGTGTAGTTCGGGCTGTACGCGTGCCCGGAGGCGCCCGTCAGGTTGATCCACCGGGACTTGTCCCACTCGCCGACGTTGACCACCATCCGCATGGACGGGACCCACGAGACCTCGTAGTCGCCGGCCGCGCTCCAGCCGGTGGCGTTGACCGTGGCCTCGCCGCCGCCCAGGTTCCACGGGCCGCGGTTCAGCAGGGTCTTGACGAAGCCGGGGCCCTCCGTACCGAGGGTCTGGTTCTCCAGGTTCAGCTGGTGCAGCCGGCCCCAGCTCCAGCTGGAGACGTCCTTGCCGAGCTTGGCCGTCAGCTCCCAGCGCGCGTCCGTCAGGGCCCGCAGCAGAAGGGCGTCACGCGTCTTGGTGGGATCCTCGAACCGCGTCGCGGGCGACTGCCACCAAACGTTGTCCTCGTCCTTGAGGATCCTGCGGACGATCTCGAACCAGCGGTCGCCGCCGTCCGGCTGCGCCGAGCTCACCGAGCGCTGACCGCACTCCCGCACCGGTTGGGTGAGGTCGTCCACGGGGCCCGTGCTGTCGGCCGGGAGCACGTTGAGGCACTCCCCCCGGACACGCATCTCCTTGGGAAGCTTGTTCCCGAAGGCGAGCTTCAGGACGTTGCGCCAGACCGCGTTGAAGTACGCCGCCGCCGCCGAGTCCGGTTCCTGCGAGGAGTCCCAGCCTTCGAGCAGCTTCTGGGCCTCGCGGATCGCCGGGTCCGACACGTCGATCTTGAGCAGGTGCGGCATGAGCTGCGTGGCGATCTCGCTGCGGTTGTCGTTCTGCATGGTGCGCATGTCGTCCGTGGAGATCTTGCCGCCGTCCTTGATCTTCGACGTGATGAGGTCGTTGATCCGCTGGCTCCGGGCGCCGTAGCCCCAGTCCTCGGTCAGCGGGTACGGATAGTCACCCGCGTCGATGACGGCCTGGTTGGCGGTGACGATGTAGCCGCGCTCCGGGTTCTCCTCATAAGGAAGCTCGTCGAAGGAGATGTAGTCCTTCCAGCGGTATGCCGGGTCCCAGCCGGGCGCCGGCACCGAGCCGTCGCCCTTGGCGCGGATCGGGATCCGGCCGGGCGCCTGGTAACCGATGGTGCCCTTGGTGTCCGCGTAGATCAGGTTCTGCGAGGGGACCTCGAAGCTCCGGGCCGCCTTGCGGAAGGACGCGAAGTCCTTGGCCTTGTTGATCTCGAAGACGGCGTCCATGGAGCGGCCCGGTTCCAGCGCGGTCCACTGGAGGGAGACCGCGTAGCCGTCGGCGCGGTCGGGGGCGGAGTTGGTGACCGGGGCCTTGTCGCCGACCCGGCGCAGTTCGGGGTTGCGGTCGGAGACCAGCGGGCCGCGCTCGGTGGAGCGGACGGTGATGGTCCGGCTCTTGCCCCCCGCGACCTTGATCGTTTCCTGGCGGGTGAGGAACTTCTTCTGCTGGTTGTCGTACAGGTACGTGTCGCCGGTGACCTTCTCCAGATAGAGGTCGGTCACGTCCGCGCCGAGGTTGGTCATGCCCCAGGCGATGTCCTTGTTGTGACCGATGATCACACCGGGCATGCCCGCGAAGGTGTAGCCGGCGACGTCGTACCCGCAGTCCTCGGTGAAGCTGCGGCAGTGCAGGCCCATCTGGTACCAGACGGACGGCAGCTGGGGCGCCAGGTGCGGGTCGTTGGCGAGCAGGGGCTTGCCGGTCGTCGTGTACTCGCCGGCGACGACCCAGGAGTTGGAGCCGATGCCGCTGCCGCTGGGGCCGAGGAGGGCGGGGATCTCGTCGAGGGTCGTGGAGAGGGCGTCGAGCTGGGAGTCAAGACCCTCGGTGACGGCGCCCGGGTCCGTGGAGTCGCCGGTCTCCCCGCCGGTGCCGGTGCCCGGTCCGGTGGGCGTCCCGCCGGCGCCGGAGCCCGTACCCGTACCGGTGCCGGTGCCGAGGCCCGCACCCGGGTCGGTGCCGCCCGTGCCCGTTCCGTCGCCCGTCGCGTCGCCCGGTTCGGCCTTGGGGTCGTACCGGCCCGTGCCCGGGTCGACCGCGCCCTCGGTCACGATCGGCTTGTTCCTGTCGTACGGGTACGACGGGTAGAGGTCCTCGATCTGCTCCTCGTCCATCCTGCTGGTGAGCAGGGAACGGTCGATCTCGTCCTGCATGTTCGCGCGCAGGTCCCAGGCCATCGCCTTCAGCCAGGCCACCGAGTCGACGGGGGTCCACTTCGTGGGCCGGTAGTCGTTGGTGAAGCCCAGGGCGGCGTACTCGACGGAGATGTCCTCGCCGTCGCGGCCCTTCAGGTAGTCGTTGACGCCGTCCGCGTACGACTGGAGGTTCTTCTTCGTCTCGTCCGAGAGCTTGGTGTCGTACTCCTCCTGGGCCACCCGCCGCCAGCCGAGCGTGCGCAGGAATTCGTCCGTCTCGACCTGGCCCTCGCCGAACATCTCGGAGAGACGGCCCGCGGTCATGTGGCGCCGGACGTCCATCTCCCAGAAGCGGTCCTGCGCCTGGACGTAGCCCTGCGCGCGGAACAGGTCCCGGTCGGTGTTCGCGTAGATCTGCGGAATGCCGTAGCGGTCGCGCTTGACCTCCACCCTGCCGTCGAGTCCGGGCACTTTGACGGTGCCGGTGGTCTGGGGAAGCGAGGCACGCACGGTACTCACGCCCCAGTAGGCGCCGTAGCCCACACCTGCTACCAGGGCCAGCACCAGGACGATCACGACAAAGCGGGCGCGTCGCCCCTTCTTCTTGGTGGCAGGGGACGTTGAGTTGGCGGGCATCGCTGTCCTTCGAGGGGCAGGGCGGTCCTGGAAATGCTCCAGCAACCATAGGCGCAGCCGTTCACCCGTTCCGACGCGGTGTCACCACTAATGGCCGACGGGACCCCTAGGACGATCACACAGGAAATCACGCGATCGATCGCACGGGCGATCGATCGCGTCAAGGAAACGTTAAAGATTAGGTAAGGTAACGAAGTGTCGACTGCCGGGGAAACGATCCGGCATGCGCGAGGGGAAGGATCGGCCGCTGACTGTCCACCAGCTCAATGAACTCCTGCTCATCTGCTCACTCGTGCTGCTGATCGCGGTCGCCGCGGTACGGATCTCGTCCCGGAGCGGGCTGCCCAGCCTGCTGCTCTACCTCGGCATCGGCGTGGTCATCGGCCAGGACGGCATCTTCAACGTCAAGTTCGACAACGCCGAGCTGACCCAGGTCCTCGGCTACGCGGCCCTGGTCGTGATCCTCGCCGAGGGCGGCCTGGGCGCCAAGTGGAAAGAGGCCAGACCCGCGCTGCCGGCCGCCGTCGCCCTCTCCACCGTCGGCGTCGGCGTCAGCGTCGGGGTCACCGCGACCGCCGCGCACTACCTCGTCGGACTGGAGTGGCGGCAGGCGCTGATCATCGGCGCCGTGGTCTCGTCCACGGACGCCGCCGCCGTCTTCTCCGTACTGAGGAAGATTCCGCTGCCGTCGAGGGTGACAGGTGCGCTGGAGGCGGAGTCGGGCTTCAACGACGCCCCCGTGGTGATCATGGTGGTGGCGCTGTCGACGGTCGGACCGGTGGAGCACTGGTACGTCCTGGTGGGCGAGATCGTCCTGGAACTGGCCATCGGCGCCGCCGTCGGCCTCGCCGTCGGCTGGCTGGGCGCCTTCGGGCTGCGGCATGTGGCGCTGCCGGCCTCCGGTCTGTACCCGATCGCCGTGATGGCCATCGCGGTCGTCGCGTACGCGGCCGGGGCCATGGCGCACGGCAGCGGGTTCCTGGCCGTCTACCTGGCGTCCATGCTGCTGGGGAACTCCAGGCTGCCGCACGCGCCCGCGACGCGCGGATTCGCGGAGGGGCTGGGCTGGCTGGCGCAGATCGGCATGTTCGTCCTGCTCGGGCTGCTGGTGACCCCGCACGAACTGGGCGACGACTTCTGGCCCGCCGTGATCGTCGGACTCGTGCTGACCGCCGTGGCGCGGCCCCTGTCCGTGCTGGTGAGTCTCGCGCCGTTCCGCATCGCGTGGCAGGAGAAGGCGCTGATGTCATGGGCGGGGCTGCGCGGCGCGGTGCCCATCGTCATGGCGACCATCCCCATGGTGTCGGGGATCGAGGGCAGCCACCGGATCTTCAACATCGTGTTCGTGCTGGTCGTCGTCTACACGCTGGTCCAGGGGCCGACGCTGCCCTGGGTGGCGCGCAAACTGCATCTCGGCGACCCCTCGGAGGCGGCCGACCTCGGGGTCGAGTCGGCGCCGCTGGAACGGCTGCGCGGTCATCTGCTGTCCGTGGCGATCCCGGAGCGGTCGAAGATGCACGGCGTGGAGGTCGGTGAGCTGCGGCTGCCCCGGGGATCGGCGGTGACGCTGGTCGTACGTGAGGGCAAGAGCTTCGTGCCGGGGCCGTCGACGGTGCTGCGGCGGGGGGACGAGCTGCTGGTGGTGGCGACCGATCCGGTGCGGGACGCGGCCGAACGGCGGCTGCGGGCGGTCGGGCAGGGCGGAAAGCTGGCGGACTGGCTGGGGACGAGCGGGACGGGCGCGGCGGGCGGTACGGACACGGCGCACGGGGTGAACGGGGCGGCTCGGCGGGGGAGGTTCGGAGGCGCTTGGGGTTCCGGCGGGTCCGGCGGGTCCGGCGGGTCCGGCGGAGGGCGGAAGAGGCCGGGCGGCGGGGTCCGCAAGGTCGGCCGTGGATCGGGCTGACGGCCGGGGCGGGAGCGGGGAGGGGACGGGTGCCGGAGAGGCTTCGCCGAGGATTCGAAGGCGGCGACACCAAGAGGCGTCGATCACAGGCACGGGCCGGGATCTTCCCCGCATTTCCCAGGTAGGGTGAGGTTCGTGCCTGTCGTGTTCTCGGCCGTCCCTGAGCGTGACGCACAGAATTGATCGACCAACTCTGCCTGACGCAGGGCTGGCGCGACCGTATGGCGGCCGTGGTGTCCCCTTCAGCGGACCCGGGTATCTACCGCAGTTCCGCGCACTGAGGACAGCTCTCGGCACCCCGGCACGCGCGGGGGCGTCACCAGGCGGCAGAAAGGCAAGGACCGTGTCCGACACGGTCGACATCACCTCCGCCGGGCGTCCCGGCACCAGCACCGGCACCCCTTCGCGCCCCGGGTCCGGGTCCGGGCTCGGGGGTACGGCTCCGGCCCGCCGTCCCGGATACGGCCAGTTGCTGCGTACTCCCGGCGTCCGGTCGTTCCTGCTTCCCGGCTTCGCCGCCCGGCAGCCCTTCGCGATGCTGACGATCGGCATCGTGCTGCTCGTCCAGCACACCTCCGGTTCGTACGGCCGCGCGGGCGTCGTCGCCGCCGTCACCGGGGTCTCCATGGCCCTGTTCGCGCCGGGCAGCGGCAGGCTCGCCGACCGGTTCGGCCAGCGGGCGGTGCTGGTGCCGGGCGTGCTGCTGCACACGGCGTCCGTCTCCGCCCTGACCGTCCTGGCGCTGGCGGGCGCGCCGCTGTGGGCGCTGTTCCTCGCCGCCGTACCGACGGGCGCCTCCGTCCCCCAGGTGGGGCCGATGGTGCGGGCCCGCTGGGCGACGGTGCTCGGCGGCTCCGGGGAACGCGCCCGGCTGCTGCCGACGGCCGCCGCCTTCGAGTCCGTCACGGACGAGTTCACCTTCGTCATCGGGCCGGTCCTCGCGACCGCGCTGTGCACCGGCGTCCACCCGGCGGCCGGGCTGGTCGCCGAGGGCGTGCTGACCCTGGTGGGCGGGCTCCTGTTCGCCGCGCGGCGGCGCACCCAGCCGGCACCGGCGCCGAGGCCCGCGCGCAAGGGCACACCGGGCGCGGGAGGAGCGCGGGTCTCGGCGCTGTCGGTTCCCGGTGTACGCGTGCTGGCCCTGGTCTTCCTCGGCATCGGTTCGGTCTTCGGCGGCATGCAGGTCTCGCTCACCGCCTTCACCGAGGAGATCGGCAGTCCCGGCGCGAACGGCCTTCTGTACGGAGTCTTCGCCGCCGGCAACATGCTCGCCGGTGTCGTGTGCGGTGCCGTCGCCTGGAAGACCGCTCCCCGGCACCGGCTGATCACCGGCTACGTCTGTCTGACCCTGGCCACCTCCGGGCTGTGGGCCGCGCACTCGGTGCCGCTGCTCGCCGGACTCGGCCTGCTGGTCGGACTCTTCATCGCGCCCGCGCTGATCAGCGGCTACACCCTCATCGAGACGCTGGTGCCCGCCGGCATCCGTACGGAGGCGTTCACCTGGCTCACGGGCGCGGTCGCGCTGGGGCAGGCGGCGGCGGTGACCGTGGCCGGTCAACTGGCCGACGCGTACGGTGCGAGCGCCGGATTCGTGGTGCCGCTGGTGGGCACCGCGCTCGCGCTGGCCACGCTCGTCGCCCTGCGGTCGCGGCTCGCGCCGAAGGCGCCGGGGCGGGTCGCGGCGCGTGGAATGGGTCACCGCGTGCCGGTGGCAGTGGACTGATCCAGCGGAATAGGTCACTATGGAGCGTCGTTAGCACTCATTGAGTGAGAGTGCCAGGAGGAACAAGTGCCGACCTATCAGTACCAGTGCACCGACTGCGGCGAGGGCCTCGAGGCGGTGCAGAAATTCACCGACGAGTCCCTCACCGTGTGCCCCGCGTGCGAAGGACGCCTGAAGAAGGTGTTCTCCGCGGTCGGCATCGTCTTCAAGGGATCCGGTTTCTACCGGAACGACAGCCGCGGCTCGTCGTCGAGCAGCAGCCCGGCGAAGACCGGTGCGGCGAACGGGTCCGGTGAGAAGTCGTCCTCGTCGTCGGACTCCAAGTCCGAGACGGCGTCGTCGTCCTCCTCGTCGTCGTCCTCGAACGGTTCCTCGGCCTCGTCGGGTTCGGGTTCGGGTTCGTCCGGCTCGAAGTCGGGCGCTTCGAGCGGGAGCTCCGGCTCCAGCGGTTCCTCCGCCGCCTGATCGCAGTCCTTCCTCCGGGACCCCGCCGTTCACTACGGCGGGGTCCTCGGCGTTCCCGCGCGGCGGTCGCGTACCCCGGTGAAGCCCCGCTCACGGGAGAGCACCCGCAGGCGTTCTCCCGTCTTCTCCCACGCGGTCCCGTGGGCGCTCCCGGTACGTCCGCGGCCGCCCCGTCCTCGTCCCCGGACAGGGCCTAGGGTGATCGTCATGGTGACCAAGGCGAAGGCAGAGGGCTCGGAGACCGCGGAGATCGGCGTCATCGGCGGCTCGGGCCTGTACTCATTCCTGGACGACGTGACCGAGGTCACCGTCGACACCCCCTACGGACCGCCCAGCGACTCGCTGTTCCTCGGCGACGTCGAGGGCAGGCGCGTCGCGTTCCTGCCGCGTCACGGGCGTGCGCACGACATCCCGCCCCACCGCATCAACTACCGGGCCAACCTGTGGGCGCTGCGGTCGCTGGGTGTCCGGCAGGTGCTCGGCCCGTGCGCGGTGGGCGGGCTGCGGGAGGAGTTCGGGCCGGGGACCCTGCTCGTACCGGACCAGTTCGTGGACCGTACGAAGGCACGTGCCCAGACGTACTACGACGCCGTGCCGCTGCCCGACGGCCGGGCCTCGAACGTCGTGCACGTCTCGCCCGCCGATCCGTACTGCCCCGAGGGGCGCAGGGCCGCCCTGTCCGCCGCGCGCGGGCGCGAGTGGGAGCCGGTGGACGGCGGGACGCTGGTCGTCGTCGAGGGGCCGCGCTTCTCGACCCGCGCCGAGTCGCGCTGGCACGCGTCGATGGGCTGGTCGGTGGTCGGCATGACGGGGCACCCCGAAGCGGTGCTCGCCCGTGAACTGGCCCTCTGCTACACGTCGTTGACGCTGGTGACGGACCTGGACGCGGGGGCCGAGACGGGCGAGGGCGTCTCGCACAAGGATGTGCTGAAGGTCTTCGCGTCCAACGTCGACCGGCTGCGCACGGTGCTGTTCGACACCGTGGGCGCGCTCCAGGCCGGTGAGACGCGGGACTGTCTGTGCTCGCACGCGCTGGACGGCATCGACACCGGACTCGACCTGCCGTAAACACGGTGCGGCCGTGGCTCTCGATCGGGTGAGCGAGATATCCACAATCGGGTAGTTGTCCACAGGCTTCGGCGGGATTTCGGCCGGGCGGGGATCGTGAGGAGCGACCAGCAGAGACTCCTCACGGCAGGTGGTGGTTGCCATGTCCGCTTCCCCTTTTCCCTCTTCCCGAGCGTCGTCCTCACGCGACTCGTCCTCACGCGACTCGTCGTCCGGCGTTACCCCTTCGCCGGCGTTCTCCCGGGCCTCGGATCCGCCATTCCCCCCGCCGCCCGCGCCCGGGGCCACGCCGGTCGCCGCCGCGCCCGCCCCGTGCGGGGTGCCGGTGTTCGATCCGCTGCGGGTGCACGGGGGCGGGCACCGGCTGCGCCGGGCGCTGCTCCGGCGGCGCCGGACCATGGCGGCGGGGCTGGCGGTGACCGCGGCGGCCCTGGCGGCGTCGGGCGCGGGCGGTCCCGGGGTGACGGCCGGAGCGGAGGAGCGCGCCGAGGCGGCGGCCCGCGCGGTCGCGGGCGGGGGTGGTGCGCCCGTTGCGGGGGTCGCGGCCCGGCCGGGGCCGGCGAAGCCGGAGTTGGTCAGGGTGCCGGTGCGGATCGCGGATGTGGCGACGGTGCGGCTGCTGCGCGCGGGCGACCGGGTCGACGTGATCGCCACCGCCACCCGCTCCCCCGGGCAGGGCGAGCCGGACGCCCGGGTGCTGGCGTCGGGGGTGCGGGTGGAGTCCGTACCGCGCCTTCCGGAAGGGATCGACGAGGGCGGGGCGCTGGTGCTGCTGCGCGTCGAGCGCGCTGCGGCAGCGGAGTTGGCGGGGGCGGGCACGCACTCACGGCTGGCGGTGACCCTGTGCTGAACCGCTCGGAGCCGGTCCGCACTTTTAGCTGTCGTACTGACGAGCAGACTGGTCACACGAAAGCATGGGCGGATTGGACAGCCGAGGCGCGAGTTGCCCATGGTGTCCAGGCGATCGGCTGCCCCCCTCGCGGCACCCATGGCACACACGACGGCACATACGACGAAGGACTCACTCGTGAGCAAGGACAAAGAGAGCGTGCTGGACGGCTTCAAAGCCTTCCTGACACGCGGCAACGTGATCGACCTCGCGGTCGCGGTCGTCATCGGCGCCGCGTTCACGAACGTGGTGAATTCCCTGGTGAAGGGCATCATCAATCCGGTGGTGGGAGCGTTCGGCACCAAGAATCTGGACCACTACACCTCGTGCGTCCAGGCGCCGTGCGAGACGAACGCCGCGGGCGAGGTCGTGTCCGGCATCCCGATCATGTGGGGGACGGTGCTCAGCGCGACGCTCAGCTTCCTGATCACCGCCGCCGTCGTGTACTTCCTGATGGTCCTGCCGATGGCCAAGTACCTGGCCAGGCGCGCCAGGCTGCTCGCCGCCAAGGAAGAGGTGCAGGAGGTCCTGGAGGTGAACGAGCTGGAGGTGCTGAAGGAGATCAGGGACGCGCTGCTGGCTCAGCAGGGCGGCACGGCGGGGCAGGCGCGGCCCGGGACTCCGACTCCGTAGCCGGTCCGCCGGCGGAACGGCGCTCCGTGGGCGACGCGTTACGGCGGTGGCTCACCGGGCCGTTCCGGTTCGGTGCGGTCGGGCGGCGCCGGTCGGTCAGAGGTGGTGGGGCGGCTTCTCGTCGAGGAAGCGGGCCAGGTCGGCGGCCGCGCTGTCGCCCGTGGCCGGCCGTTCGCCCCAGCCGTCGTCGGTGTCGTCGGAGGACCGGCCGTCCAGCGGGTCGTCGAAGACGATCGACGGCCTGGGCCGGCCTCGCTTCGCAGACGCCGGGCCGGGCGGCGCGGGCCGCTCGGGAGCGGGCTGCCGGGCGGTCTCGGCACTCGTGGCGCTCTCGGCCGGTCCGGGGGTGGGGGCGGTGCTCATGCGTCCAGGGTACGGGGGCGGGCGCGGCGGACGGGCCGGCCCGACGGGGCGGGGACCCGTCGCGTGGTACGCATGGGGCCCATGGCAACCAATGACGCATTGACGGATGTGGCGGGGATCCGGGTCGGGCACGCGCGGGTGCCCGGTGACCGGTCGCTCACCGGTACGACGGTGGTCCTGGCCCCCGAGGGCGGTGCGGTCGCCGCCGTGGACGTACGGGGCGGCGGGCCGGGCACGCGGGAGACCGACGCGCTGGACCCGCGCAATCTGGTGGACCGCGTGGAGGCCGTCGTACTCACGGGCGGCAGCGCGTACGGGCTGGACTCCGCCTCCGGCGTGATGGCGTGGCTGGAGGAGCGGGGCCGGGGTGTGCGGGTCGGGCCGGACCCGTCCCAGGTGGTGCCGGTCGTCCCTGCCGCCTGCGTCTTCGACCTCGGCCGGGGCGGTGACTGGCGGTCCCGTCCGGACGCCGCCACGGGTCGGGCGGCGGTGGAGGCGGCGGCCCGTACGGGACCGGGGGCACCGGTCGCCGAGGGCTCGGTGGGCGCCGGGACCGGGGCGGTGGTCGGCCAGTTGAAGGGCGGGGTGGGCACGGCGAGTGTGCTGCTGCCCTCCGGGATCACCGTCGCGGCGCTCGTCGTGGCGAACGCGGCGGGCTCGGCGGTCGATCCGCTGACGGGCGTGCTGTACGGGCGGTACGTCCAGGGCCGTCCGGTCCACCCGGCGGCCGGTGTGCACGAGGCGGCCCTCGCCCGTCTCGCCGAGGTGCGCGAGCGCGAGGGGCCGCCCCCGCTCAACACCACGCTCGCCGTCGTCGCGACCGACGCCGTGCTCTCCAAGGCGCAGGCGCAGAAGCTCGCGGGGACGGCGCACGACGGCATCGCGCGCGCCGTCCGTCCTGTCCATCTGCTCAACGACGGCGACACGGTCTTCACGCTCGCCACCGGCGACCGGCCGCTCGACCCGGGGAGTCCGCTGGCGCTCAACGAGCTGCTGGCGGCCGGCGCCGACGTCGTGACCAGGGCCATTGTCCGCGCGATGGTGGCCGCCGAGGGAATCGAGGGGCCGGGCGGCACGTTCCCCGCGTACCGCGATCTGTACGGCACGGACTGACCGGCGGCGCAAGGGAGTTGAGGGGGGCTTGAGGGAATTTCTCGCGCGCCCCCAATCGTTTAACCGAACTTGGGACACGATGTCAGTCCCAGGGGCTACGTTATGCAATCACCAAGTGACATGTGGCGACGGCCTGGAGACCCACCTTGAACGATCCGTATGAGACAAGCGAGACGCATATCGAGCGTCTCCTGGGTCGGGCACTCAACTCCTTCGATCTGCCCGACACCGTGATCGAGCGGCTCGACTCCGCTCTGGCACACGCCAGTTCATTGCGGTCCTCGCACCACAGTGCGGGACTGCACCGAGAGACCTACCGGCATACGTACCTGCTTGCCGACAGCACCGCCCTCACCCTCTGGGAGCTGGTCCACAACACCGGGCGCGACGGCGCCGAACAGCACGAGATCTTCACCGACGAACACGCGGTGCGCCTGGCCGCCTCCCGGCTGCGCCGCCCCGGCCGGGCGAACGGAGCCGGGGCGCCCGCCCTGTCCGCCCCCGAGCCCGCCGGCTCCGACTCCGACTCCCGCCCCTCTTCCGGCTCCGGCCCCGACTCCTCCGCCGCCGATCCGACCGATCCCCGGACCTCCGATCCCCTCTCCGATCCCGTCTCCGATTCCGACGCGCTCTTCGAGTCGCGATTCGAGCCGGATCTCGCCGTCAGTCTCGATCCGAGCTTCGAGTCCGACCTCGCGGCCGATCTCGAACTGCTCAGCGGCCTGCTGGCGGCGCCGCTGACGCCGCTGCCCCGGGTGTATCTCCCGGACAACTCCGCCGACCACGCCCGCCGCGTGCTGCGCCGCGCGGAGAACGTGGACCGGCCGGGCGAGGAGGTCGCGGAGCCGCTGCGGGCCGCCTTCGCCCACCAGATCACCCAGGTCTTCGGCGGACACAGTCACATCGAGGACGGGGACACCGGTTTCACGCTCTACGAGCACGCGTTCCTGCTGCTGGACGGCACGGAGACAAGCCTGTGGGAGGTCGAGCACACCGCGACACCCGACGGCCGTCACATGTGCGAGGTGTACGCGGCGCAGAGTGCCGCACGGCAGGCCATGGAGCTGCGCGCGCGGGTGAGATGACGGAACGCGCGTCGCCCGGCCCGGGAGACGTTCCCTCGGAGGCACTCCTCCGGGACGTTCCCCCGGACCGGGCGGCGGCGGTATCACGGTCCCGGCCGGTGACCACAGCACCGGGCGGTCGGCCGGTCACGACGGCGGGCGGGCCGGTCGCCGGTCCCGACGGGCAGGGACGGGCGCGTCGGCTCACCGCGACGGCCACGACCCGGTCAGCCGGTCAAAACCTGGTCCGGGAGTTCGGACGGGGCCGTCTCCGAGCGTCGCTTCGGTAGCGCGAACATCAGCAGGAAGATGGCCACCAGGACCACCGCCACCCACTGGAGCGCGTTCTGGAAGCCGTCCGTGAAGGCCGCCGACACCGCTGCCGGTGACGTCGCCGCGGCGTCGTCGACCACGCCGAAGAAGACCACCGAGACCAGCCCCAGTCCCAGCGCGTTGCCCATCTGCTGCACGGTGTTGATCAGGCCGGACGCCGAGCCCGCGTGCTCGCGCGGCACGTCCGACAGCACCGCGTCCGTCAGCGGGGCGACGATCAGGCCCATCCCCAGGCCCATCACGACCAGCGGCGGCAGCATCTGCCAGGCGCTGATGCCCGCGCCGTACTGTCCGGCCTCCCAGAGGTAGAGCAGCACGCCCGTCGCCATCGTCAGCGCGCCCGTCTGGAGGACCTTGCGGCCGAAGCGCGGGACGAGCTTCTGCACGGAGAGCGCCGCCGCCGTGGAGACGGCGACCGAGAACGGCAGCCCGGTCAGTCCGGCGTGCAACGGGCTCCAGCCGAGGCCGATCTGCATGTAGAGCGTCCAGACCAGGAAGAAGATGCCGAGGCCGATCCCGAAGGTCGCCTGGACGGCGATGCCCGCGGCGAAGCTCTTGACCTTGAACAGGGACAGTTCCACCAGCGGCGACCCGTCCTTGCGGGTCTTCACCCTCTCGTACGCCACGAACGCCGCGAACACCAGGACGCTGCCCGCCATGCAGAGGTGGCCCCAGAGCGGCCAGCCCAGCTCGCGGCCCCGGGTGAGCGGGTAGATCAGCATCAGCAGCGCGGAGGTCACCAGGACGACACCGACCAGATCGAGCCGCAGGGCATTCGGCGCCTTGGACTCGGTGATGAACCTGCGGCCCAGGATCACACCGGCGATACCGACGGGGAGGTTGATCAGGAAGATCGGGCGCCATTCCAGACCGAACAGGTTCCACTGGGTGAGCAGCGCGCCGAGCAGCGGGCCCGAGACCGCGCCGAGTCCGACGATGGCGCCGAACATCCCGAAGACCTTGCCGCGTTCGTGCGCGGGGAAGGTGACATGGATGATCGCGAGTACCTGGGGCACCATCAGCGCGGCCATCGCGCCCTGGAGGAGCCGGGAGCCGACCAGCATCTCGGAGTTGACCGCGAAGCCGCAGAGCGCGGAGGCGAGGGTGAAGCCGGTTATCCCGACGAGGAAGAGCCGCTTGCGGCCGTAGATGTCACCGAGCCTGCCGCCGGTGATCAGCCCGGCGGCGAAGGCCAGCGCGTAGCCGGCGGTGATCCACTGGATGGAGCCGAAGCTCGCCGACAGGTCCCGTTCGATGCTGGGGATGGCGATGTTGACGATGGTGACGTCGACGAGGTCCATGAAGGCGGCGGTCATGACCACGGCCAGCGCCAGCCAGCGCCGGCGGTCGCCCGGCCCGGAGGCAGGGTCGGTGTCGAGGGTGGTGCCAGGTGCGGCGACCGGAGAAGTCGCTGGAGAAGTCATACAAGAAAAGATAGTCACCATGTAGGCCAATTCATGTCCTAGAGGACTGTCAGTCTTGAACACATGGCGGACACTCCGGCACGACTCCTGAATCTGCTGTCCCTTCTCCAGACACCACGCGAGTGGCCGGGCAGCGAACTGGCCGAACGTCTCGATGTCAGCGCGCGCACCATTCGCCGGGACATCGACCGGCTGCGCGCCCTCGGCTACCCGGTCGAGGCCACCCGGGGCGCGGTCGGCGGCTACCGGCTGGTCGCGGGCGCGGCGATGCCGCCGCTGCTGCTGGACGACGAGGAGGCCGTGGCCATCGCGGTGGGGCTGCGGGCGGGCGCGGGCCATGCCATCGAGGGCGTCGAGGAAGCGTCCGTCAGGGCGTTGGCGAAGCTGGAACAGGTGCTGCCGTCACGGCTGCGGCACCGGGTCTCCACCCTCCAGGCCGCGACGGTGCCCATGCTCATGCCGGGGGACGCGGGGAGCGTCGACGCGCGGACGCTGACGGTCATCGCCTCGGCGATCGCCGGGACGGAACAGCTGCGGTTCGACTACCGCGCGGGGGACGGCGCGCGGACCAAGCGGCAGGTGGAGCCGTACCGCCTGGTGTCGACGGCCCGGCGCTGGTATCTGATCGCGTACGACGTGGGGCGCGGCGACTGGCGGACGTTCCGGGTCGACCGGGTCTCCGACCCCTTCGCGACCGGGGCCCGTTACGCGCCGCGTGAGCTGCCGGCCGGGGGCGCGGCGGAGTTCCTGGCCCGTTCGATGGCGCGGTCGGAGCCGGGGGTGGACGTGGACGTGACGTTCGCGGCGAGCGCGGAGTTCGTGGCGGGGCGCCTGCCGGCGTCGCTCGGCATACCGGAGCCGACCGGACCGGACACGTGCCGGCTACGGGCGCGGGCGGGCGACTCACTGGAGTGGCTGGCGCTGCGACTGGCGCTGGTGGACCGCGAGTTCACGGTCCACCGTCCGGAGCGGCTGGTCGAGCACGTACGCGCACTGGGCGGCCGGCTGACCCGCGCGGCGACGGGCGCGGCCGGGGCCTCGTGAGCACCTCGCCCGCCGCGACCGGTGCGGGGGCCGCGGGCCGGGACCGGAGCCGTCCGCGCGCACCGGCACCGCCCGTCCCCGGGGCGGGAGGTACCCCGTACAGAGCTGATGTGCCTACCGGTGGGCGTACGGAGCTGGTGGCGTACGGCGCCGCGCGAAGGCGGTGGCGACGTGAGGAGTCCCGGCACCGGGGGGGTGGGTACCGGGACTCCGTACGGCGGGGGCCTGCGCCCCTGGTGACGGCGTCACGCCGCGGCGTCGAAGCCCACGTCGTGCGCCATCTTCTTGAGTTCGAGAAGGGCGTGCTTCTCGATCTGCCTGATCCGCTCACGGGTCAGGCCGTGCTGCTTGCCCACCTCGGTGAGCGTCCGCTCACGGCCGTCCTCGATGCCGTAGCGCATCTTGATGATGGAGGCCGTGCGGTGGTCGAGCCTGCCGATCAGCTCGTCCAGTTCCTCGCTGCGCAGCAGCGTGAGGACGGACTGCTCGGGCGAGATCGCCGAGGTGTCCTCCAGGAGGTCGCCGAACTGGGTGTCCCCGTCGTCGTCCACCGACATGTTGAGACTGACCGGGTCGCGTGCCCAGTCCAGGACGTCGTTGACGCGGGCGGCGTTGGAGCCGAGCTCGGCGGCGATCTCGGTGGGCTCCGGGTCGCGCCCCTTCTCCCGGTTGAACTCGCGCTGCACCCTGCGGATACGGCCGAGCTCCTCCACGAGGTGGACGGGCAGCCTGATCGTGCGGGACTGGTCCGCGATGGACCGGGTGATGGCCTGGCGGATCCACCAGGTCGCGTAGGTGGAGAACTTGAATCCCTTGGCGTAGTCGAACTTCTCGACCGCGCGCACCAGGCCGGCGTTGCCTTCCTGGATGAGGTCGAGAAGGGGCAGTCCACTGCGCGGGTAGCGTCGGGCCACGGCGACGACGAGTCGGAGATTGGAGCGTATGAAGACGTCCTTCGCGCGCTCACCGGCGGCGACAAGAGCCTCCAGCTCCTCGCGCCGTGCGTCGGTGACCTCGCTCTCCACCGCTCCGTCGACTATCTGCTGGGCGTACACACCCGCCTCGATGGTCTGCGACAGCTCGACCTCCTTGGCGGCGTCGAGCAGCGGCGTGCGCGCGATCTCGTCGAGGTACATGCCGACCAGGTCGCGATCGGCGATCTCGCCGCCCACGGCGCGAACACTGCTTGCCCTGTTCGTACCACCATTGGCGGTACGGCGGGCGACGGCACGGGTTGCCATGCGAGCTCCCTTACTGAGTCGGTCGCGACACCCTCTCGGGTGCCCTGCATCCGATGGAAACAACGACTGGAATCGGGACAGAATTCCCAAGCCGTGCACTCTTTTTTGTGATCATGCAGTACCCTGTCCCGCCACCGAGGAGGTACACATGGTGCCGCGCCGGCCGGAAGCGCAGGTCAGAACCGGAACCGAGGACGATCTGGCCGCGCTCACGGACATCTACAACCACTACGTCCGTGAGACGCCGATCACCTTCGACACCCGTACCTTTACTCCCGAACAACGCCGCCCGTGGTTCCTCTCCTACCCCGAAGACGGCCCTCATCGCCTCCGGGTTGCTCAGGACGTGCGTTCCGGCCTCGTACTGGGTTACGCGACGAGCGGGCCCTTCCGGCCGAAACCCGCGTACTCCACGTCCGTGGAGGTCACCGTGTACTGCGCGCCCGAGGCGGCGGGCCGGGGAATCGGCACGCTTCTTTACGAGGCGCTGTTCAAGGCCCTGGAGGGCGAGGACGTGCACCGCGCGTACGCGGGCATCGCCCAGCCCAACGACGCCTCGGAGCGGCTGCACGAGCGGTTCGGTTTCCGCCACATCGGTACGTATGCCGAGGTCGGCCGCAAGTTCGGCAGGTACTGGGACGTCGCCTGGTACGAGAAGGCGCTCAACGAGAGCTGAGGACGCGCCGAGGGGCCCGGGGCGTCGTACGCGCGCGTCAGCCCCCGTGCGGGGTGCCGCCCAGCAGGCGCTCCACGGCCGCCTGTGCGTTGACGCGGGCGGAGCCGTACGTGACCACCGTGTGGGCGGCCAGCGCGTCCACGGCGTGCGGCCAGCCGGTGAGGAGGACGACCGCGTCCGGGCGGCGGGTGACCAGTTCGCGGAGCAGCGCGGTCTCCGCCGCGTCCCGGTGCGGCTCGCGCGCGATCAGGACCAGCGGCCGGCCGTCGGCAGCCCCGGCGCCCGCCCCGTCCCCGGCGGCCCTGGCCCCGGCACCGGCAGACCCGGCACCGGCAGACCCTTCGGCCCCCGCCCCGGCGGCTCCGTCGGCCCCGGTCCTGGCGAGGCCCCCGCCCAGCGCGGCGCCCCCGCCCAGCGCATGGTCCGCGCGCGCACCCGTGGGCCCCTCCGGAGGTACGCCGGTGACCGTCAGGCCGGGCAGGGCCTCCGTGAGCAGCCGGATCAGGTGCGGCGCCCGGCTGCCGGAGGCGTGGTTGACGCGCTGTCGCAGGTCGATCACGTACGGCGCGGGGCCGAGGGCCACGTTGCCCCGTACCCGCAGGGCGGCCCGCGCCACGGCGAGCGGCAGAGCGTCCTCCTTGGGAGGCGACGGCGTGGCACGGCCCCGCACGATCCAGTCGGCCAGTTCACGGGCCCGGTGTCCGGCGTCGGCGAGCCGGTCCACGGGCAGGACCCCGTCGGCCAGGGCGCCCAGGAGCGCGTCCCGCGCGGTCGTGTAGGCGCGCGCGGCGGCGTCCGCGTCCGCCGGGTTGCCCAGGCAGAGCAGGTCGGCGCCGCCGAGCAGGGCCTGGACGCAGGCGGGGCCGTAGCCCGGTTCGGCGACGACGGCGCCCATGTCGAGGGCGTCGGTGACGATGGCCCCGGTGAAACCCAGCTCCTCGCGGGCCAGCCGGGCGGCCTCGGCGTTGAGCGAGGCGGGCGCGGGCCCGAACGGGCGGGCCGTGAGGTGCCCGGTCATCAGACAGCGGCTGCCCGCCTCGACGGCCGCGCGGAACGGCGGCAGGTCGCGCCGCCGCAGCAGGTCGAGGTCGGCGTCCAGGTGGGGCAGCCCGAGATGGGAGTCGACGGCCGTGTCGCCGTGGCCGGGGAAGTGTTTGGCGCAGGCGGCGACCCCGGCGGACTGGAGGCCGGTGACGTACGCGGCGGAGTGCCGGGCGACCAGTGCGGGGTCGGCGCCGAAGGCGCGTATGCCGATCACCGGGTTGTCCGGGTCGGCGTTGACGTCGGCGTCGGGCGCGAGGTTCAGGCCGATGCCCGCCGCGCGCAGGTCGTGGCCGATGGCGCGGGCGATCCGCTCGGTGATGCCGGTGTCGTCGACGCGCCCGAGGGCGCCGTTGCCGGGGTAGGAGGAGCCCGTCGCGGCTTCCAGGCGGGTGACGTCGCCGCCCTCCTCGTCGCTGGCGACGATCAGGTCGGCGCGCCGGGCGTGCAGGCCGGCCGAGAGGGCGGCGGCGGTCTCGGGGTCGGGCACGTTGTGGGCGAAGTACACGACGCCCGCGAGTCCGTTGTCGACGGCGTCGAGCAGCCACGCGGGCGGCTCGGTGCCGTGGAAGCCGGGCAGCAGAACGGCGTTGACCAGCCGCAGCGCCTCGGCGTCGGCAGAGGCCGCGCTCCCCGTGCCACCCCTGGCGCCACTCCCGATGTCTCCCCCGGCGCCGCTCCCGGCGCCACTCGTCCCCCGGCTCGTCCCCCGGCCCGCCGGGCTCACCCCTTGACCGCCCCGGCCGCCAGGCCCGACGCCAGCCGTCGCTGCACGATGATGAAGAAGACCAGCACCGGCACGGTGATGAGGGTGGAGCCGGCCATGACGGGGCCCCAGGACGTGGAGTTCTCGCCGAAGAACTGGAACAGCCCCACGGCGGCGGTGTACTTGGAGCCGTCCTTCATGAAGGTGTACGCGAAGACGAACTCGTTCCACGCGGTGATGAAGGCGAACACGCTGGTGGCGACGAGCCCCGGCGCGACCAGCGGCAGCAGCACCGACCAGAACATCCGGGGCCACGAGCAGCCGTCCAGGTACGCGGCCTCCTCGACCTCCTTGGGAACCGTCGCGACGAAGCCGCGCAGCGTCCAGATCGCGAACGGCAGCGACAGCGCGATGTAGACGACGGTGAGCCCGATGAGGCTGTTGAGCAGTTCGTAGTCCCGCATCTGGAGGAAGAGCGGGATGACCAGCGCCTCCAGCGGCACCATCTGCACGATCAGCACCATGATCAGCACGGAGGTGCGGAACCGGAAGCGGAAGCGCGCGACCGCCACGGCGGCGAACAGCGCCAGCAGCCCGGAGATCAGGATGGTGCCGAGTCCGACGATCAGCGAGTTGCCGAGGAACTGGCCGAAGTTGCCCCGGTCGAAGATGTAACTGAAGTGCTCGCCGCTGATCCCGCTGGGCAGGACGTCGGCGCCGCGGGTGATGGCGTTCGGGTCGAGCGCGGTGCTGACCATCCAGTACACCGGGAAGAGCGTGAAGACCAGCAGCGCGAACACCGCGCAGGCGAGCCCGATCCGCCCGGCGGTCGTCGTGCGCGTCACAGCTCGTCACTCTCCTTGAAGAGGGTTCGGATGTAGACGACGGTGATCAGCAGCAGGAGCAGCGTGAGGAGTACGGCGGTGGCCGCGCCCGCGCCGTAGTCGTTCAGGGCGAACGCCTGCTGGTAGGACCACACGCCCAGGTTGAGGACCTCTTCGTTGCTGCCCGCGCCGCCCGGCATCAGATAGATCTGGGTGAAGACCTTGAAGTCCCAGATGGTCGACAGGATCGTGACGACCAGGAAGATCGGCTTGATGGTGGGCACGGTGATCTTCCAGAACCGCTGCCAGGCACTCGCGCCGTCGATCATCCCGGCCTCGTACAGCTCCCGGGGGATGGTCAGCAGCCCGGCGAGCACGGTGATGGCGACGAACGGGAATCCGTGGTGCACCACGTTGAGGGTGGCGATGGCGTAGAAGGAGAGCCGTTCGGTGAACCAGTTGGTCGTCTCGGGGTCGATCAGTCCGAGCGAGCCGGCGAGCTGGCTGATCATGCCGTCGCCCGCCGAGAACAGCCACACCCACACATAGGTGCCGGTGACGGCGGGCATCGCCCAGGCCGCCATGATCGCGGTGGAGCAGATGACCCGCCAGGTGGTGCCGAGCCGCTGGAGCAGCAGCGCGGCGAGGGTGCCGAGCGCGACGGTCAGCACCACGCAGGCGACCGCGAAGAGCGCGGTGTTGGGCAGGACGGTGCGCCACAGGTCGCCGTCGGTGAGCAGGTCCGTGTAGTGGTCGAACCCGGTGTACGTGCCGACGCCGCCGCCGAACTTCACCTCGTAGTCCTGGACGGACAGGATGCCGACCTTGACGAGCGGCCACAGCAGCAGCCCCGCCAGCACCACGAGCGAGGGCAGGAGCAGCAGCCAGGGGCGGGTGGTGCGGCCGAGCTGCTTGCGGCGCAGCGTCGGGCTCGGGCGGGGCGCGCGTGGCCGCGGCGACTTCACGGTGGAGGTCGTCGCGGCCACGCCGTCGTCGTGCGCCGAGTCTTCGATGAGCGACTCAGGAGGCAAAGATCTTGTCCATCTCCTCGGCGGCCTGGTCGGCGGCCTCCTGCACCGTCTGCTTGTCGGTGAGGATGGACTGCACCATCTTCGTGACGACCTGCGTGGCCTGGATCTGGCCGTACGCGGGGGTCTTCGGGACGGTCGCGCCGGCCTCGGTCATCTGCTTGGCGAAGGGGGCCACGAGCGGGTCGTTCTTCGCCTGGACCTCCTTGAGGAGGCTGTTCTGGCCGGGGAAGTAGTTCGTCTGCTCGGCCCACTTGGTGGCGAACTCGCCGGTGGTGACGAGCTTGACGTACTCCCAGGCCAGGTCCTGGTTCTCGCCCTTGAAGGTGGAGAGGTACGAGCCGCCCAGGAAGGACTTGCTCATGCCGCCGGTCTCACCGGGGATGGGCGCCGCGGCGAGCTTGCCCTCCAGGTCCGGGGCGGCCTGGACGAACGCCTTGGGTGTCCAGTTGCCGGAGAGGGACATGGCGATCTTCCCCTTCTGGAAGTCGGTCGCCACCTCCTTCTCGGTCCAGGTGGTGACCTTCGCCGGGGAGAGCTTGTCCTTCTTCGCGAGGTCGGTGTAGTACGTGATGCCCTTGACCGCCTCCGGGGAGTTGATGCCGGACTTCCACTTGCCGCCCTCCTCGACGGCCAGTTCACCCCCGGCGCCCCAGACGAACGGGGTCGCGAACATCTCCGCGCCGCCCGCGACCGGGAAGGGAATCATGCCCGGCTCCTTCTCCTTCAGGACCAGCGCGGTGTCGCGCAGTTCCTTCCAGGTGGTCGGGGCCTTGAGGTTGTGCTTCTCGAAGATGTCCTTGCGGTAGAGGAGGCCGCGGACACCGGCGTACCAGGGCATGCCGTACTGCTTGTCGTCCAGCGTGCCCGCGTCGGCCAGGCCCTCGACGAGGTCGTCGTTGAGACCGGATTCCTTCACCTTGTCGGTCACGTCCACGAGGCCGCCGGTCTCGGCGAACTGCGGGATCCAGGTGGTGCCGACCTCGGCGACGTCGGGGACCTGGCTCGGTCCGCCCTCGATCGCGGTGGTGAACTTCTTCTGCGCGGTGGCCCACTGCTGGTACTCGACCTTGACCGTGGCGCCGGTCTTCTTCTTGAAGGCCGCGGCGACCTCGTTGAAGAAGGGCTTGGGGTCGGGGTTGGTGCCCTCCATGATCCATACGGTCAGGGTCTTGCCCTTGCCCGACGTTTCGCCGCCGCCCCCGCCCGAGTCCCCGCTGCCGCAGGCAGTGAGTCCGAGCGCCATGGTGACGACAAGGGCCCCGATGACGTGTTTCCGCATGGCCGCTCCCTAACAAGGATGTCTAGACCATGAGGAACGTACGGAGGCCGGAATCCCCGGTCAAGTGCCGTCGGTCACCGGATGTCGAACCGTTGCCGATCTGAACCCGACTGCCATTGGGCCGACCACTGGTGGAGTACGCGGGGCGGACCGGGCGGGTCAGCCGAACTGCACCGACCGTTTCGCCAGCCCCAGCCAGAAGCCGTCGATCACGTTCCGTACGGTGTCCAGCTCGTCCTCGGCGGCACCGAGCGTGACGAACAGCGGGGCGAAGTGTTCGGTACGGGGGTGGGCGAGCGGCCCGGCCGGGGACGCGTGCGCGAAGTCCAGCAGCGCGTCGATGTCGCGCGCGAGGAGCGCCTCGCGGCCCCAGGCGTCGAACTCGGCGGACCAGCCGGGCACGCCGGGGCCGGTGTGGCGCAGCGCGGCGAGGTTGTGGGTGAAGAATCCGCTGCCGACGACGAGGACGCCCTCGTCCCGCAGCGGGGCCAGTCTGCGGCCGACGGCGAACAGTTCGCGCGGGTCGAGCGTCGGGAGGGATATCTGGAGGACGGGGATGTCGGCGTCGGGGAACATCTCGACGAGCGGGACGTACGCGCCGTGGTCGAGCCCCCGGTCGGGCACGCGCTGGACGGGGGTGCCGGGGCGGCGCAGCAGTTTCTCGACGGAGTCGGCGAGGCCGGGGGCGCCGGGGGCGGGGTAGCGGACCTGGTAGTAGTGCTCGGGGAAGCCCCAGAAGTCGTACACGAGCGGCACGGTCTCGGTGGCGCCGAGGGCGAGCGGCGCCTCCTCCCAGTGGGCTGAGACGATCAGGACCGCCCGGGGGCGCGGCAGTCCGGCGGCCCAGGCGGCGAGTTGTCCGGGCCAGAGGGGGTCGTCGGCGAGGGGCGGGGCACCGTGGGAGAGATAGAGGGCGGGCATGCGCTCCGCTGTGCTGGTCATGACGGGCTCCCTGCGGGTGGCGGCGGTCCCAGTTAATTGAATCTTAAAGCACTCTGGAACGGACTGTACGTCCGTCTAGTTCAAGTTTCAAGGAGCAGTGCCTAGGGTGGGAAGCATGGAGAGCGACAGAGAGCCGCGCTGGCTCAGCGCCGAGGAACAGGGCGTCTGGCAGGCGTACGTGCAGGCGACCACGTTGCTGGAGGACCATCTCGACCGCCAGTTGCAGCGGGACGCGGGGATGCCCCACATCTACTACGCCCTGCTGGTCCATCTGGCCCGCGCCCCGCACCGCCGGCTGCGGATGACCCGGCTCGCCCAGGACGCCAAGATCACCCGCTCCCGGCTCTCGCACGCGATAGCCCGTCTGGAGAAGCACGGCTGGGTGCGCCGCGAGGACTGCCCGTCCGACAAGCGGGGCCAGAACGCGGTGCTCACGGAGGCCGGCGACGCGGTGCTGCGGCGGTCGGCGCCCGGCCATGTCGCGGCCGTACGGCAGGCGATCTTCGACCGGCTCGCACCGGAACAGGTGACCCAGCTCGGCGAGATCATGCGGGTGGTGGCGGAGGGTCTCCAGCCGGAGGGTACGGACGCGGATCTGCCCTGGCGCCGCTGAGGAACGGCGGCACCAGGGCAGAAAGCGGGACGGGGTCGGACCACGCGTCCCGCGCGCGCCACAGCTCGCGCGCGGTCGCGGTCGGAGTCGCGGTCGGAGTCGCGGTGGCGGCATCGGTCGTACGGACCGCCGATCCAGTCGTACGGACCACCCGGTCCGTACGTGAATCGTCAGGCCGCACGTGGACCGTCAGGCCCTACGTGAACGGTCAGGCCGTACCTGAACCGTGAGGCCGTACGTGGACCGTCAGGCCCTACGTGAACCGTCAGGCCGTACCTGAACCGGCCGGCCCCCGTACCGCGGACCGTCAGTGCATGACCACCGGGATCCTGCCGTCCTCCGCAGACGCGTCGGTCCCCGCGCCCCCGGCCACCCGGGTGCTGCCCGGACGCCCGGTGTTGATGAGCGTCAGGGCGATCGCCGCGGCGGCGGCCAGGATGCCGACCGCCCACCAGATGGCGCTCGCGTAGCCGTGCACCATCGCCTGGAGCTGGAGCAGCTTCGGGTCACCGGCACCGGCCGCGTTCGCCGCGACGTACGCGGTGGTGGCGGAGGCGGCCACGGTGTTCAGCAGCGCCGTACCGATCGCGCCGCCGACCTGCTGCGAGGTGTTGACCATCGCCGAGGCGACACCCGCGTCACGCGGCTCGATGCCGTGCGTCGCGAGGGACATGGCCGGCATGAAGGCCGTACCCATGCCCAGGCCGAGCAGCAGCAGCGCGGGCAGGATCAGCCCGGGGTAGGAGGTGTCCAGCTCCAGCCGCGTCAGCAGCAGCATGCCGACCGCGCCGACCAGGAAGCCGGGGCCCATCAGCAGTCGCGGCGGCACCCGGGTCATCAGCCGGGCGCCGATCTGGGTGGAGCCCGTGACCATGCCGACGATCATCGGCAGGAACGCGAAGCCGGTGTTGACCGGCGTGTAGCCCTTCACGACCTGGAGGTAGTAGGTCAGGAAGAGGAACAGGCCGAACATGCCGATGATGGCGAGACCCAGCGACAGGTAGACACCCGCGCGGTTGCGCTCCATCAGGACGCGCAGCGGCAGCAGCGGCGACTTCACCCGCGACTCGACCGCGACGAACGTGGCCAGCAGCACGGCGGACGCGACGAACATGCCGACGGTGACCGTGTCCGACCAGCCGTCGGACTCGGCGCGCGTGAAGCCGTACACCAGCGCCACCAGGCCCAGCGTCGACAGGATCACACCGGGGATGTCGAGCGGGGAGCGGTTGCGCCCGCCCGCGGGCTCCCGGATCACGAAGTAGGCGCCGGCGGCGGCCACGATCGCGAAGGGGATGTTGACGAAGAAGGTCCAGCGCCAGTTCAGGTACTCGGTGAGGAATCCGCCGAGGATCAGACCGACGGCGCCACCGCCACCGGCGATCGCGCCGAAGATGCCGAACGCCTTGGCGCGCTCCTTCGGGTCGCCGAACGTGACGGCCAGCAGGGAGAGCGCGGCGGGCGCGAGCAGCGCGCCGAAGGCGCCCTGGAGGGCGCGCGAGCCGAGGAGCATGGCCTCGCCGGTCGCGGCGCCGCCGACGGCGGACGCGGCGGCGAAGCCGAGCAGACCGACGACGAAGGTGCGCTTGCGCCCCCACAGGTCGGCGATGCGTCCGCCGAAGAGCAGCAGACCGCCGAAGGCGAGCGCGTACGCGGTGATGACCCACTGGCGGTTGCCGTCCGATATGCCCAGGTCCTGCTGGGCGGAGGGCAGCGCGATGTTCACGATCGTCGCGTCGAGCACGACCATCAGCTGGGCCAGGGCGATGAAGACCAGGGCCTTCCAGCGCTGGGGATCAGGGCCCGCGTCGGGGACGCGGGGGTCCGGGAGCCGGGACTCGGCTGTTTTTGACATGGGTGTGGCCGCCTATGCGTACGAAGAGTTCAAAACGGACGCGGGGACGCACTGGTCGGCCCTGCGCACGGGTCAGTTGGTGTCGGACCACGGGTCCCGTGACGCGGGGACCCCGGGTCCGGGGCGAGCCCGGTCGGCCTGGTCGACGGCCGCCGGTGTCGGTGATTGTTCCGGTCCTGCGTGTGCTGACGCGTACCTGGGTGTTACGCGCGTGCTCACGTCTGCCGACGTGTGTTCACGTGGGACGCGTGGCCGCTTCCGGGGTTCACCCACGCCCGTTCGCGTGCGTGACGCGAACCGGAATACGGGTGGACCTGGACCGGCGAGTACGTGGTGGACAGAGGTTCATGGCCCGGGGTTCGAGGTCCGGGGGTTCGTGGTCCGGGGGCGCGCCGCCTGTCGTCATCGACTGTGGCGCAGATCCTCCAGAGTGGCCGCCGCGCCCGGCAGCACGGAGCGCGCGGGCGCCTCCAGGCCGTCGAGGAACAGCTGTAGATGCCGGTGCGTGAAGCGGTCGATGTTCAGACAGCCGGTACCGGGGAGCGGACGGGTGAGCTGGGAGAGGGCGACCATCAGGTCACCGACGGCGACGTCGGTACGCAGCCGGCCGGCCGCGCGCGCCTTCTCCATGAGATCTTCCACAGCCGTTTCGAGCCGCTCGCGCTCCGCGCGCAGCTGGGGAAGTTCTCCGTCGAAACTGCCGGAGAGGAGCGGACACAGGGCACCGATCCGCTCGTCGGCGGCCGCGTGCACGAAGCGGCTGAGCGCCACGAACACGTCGGCCTCCTCGGCCGCGGCCCGCTCCGCCTGGTCGGCGGTGCGCGCCATGACGCAGAGCACCACCTCCAGGACGAGCGCGGCGCGGTCGGGGAAGTGGCGGTAGAGGGTCGCGTTGCCGACTCCGGCGCGGCGGGCGATCTCGTCGAGCGGCACGTCGGGGCCCGACTCCACGAGGATCTCGCGGGCCGCCGCCACGATGCGCTCCCTGTTGCGCAGGGCGTCGGCCCGCGGGCGGGGTGTACGACGCGTCTCGCATTCGGCAACGGTGGTCACGGCGGGCCCTTCCTCGACTCCCGGAAGCGGGGAGCTGGTCCCCGTTTCCTTGACACGGGTGCAAACGGGGAAGTCCTCCCCGGTTATTTCGCGGCGCGCGGTGAGCTGGGTCACACAGCGTCCGGGGGCCGGGCCACGGTGCCCGGCCCCCCGCATCCGCAGCCCCGGCCCCCACCGTGCCGACCCCCGCGAGAACACCGCAACGGCCCCCGTGCCGACCCCCGCGAAGACCTCCCGACGATCCCGCGCCGGCCCCGCGCCCACCCCCGGGACGGCCCCGCGAAAACCGGGCGAAGAACCCACGATCGGCGCACCCAGCGAGCGCCGACACGCCGCCCGTCGCAGGGTGATCGAACGGAGTGCAGTCAGCACGGGCGACTGCCGCTGACCCCGAAGGCGGCCGATGAAGCACACTCGTCGGATACCCGGAGGCGCGGGCCGCGGCAGCCATGCCCGACCGCGCCGGGTCGGCACGCTCGCCGCTCTCGCCGCCCTGACCCTCGCCGCCCTCGCCACCGCCAGCGCGACCCTTCCGCTGCCCACCCGGGCCTCCGCCGGGCCGGTCGCCGTCCCGCGCGACGGAGGCGTCCGCCCGTGCCGTATCGCGTCCGCCACCGGAGTCCAGATGTCCGAGGGCGTGCCCACCCCCACCGGCTACTCCCGCTCCACCGGCACCGTCCGCGCCCTCAACCTGATGGTCGACTTCTCGGACGCGCCGGGCCCCGGCAGCGCCGCCGACCGGCTCGGCGAGTTCTTCCCGCAGACCTCGGGGTGGTTCCGCACCAGCTCGTACGGCCGGCTCGACTACCGCCCCGAGGCCCCCCTGAAGGACTGGCTGCGGATGCCGCTGCCGTTCGCCGACTACGGGATAGAGCGCGGCGCCGCGTACGAGCCGGGCTACCGGCGACTCGTCCAGGACATCGTGACGCTCGCCGACGACGAGGTGGACTTCAGCGCGTACGACCTGGTCAACGTCCTCGTCACGCCCAACGCGGGCCCCTCGGCGCTCGACACCGTGCTGTCCGTGACGTTCTCCGGCAACGGTGAGGCCCCGGAGGCGGACGGCGTCCCGCTCGCCAACACGTCCTTCGTCTACAGCAGGCAGGACGACGGCTCGGGGTCGTACGCGCGCACCGGCTTCCGTGTCCTGCCGCACGAGAACGGCCATGTCTTCGGCCTCCCCGACCTCTACACCACACAGGGCGGCGGCGCGGTCGGGCACTGGGACATCATGTCCGAGGACTGGGGGGCCAACAACGATCTGCTGGGCTGGCACAAGTGGAAGCTCGGCTGGCTCGACGACGAACAGGTCAACTGCGCGGCGACGGCCGGCGAGAGCGAACACGACCTGACCCCCCTGGCCACCGCGGGCGGTCACAAACTGGCCTTCGTGCCGGTCTCCGAACACTCCGGTTTCGCGGTCGAGGTCCGCACCCGCGCGGGCAACGACGAGGCCGTCTGCAAGCCGGGCGTGCTGGTCTACCGGGTCGAGACCGATGTCGACACCGGGCGCGGACCGGTGACGGTCTCCGACAGCGCGGAGCGCAGCGGCGGTTGTACGCGACGCCCCAACGTCCACGCGGAGCTGTCGGACGCGCCGTACGGCCCCGGCGAGACGTTCCGGGACCGCGAGAGCGGGATCAGCGTCACGGTGCTCCGGAAGACCGGGGACGAGGGCTACCGGATCCGGATCAGCCGACCCGATCACGCGGAGCGGGTCAGCGGGCGCTGACGGAGGGCCGGCCGAGCGCGGGCGGACCGGCCGACGGGCGGGCCCGGATCAGCCTGACCAAGCCAACCGTCCACCCGGATCCCGGCCCGGCGGGACCCGATGAGCCGCCCCACCCGCTCCCCCACCCCGCTCCCTCCCCGGCTGACCGGATCAACCCGCCCAGAACCAACCGTCCGCGGTGAACGACGCGACGGTCGCCGCTCGTCGCGAACGGGCGCTGACGGGACGCCCGAGTAGGACGAGCGGACCAGCCGACGGGCGGGCCCGGATCAGCCTGACCAAGCCAACCGTCCACCCGGATCCCGGCCCGGCGGGACCGGTCGCACCGCCCCACCCGCTCCCCCACCCGCTCCCGTACCCGGCTGACCGGATCAACCCGCCCTGAACCAGCCGTCCGCGGTGAACGACTCGGCCGTCGCCCGCTCGTCGCGCCAGTAGGCGTACGGGAGCGACTGGCCGCGCAGCCACACCTCGCCGGTCCCGGGGGCGACGCGTGACTCGACGGCGGGCGAGGCGGCAGGGGCGGCCGGGGCGTGCGCGGGCACCGGCCCGGCTCCGGACCCGGGCTCCCCCAGGACCAGCGTGCCGCCCGACGCCATCGCGCCGTACATCTGTGCGAGCGCGGCCGGCCCGGTGAAGGAGCCGTCCAGGCGGACGGCCGGAGCCGGCCCCAGCCCCGGCAGGTCGCCCCGTTCCAGCGCGTCGGCGGCGGCCCGGAAGCGGACGTCCATCGTCGCGCCCGCCTGCGCGAGCTGGGTGGAGACGGCGCCCCTGAGCGGGGCACCGTCCGAGGCGTAGAGGATCGTCGCGTCGTCCTCCGCCCGGATCTCGATGTCGGGCGGCGCCGCGTAGCGGTCGGGGGCGGGCAGATCCTCGTACCGTTCGACGGGCGCCCCCGGGGCTTCGCCGGCCGTCGCGCCGACGACCACCACGCGCGCCCGCGTACGCCCCGCCCACGCCCTGACGCCGGGCAGCCACGCGCCGTCCACGAGCAGCACGCGCGGATCGCAGTGCTCCAGCACGGCGCTCCCTTCCTCCCCGGTCCACCCGGCGTCCAGCGGTACGGCGACGAGCCCGGCGAGCTGCGCCGCCCAGAAGGCGACCGGCCACTCGGGACGGTCCTCCATCAGGACGGCGGCCCGGTCGCCCGGCCGCAGGCCGTAGCTGTCCACGAACCGGTTGGCCAGCACGGTCGCGGCGGCGAAGAAGTCGCCGTACGTAAGGAGGTGGTCCCCGTCGCCGCCGACGAGGAAGGGCCGGTCCCCGTACGCCCAGGTCGTCTCCGCGAACTCCCGCAGGGTGCGCGGCCCGTCGGCGTACAGGAGCGAGCCGTTCTCGGTGCGTACGACCTCGAAGGGCGCCCCGGGGGCGGTCAGGGCGGCGGGATCCGGCACCGGGCGTCTCGCTTTCTTCGTACTCTCGCAGTGAGTACGCAGGTTACGTCGGACGGCCCGGCGGACCCACCGGCGGTCGAACCCACCGGCTGTCGGACCCCACCGGCCGTCGGACCCAATGACGGTCGGGCCCACCGGCGGCCGAACCCAATGACGGTCGGACTCACCGGCGGTCGGGCCGCCGGCCATCGAGCGAGGAGCTTCTGTTGCACCACTTGTACGTCAAGGTCTGCGGTCTGCGGAATCCCGGCGAGGTCGAGGCGGCCGTGGCGGGCGGGGCGTCCGCCGTCGGGTTCGTCCTGACCGCGAGCCCCCGGCAGCTGTCCGCCGCCGGGGCCCGCCCGCTCGCCGCGCTCGTCCCACCGGGCGTGGCCCGGGTCGCGGTGTTCCGGGGCGAGCCGCTGGAGGAGGTGCGCCGGGCGGCGGCCGAGGCGGGCGTGGACACGGTCCAGCTGCACGGCGGGGAGCCGCCCGAGGCGTACGCGGCGCTGCGCGCCGACGGGTACCGGCTCATCCGCGCCACCTCGCCCCGCTCCGGCGCGCCCCTGACGGCGGGCGCGTACGGCGAGGACGCGCTCATCATCGACTCGCCCCGGCCCGGGTCCGGCGAACGCTGGTCGCCGGAGTCGCTTCCGGAGCGGCCGACGGGGTCGTGGGTGCTGTCGGGCGGGCTCTCCCCGGACAACGTCGTGGACGCCGTGGCGGCGCTGCGGCCGTGGGGGGTCGACGTGTCGAGTGGGGTGGAGCGCGCCCGGGGGGTGAAGGACGTCGGACTCATCCGGGAGTTCCTCGCCGCCGCGCGCGGAATGTCCTCCTGATCACAGAGTGACGCGCCGCGTGGGGGGAATCCGGGACAGGGACCGATTCCGACCCGAGGGACCGGCCGCGACCCGAGAGAGGTTTCCGTCTTGCTCCCCTCGCAGCACAGAATGACGCCGGCCCCGAACGCGGAGCCCGCACCGTCCGCGGAGACGGAGGAGTCCGCCGAGTCCACGAAGTCCACGGACGCGACGGACTCGACAGACGCGACAAACCCGGCAGGCACGGCAGAGTCGACAGAGGCCACAGAGGCCACAGAATCGACAGCACCCAGGGAACCCACCGCTCCCACCGCGTCCCCGGAGAAGATCCAGCGCATACGGCGGCGCCTGGAGCGGCTGATCGGCATCGCCATGACCACGGGCAACTCGCTCGTCCCGCTGCGCAACGGCGACGAGATCTTCGCCGGGATGCTGGAGAGCATCCGGGGCGCCGAACACACCGTCGACATGATGACGTTCGTCTACTGGCGCGGTGACATAGCCAACGAGTTCGCGCAGGCGCTCAGCGAGCGGGCGCGCGCCGGAGTACGGGTGCGCCTGCTGCTGGACGGCTTCGGCAGCCGGCTGATCGAGAAGGACCAGCTGGAGGAGATGGAGCGGGCCGGGGTGCATGTGGCCTGGTTCCGCAAGCCGTTGTACCTCTCGCCGCTCAAGCAGAACCACCGCTGCCACCGCAAGGTGCTGGTGGTGGACGAGCAGACCGCGTTCACCGGCGGTGTGGGCATCGCCGAGGAGTGGTGCGGTGACGCGCGGAACGAGCACGAGTGGCGTGACACGCACGTACGGGTGCGCGGGGCCGCGGTGGACGGGATCGCCGCCGCGTTCACGCAGAACTGGGCGGAGTGCCACACGGAGATGTTCGACGACCGGGACCGGTTCGTCGAGCAGGACGCGCACGGCGAGGCGATCGTCCAGGTCGTGCGCGGGTCGGCGAGCTTCGGCTGGCAGGACATGCAGACCCTGATCCGGGTCATGCTGGAGTCGGCGGAGGAGCGCGTACGGCTGGCGACGGCGTACTTCGCGCCCGACGCGTACTTCGTGGAGCTGCTGTGCGCGACGGCCCGGCGCGGGGTCTCGGTGGAGATCCTGCTCCCGGGGCCGCACACCGACAAGCGGGTCTGTCTGCTGGCCGGCCAGCGCTACTACGAGGATCTGACGGCGTGCGGGGTGAAGATCTACCAGTACCAGCCGACGATGATGCACGCGAAGGTCATCACCGTCGACTCGATCGCCTCGCTGATCGGGTCCACGAACTTCAACCGGCGCTCGCTGGACCACGACGAGGAGGTCATGCTCGCCGTGCTGGACGAGTCCCTCACGGCCGAACTGGACCGGCACTTCGAGGAGGACCTGACCGTCAGCGAGCCGATCTGCCCGCGCCGCTGGAAGCGCCGCTCGCTGGCGCAGCGGGTCCGTGAGGCGTCCGTGGTGCCGATCCGCCGCTACCTGTGAACCGCCCGCGCGCGCTCAGTCCCCCGGCTCCGCCGGGCGCTCCGGCCGTACGGGGTGTCCCGGCTCCGCCGGATGGTCGCCGGGGCCCTCCGCGCGGGGGGCCAGCGGTGTCGGGGACAGGTCGGTGGACTCCTCGCCCGCTTCGAGCAGGGTGTCCGCCGGGCCCACGATGAGCGGATCGGGCGCTCCGAGGAGCGTCTCGTCCTTCTGGTCGTAGTCCGTCCGCCACAGCAGGCTGCGCATGGCCTCCAGCCGGCCCCGCTTCTTGTCGTTGTTCTTGACCACGGTCCAGGGCGCGTGCGCGGTGTCCGTGGCGCGGAACATGTCGACCTTCGCGGCGGTGTACGCGTCCCAGAGGTCGAGCGACGCGAGGTCGGTGGGTGAGAGCTTCCACTGCCGTACGGGGTCGATCTGGCGGATCGCGAACCGGGTGCGCTGTTCGTCGTGCGAGACGGAGAACCAGAACTTCACCAGCAGGATGCCGTCGTCCGTGAGCATCCGCTCGAACTGGGGGGCCTGGCGGAGGAAGTGCTCGTACTCCTCCGGGGTGCAGAAGCCCATCACCCGCTCGACCCCGGCCCGGTTGTACCAGGACCGGTCGAAGAAGACGATCTCCCCGGCGGACGGCAGATGCGCCACGTACCGCTGGAAGTACCACTGCCCCGCCTCGCGCTCGGTGGGCTTCTCCAGGGCCACCACGCGGGCGCCGCGCGGGTTGAGCCGCTCGGTGAACCGCTGGATCGTGCCGCCCTTGCCCGCCGCGTCCCGGCCCTCGCAGACCACGACGACGCGCTGGCCGGTCTCCCTAACCCAGCGCTGGAACTTGAGCAGTTCGATCTGGAGGACGCGCTTGGTCCGCTCGTACTCACGGCGCCGTATCTTCTTGTCGTACGGGTAGTTCTGCCGCCATGTCTGTATGGGGTGGCCGTCCTCGTCGAGGAGGACGGGCTGCTCGGGTTTCCGGTCGTCGACGGTCAGCCCGTCGAGCAGGACGCTCGCCTCGACGTCCGCGTCGTGCTCATCCCCCGACATGCGAGCGCCCTGCGCGGTGGGCGTGCGGTTGCGGGTGCGCGTCGGGTCCGGTCTCGAATTCCGCCTCGTCGTCCAGCGGGGGCAGGTCGACGGTGTACTGGGCCTCCAGGAAGAGACCACTGTGCTGCGGCCGCGAAACGGACTCGTCCGAGCCGGAAAGAGGCGCGGTTCGGACGATACGACGCTGAGAGCTCTGCATCCAAGGCCATCCAGGAGAGGGAAACATACGGGCGCGCGGCCCATTGCCGCGCGACGGGCTCATCCTTACACAGGGCTCGATCCTGACAAGCGAGTTGAAATGCCGCCGCCCCACCCGACCCCTGTCGGCGCCCCGGAAGCCGCGCCTCCGCCCTCCAGCCCAGAGGATGGAGCACCGCTCTCCTAAAGAGGGTGTCGCAGGTTCGCATACCGCCGGGTACACCGGACGCCGCCCCTGTACCCGCCAGGAGACCCGACAACCGGGAATCCGACTACCGGGAAACCGTCACGGCGACGGATTTCCGGCGTATCGCGACAGATCCTCGGAACAGGACCGGACGGCCTCCCGGGCCCGGCCGACCGAGGCGCCCGCGCCTGCGGAGAGGGAGAGTTCCGTCATCGCCGGGGCCCTCGCGGAATGCCCTGTGCGCACGGCGCAGCTGACGGACGACAGCGGGACGGTGGCGTTCCGCGGAGCGCGTACGGTGAGCTTGAGTTCGGCGCCCGTCGTGGTGGCGCCCCGGGCCTCTATCAGTTCCTCCATCGTGGCCGCGAGCGGCGCGGCGTTCTCCTCCAGCGTGCCGCCCGGCAGAGGTACGGCGCGGTCCACCGCCTCCCCTCCGATGCCGCGCAGGGTCGTGACGGTCAGCCGCAGCTCGCGGGCGCTGAAAACCCGCCGGTGGTGCAGGACGTACACGGCCACCAGCGCGGTACGTACGGCGTTGACCAGCGGCTTTCCGTCCTCCATCGGCGGGATGTCCCAGGCCCACCGCCGAGCGGCGACACGGTGCGGGGCGCGTCCCTCCGTCAGCGCGGCGACGCCCTCACGCACGGTGTCACCCAGCTGCCAGCGCCCGCCGTGGTCGACCGCGAAGAGACGGCCTTCCTCGTCGACCGCGAGCAGCGCGTCCGTGTCCGTACGGCCGAAGGGAAACAGCCGGGAGCCCGTCGCCTCACCGAGAAGCAGGAACGGGCGCAGCGCGTGCCGGGCCTCCGTGGGGTCGATCACGCATCCCGTGGCCGCCACATCGCGGCCTGGTCCGTCAGGGGGCAGGCGCAGCCCATGGAACTCACGCAAGGCCCGTTCGGCGGCCGGGAACAGCACCCACGCCGCTCCGTCGGCCACCGGCTCGACGAGTGCGACAGTCCTGAGGACAGCCGACAGGGCGTTGTCCCTGACATCACGGCCCTCGTACCAGCCGGCGGTCGTCAGCGCGTCCACGCCCCGTGTCATGAGTCGATGACGTCGATGCCGAGCCGGTCGAGCAGTGCCGAGCAGGAGCGGCACACCTGTGCGGGAGTGCCGTGCTCGGGATCGCCGTGGCCGCGAATCTTCTGTGCGACAAGGGCCGCGGCGGTGAGATGCGTGGCGGCCTCGTCAAGAGTCGTCGTCCCCCCGTCGGCGCGCAGGCGGTCGAGCGCCCACAACTGGTCCGAGACGAGAGCGGACTCGGCGCAGTATCCGATGAAGGACTCGCGCTGCTCCACGGGCAGTTCGTCGAAGAATTCCAGCACGGCGGGGTGGAGATCGGGCTGCTCGTCGCCGCCGAGACTGGTGTGGCTGAAGATCCGGCCGTGGACGAGCAGTGACGCGGCCACACCCGGAACGAGGTCAGACAAAGTAGTCCTCCGCATCTTCCATATCACTGCTCATCAGGCTCATCAACGCCTCGTATTTTTCGCGCCCCAGATAATACGCCCCGGTGTGGTGCGAAAAGAAGAACCGACCGGTGTCGTCCATGAGGATGGTGGAGCCGTCGTACGTGTCGTATCCGACCGGAAAGAGTTTCACACCGAGGTCTCCGGCCAGCTCGGAGATTTCCTCGGCGTCTCCCTTGAAGACGAGATGCGGCGTGAAAACCGCGAAGTTCTCCGGAGCGGTGTCGATGACAGCCAGAAGGAAAGCGTGCTCCCTGATGAAAGCGCGGGCAGGTGCGGAAGGCTCGATGTCCACGCCGTAGGAACGGTATCGCTCGACCACGGCCGCGATCGCGTCGGACGCCTCCTCACCGACGTCACGGCCCGGGTACCAGCCGGCTTCCGTCAGCCACGCGTCGACTTCTTCGGCTGTGGAAAGTATCGGCATCGTCGCCCCCAATCTAACTGTGTGCCTCGACACCGATCAGCGGAAGAATTCTTGAGCACGAGCGACACGGCTCTTTGTAATCGCCGTGCTCTTTCAACCCGGTGGGCGAGTCCTGTTCTCCGATTTGCAGGGAGTAGACAAGTGCTCCGCTCATCACTCGGCGAATATCTTCTGGCGTGCTGATCGTTGCGTTGTCTCTTTCTTCTATACCATGGAGCCGGTCGGATACAAGCGCGATCTCGGCGCACTTGCCATGCCCCGCGCCCGGGTTCTCGTTGTCCGCGCGAATGTCCTTCTCCACCTGATCCACGACGCTCTTGAGCGCGGGGTGGGTGTCGAGGAGCGTTTGTCCGTGCCGTTTGGTGGAGCTCGAGTGGCTCGTCAGTGTCCCCTCGTGCAGCAGCCCTCCCGCGCACGACTTCACCAGACGGTCCTTGCCGGGCGGATTGTGCCCCGCCTCCTGGTCACGGGCACTGTCGGCTAGGTCGCGCGTCTCCCGGACAAGGGCGGCCCGCTGCTGCTCCTCACTCAGATGATTCACGTCAAGTGCGTCGCGTCGGTGGTGCTTCATCTTGCCGGCGCTCTTCCCGTGCCAGCCGGGTTGGGGGCTCAGGGGCTTCCCGTTGGGACCTCCGCCGGACGGGCCCCCGCCGTTCCCCCCGCCACCGCCACCGCCCCCACCACCGGGGACGCCCTTGTCCTTTCCCGGCGGGGACTTGACACTCCTCACTCCGTCGCGGACGTCCTGGTCGGCGTCCTTGTGAGTCTTCGAGCTCGCGGTGATGGAGTTGGGCAGAGTCTTGCCGACGTGGTCGCCGAGGTCCCCCAGTGCCTTGCCGAGTTTCTCGGTCACGCCTTCGATGGTCGTGTCGAGGACGGCGGTCAGCGAGTCCTTGCCCTTGGCGCGGCCGTGGTGGCTCTTGGCCTTGGTGAGTTTGCCGCCGGTCTTGTCCCGCATGGAGACCTGGACACCGGCCAGGTGTGTGCCGGTGTCCCCGTGCGCGTCGTGGTCAATGACCGGTCCGCCGCCGGGGCCCGGACCGCCCGCTCCCGGGGCGGAGTTGAGCTGGAGTCCGTCCTTGCCGGCCTGCACCGTCCGGTCGGTGTCGATGCCGTTCTGTACGCCGACGACGTTCAGCGCCGCCTGGATCGCCAGGTCCGCCACGACGTTCTCGATCGCGGCGACCGCCGGTTCCGTGAGAGTGGCGACGATCTCCGCGACGGCTGCCTCCGCCATCTCCTTGAGGATTCTCTTGAACGCGATCCGGGTGGCCGCGATCTTCGCACCCGCCAGGAGCGTCGACAGCCCGGCCGTCAACGGAGCGAAGGCGAGCGTGATCCCCACCGTGGCGCACAGATCGGCGAGTTCACCGACCGCGGCCATCTTCCGGGCCACGATGAGATCAGCGACACGGTCGAGCGCGCCCGCGATGATCCGGGCCGCCTTCGCCAGATCCTTGTGCTTGCCCTGCACCTTGGACCAGTGGGCGTCCAGAGCGGTCAGGGACTCGCTCTGCCCGCTGGAAAGCAGTCGCTGGATGTGCCGGTGCGCGGCGTGCCCGTCGTCGTCCGCGTCATCCGCGAACTCCCGTAACGCGTCCGCCATGTCACGGTAGGCGTCCTCATCGACGTTCGGCCAGCCCACACCGATCACATCGAGCATCGTGTCGACGCCTTCGGGAATGGTGTAACCCACGACGCGAAAGCCCCCTTCGCCACGGCCAGAACAGTCCCAGCAAAACCGCCCGATCATGTGAGGAGACGCCCTCGTCGTCCCAAGTGGTTCCAGGGGGCGCCCCATTGGGCGCCTGACGGGCGTCGGCCACCTCCCGGCCGACTCACCGGCCCCCGCCTCCCACGGCGATGCGGCGCCCGATGTCCGGTCGCCAACCCCGCAGCCGAGCCGCCGCAACCCATGCCCACCTCGCGAATCCCCTTCCCGACGAGATCCCAGCTGGTGCGCCCAGCCGACAGCCACCCTCCGCCCTCGAATCCGCTACCCTGTCTCAGGTCAGGAGCTCCACCCCGCACGCCCAGCCGTCGCTTCCACGGCGACCACGGGGCGCCGGGGAAGCCCACCTGACCTGGGACTTTGAAGTGGCCGAGTGTCGATCGCCTTCCGGGTTGTCGGCGCGATATCCACCAGCCCCGCCTCCGTAGCTCAGGGGATAGAGCACCGCTCTCCTAAAGCGGGTGTCGCAGGTTCGAATCCTGCCGGGGGCACAGAAAAGGGCACCTACGGACTCCGTGGGTGCCCTTCGGCGACTCAGGCGGCGTGCGGGGTGAAGGTGACATGCGAGTCGCCTTCGTCGATCGTCAGGTTGAGAGTGCCGTCCAGGGCCTTGGCCAAGCGCCGCAGCAGCGGAAGAGTCGGCACGGTGTCGCCGCCCTCCATCAGGGAGACCTGGGGCTGCGTCATCCCGGCCCGCTCCGCGAGCTCCGTCTGGGACAGGCCGAGCTCGATGCGACGGTCGTAGACCGCCTGGCCGAGGTCGCCGGCCAGGCGGCGTCGACGTACTCCTGGCCGTACTCCACCGCCTCCCCCGCGAGTTGCCGGGTTCGGCGCGTACGCCACGTGCTGTGGTTCATCAGCTCTCCTTGCGCCGTTCGTACGTGTGCTGGGCATGGCCGTGCTCGGCCTCGCAAATCTTCCGGACCTGGTGCGCACGCTCGACTTCCGCCGCTCCACGCATCCTCGTCCTGCGGAAGACCGTCAGCAGCACGATCCGTTGTCCCGTCGCCGGCCAGTACGGAATGCGTACGGCCTCACCGTCCAAGTCAAAGCGGAGCTCACGGAGCTTGCCTCCCAGATGCCGTGAGTACGGCTCGCCGAGGGTCGTCGGCTCGTCCAACAGTCGGTCCGTCTTGTCCTCGACCCGCCGGTAGAGACGGAAGGAGCTCCAGCCGATCCCGCACCTCAGGCTCGATCTCGATCTGCCACCGCTCCATCATGCAACCAACGGCATATGCCTCAGAATGCGTACCGCAAGCTGCCGCGGACCTCGGCGCTACACCTCCTCAGATCGCGCTGCCACCTCAGCACAGCCGGGAAGGTCGCTGTCTCCGGCCCAGCCGGAACGGATTCGGCACATACAGAGGACGGGAAGCCTCACTCGAAGACGTGAGAACCGAGCGGCCCCCATTTCGCCCCCAATTGATCTTGCTGAAGCCTGGCCCCGGTCGAGGCCGCAGAACCCGGGCCCCCGCCCTGTTCCCGATCCCGTTTCCGTTCCTCCCCCCGGGGTCCGCCACAGGCGGGCCCCGCCGGGAGTAGCCTGCCGCCCCATGACACGTGTCTGGGGTTTGGCCGTCGTGCTGGTGTTCTGCGGGGGCGTCGCCGCGGCCGGGCTGGTGTACGGCGGGAGTCCCGGGGCGGGCGTCGGGTTTCTCGTGGTGTTCGGGGTGCTTGCCTGGGTCAACTCGCCGCTGGTGTTTCCGAGGTCCGTCGGGGTTGAGGAGGCACGGCGGCTCGGGGATGCCGACGGGCGGCCCGTGGTGTTCTGGCGGCCGGGGTGTACGTACTGCCTCCGGCTGCGCTTCCGGTTGGGCCGTCGGGCGCGGGAGTTGCACTGGGTCGACATCTGGCGCGACCCCGCCGGGGCCGCCGCCGTGCGGGCCGCCAACGGGGGTGACGAGACGGTGCCGACCGTCGTTGTCGCGGGTCGGGCGCATGTGAACCCCGATCCGGCGTGGGTACGCGAACAGCTCTCCCGTACGCGGTGAGGTCCCCCGCGCGAGGGGTGGCGCGCCGGGCGGTCGTCGTTCCGCTTCGCGCGTGCGACGACGGGGTCGTCGTCGCGGACCCTGCACCGTGCGGATATCAACTGCGGTATTAGTGAAGGCTGTTGACTATCCGTCGAACCTCTGGCCAGGGTTCTGCTGGACAGCGGCGCGCGCTCGGAGTGATCATGTGTGCGCTGGGACAACAGATTTGGCATGCGAGTCGGCATGCGAGACCGTGCGTACGACACCGTGAGGATGAGTCAGCTGGATGGCAATTCCGCTTCGACTATCTGACCACGCCGCTCCGGTTTCCCGAGGGGGGCTCGGCTCGTGACCCCTGACGAGAACGGGTACCCCGTCGTCACCGCCACCGAGAAGGCCGTCCAGAAGGCCGCCGGGCGGGTGGTGGTCGAGCGGGCGGGCGACCGGGCAGCCGACCGGGCACTCGCCCATCCCGACCAGCGTCCGCCGACCCTCCTGCGGGTGCTGCTGGAGCGGCTCAACTGGGCCAAGTTCGCCGTCTTCGACGTGCAGTTCAGCCTCGCCGCCCGGCGCGCGGCCAAGGAGTACGGCAACAGCCGCGTCGGCAACGTCTCCGTCTCCCGCATCACCTTCAAGCGCTGGCTGGCCGGCACCCAGTCCCCCCAGGGCGATGCGGCCACCGTCCTCGCGTACATGCTCGGCGTCGAGGTCGATCTGCTGCTCCAGCGCGTGCCCAGCCGCGAGGTGGTGCCCGCCCGGCTGCCGCACGGGTCGTCGCTCGCCGCCGCCCGCTCGATGGACGCCCTGTGGTCGAGTTCCTCGCTCTCCCCCTCCGAGGCCGCGGCCGGCACCGGCGGGCTCTGGTATCTGGACGGTCTGCGGATCTTCGACGGTACGGCGGTGCCCGCCCAGATGTACGAGGCGACGTCGCAGGACGAGGTGGTCTCCGTCGCCGTCGAGGAGAACCCCCATCTGCGCGCGTTCGTACAGCCCGCGCGCCGCGCCCTGTTGCTGGCCTCGCTCGGCGCGAGCGGCGGCGAGGGTCTGTTCGTGCTCGATTCCGCCCGCGCGCGCTACCAGTTGGACGCCGACCCGCGCGGCACGCTGCCGATCCCGAAGCCGTACCGGCTGGACGATCTGACCTTCGGCGTCCTGTGGGCCATGCTCAATCTGGAGGACAGCCTCCTCGCCGACGACCACATCCTCGACAGCGAACAGCGGGAGCTGGAAAGCCATTTAGCGATGCCGCGCTCGGCGGTGGCGCATTCGGCGGTTCCCGAGTTGTCGCGGGTGGGCGCCGCCTGGCTGGGCTCGTACTTCTGCGCGCTGCACATCGAGCGCCATCTCGGCGAGGTGACCGAGCCGCCTTTCCACTGGACGCGCGAGCAGACCGGTGAGGAAGGCGCGGCCTGGCTGTTCTTCCGGCACAAGCACGAGCATCTGGCCCGTACGGTGGCCCGGCACGCCGATTCGTCGGTACGGCCGGGGCACGCCTTCTGCATTCCGGAACAGTCCGTCAAGGACAGCGAGCCCTACGAGCGCATCCTGCTCTTTCTCACCGTCGCCCTGATGGAGATGCACGGGCTGACCGCATGGGTCTGCGCGGAAGAGGAGTACTCGCAGATCGACGAATTCGTACTGGCTCCCGACGACCGGGTGATCGTGGCCAACTGGCTTCGTTCCGACGGTATTTGGCGGGTCGGAATTACGGATCAGCGGTCCCAGGTCCGTACGTACACCCAGGCGATCGACCACGCGCGCGCGAACAGTGTGATCGAGGGAGCCACCTCGGCGCGCCGACTGCGTTCCCTGGCGGACTATTTGGCGATCGACTGGCCCTGGCTGCTGGGCCGTTGCGCGGAGTTGGGAGCGTACGGAAGCTCCGGCATGCTCCGGCCGCGCAGTCGGCTGCTCAGCATGGACCAGCTCGACGAGGTCCTGCGGTTCGTCGGTGAACTCGCCCCGAAGTGAGGCGCCGAGGGAAATGCGCGGGACGGCGGGACGGAGAGACGGAGGAGCGGAGGGGACGGATGAGCGAGCCGGGCGGTGCCCGGCGGGCGGCCACAACGACGCGGCCCCAGCGACGCGACTCCCCGCCCGGCCTCGCCGCCACCTCACCGCCGCCTCGGCCGACTCCCGCGATCACGCACCCCGTGCGCCGTGCGCCCACGGCCCGCGTCCGTGACCACGCCCAGGCGTACGCCCACCTCCACGCGCGGCACACGCCCACGCGCACGCCCACCTCCACGCGCGGCACACGCCCACGCGCACGCCCACCTCCACGCGCGGCACACGCCCACGCGCCCGCCCACCTCCACGCGCGGCACACGCCCACGCGCACGCCCACCTCCACGCGCGGCACACGCCCACGCGCCCGCCCACCTCCACGCGCGGCACACGCCCACGCGCCCGCCCACCTCCACGCGCGGCACACGCCCACGCGCACGCCCACCTCCACGCGCGGCACACGCCCACGCGCCCGCCCACCTCCACGCCCGCGCGCACGCCCACGCGGAACTCCCACACCCACACAGAACTCCCGCGCCCACTCCCACTCCACCGATTCTCCCCGTCGTGGAGGTCGATCATGTTTCAAGTGCCTTGCCACCGGGGAGAGTTGGATAGAAGATTGTCGCGTGCGCGCCGAGAGCGCCTCCTCAATTTCTTCTTACCTTCTCCTCAATCGCGAACCTCCGCCGATCGCGCCAGTCCGCGATTTCGATCGTTTGGCGGTCGTTTCCGCGTCGGATCACACCGACGGCGCCTTTGCGTTCGAGTGAGTATTCAAGTGAATAGCCGCTTTTGCGCGGTTCACCGGGCGACGCCCCGAGGGTCAAACGACCACTGAACGACCCCCTCCGCCCGTGGCGGCGAACGCGCCCAGCTACCAAGCTTGTTATGGCTCCTAATGACGCTGGCATGTGCCTGCCCCGTCCAACTGCCCGTCTGTGAAGGCTCCTTATCCCCATGGTCCGCTTCCTCACGCTCGCCCCGCCGGCCCGGACGTGCCGACCGGCCGACGCGGCAGCTCCCGAGGGCGGCGCCCGGGACGGTGAGCCGGGGCGTCCCCTGGCTGCCCGGTCCGGCCGACGACGCCCGGCACACGTATCCGGAGCCCCCAGCCGGCGCCGAAGCGCGGCCCCTTCACCTTCATCCGCCGGTCCCCGTCGTACCGAGGACATTTATGCCTGAACTCTCCCCGCACGCCGCCCCCGCCGACCGTCGTAACGGCCGGCGGCGCGGACGTTCCGCACGGAACAGCCGGTCCGCCGACCAGGCCCAGCCTCAGAACCAGGCCCAGATCCAGGCTCAGAACCACGTCCAGTCCCAGACGGGGCCCGCCGCCCCGGTCAAGGCCGGCCGGAATCTGGCCACCGAGAAGGGTCTGCGCAAGCGGATCCGCTCGCTCGTCGTGACGCCCGTGGCCTCCGTCATGGTGCTGGCCGCCGGCTCCGGGTCCATGTGGCACTACGCCGGGAACTCCGTGGAGACCTGGTCCGTCTCCGGCGCCGCCGCCGTGATCGGCCTGGCCATGACGGTCAACGCGGCCCGCAAGGCCGCCGCCGTCGCCGCCGCCGTGCACGAACAGCGGGTCACGAACGCCACGTCGGCCCGCCAGTGGGTCGAGCGCTTCGAGGCCGTGACCGCCGAGGGGCAGAAGAGCATCGCCCAGCTGCTGGAGCAGATCAGCCGCGGCGAGCGCCCCCAGCTGCCCGAGGCGCTGCCGCACCCGGTCAGCCAGGGCAACCCGTTCGCGGACCTGGAACAGACCCTGCGTCTCGCGCAGCACCAGGCGCTGGCCGCCGTCGCCGAGGCGGGCGCCCGCCAGCAGGTCGACGTGTTCGTCAACATCGCGCAGCGGCTGCACGCGCTGGTCAACCGCGCGCTGGCCCGGCTGGACAATCTGGAGAGCGAGGTCGAGGACCCGGACCTGCTCGGCGGCCTGTTCGGTGTCGACCACCTGGTCACCCAGTTCCGCCGCCAGGTGGAGAGCCTGGCCGTGATGGGCGGCGCGGTCCCCCGCCGTATCAACAAGCCCGTGCCGCTGCCGACCGTGCTGCGCCAGGGTGTCGCCGAGATCGAGCAGTACGCGCGCGTACGTGTCATCCAGCCGCCCGAGGGCACGCTGCCCGGCTACGCGGCGGCCGAGGTCATCCACCTGCTGGCCGAACTCGTCGAGAACGCGGCCCGGTTCTCCGCCCCCGAGACCCAGGTGACGCTGCGCGCCGAGCGTGTCCCGGCCGGTCTCGCGATCGAGATCGACGACCGCGGTCTGCCGATGGCGCCCGACAAGCTGGAGCGGATGAACCGGCTGCTCACCCGGCCGGACCAGTTCGACATCCGCGCGCAGCTGGAGGACGGCCGGATCGGTCTGTTCGTGGTCGCGCAGATCGCGCGCAGGCACGACATCGACGTGGCGCTGCGGCGGAACATCTACGGCGGTACGCAGGCCGTCGTCGTCCTGCCGAGCGCGCTGCTCGACTCCGCGGCGCCCGCGCCCGCCCAGCGTCAGGGCCAGGAGCAGGGGCGGTCCCGGCAGCAGGAGCACGCGCCGGAGCACACGCCGCGTACGCAGCAGACCCCCGAGTCCCCGTCGGACGGCGCCTGGCCGCACCCGCAGCCGACGTCCGCCACGACCGGCTCCCCGGCCGCGTCGCAGTTCCTCCCGGACCACCAGACGACTCACCAGGCGCACCAGCCCCACGCGTCGGCCTCCCACCCCACCCCCTCGACAGCTCACCAGACGTACGAGTCGCACCAGACGACCCACTCGACGTACGAGACACCCCAGACACACCAGACCCCCCAAGCACCCCAGACGCCCCACCAGTCGCCGTACGGAGTCCCCCAGCACGCGTCCGGCGGCGCCGACCACCGCGGCTCGCTCCCGGCCGAGGCGGGCGCCCGCGGCTCCCGCAACGGCCGCGGTTCGCACGGCGAGTCGTCCACGTCCGTACGCCGCATAGGCTCCCCCGCGGCCCACGCCGCGGCTGCCGCGGCGGCTGCCGGATCGAACGGCGGCAACAGCGCCAACGGCAGCAGCAACGGAACCGGCGGCAACGGTGAACTCCCGCTCCCCCAGCGGAAGTCCGCCTACGCCGCGAGCACCGCCCACAGCGGCGGCGCCCACGCGGGGAGCCGCTCGGACTCCCCGTACCTCACCGGAAACCACCAGGACTCCGGTCACCAGGGTGGCGGCCGACCCCCCGCCACCGCCCACCCCAACCCCGGCCCATCCAGTGCCGGCCGCTCCACCACCGGCTCTGCCGACATACCCCCCGAGGTCCCCCGATCCACCCCGGCCTCACCCCCCAGCGACGCCGGCGCTTCCCCCGGTCGTCGGCCCACGCTGCCCCGGCGGAGCGAGACGTACCGCGGACCCGAGTTCCCGCGGCTCGCCGACGCCGACCGGCAGGTCGTCGCCCCGAATCCGGATCTGATGGCTCGTTTCGCCTCCGGCATCAGGCTCGCCAGTTCGGAAGACGGCCCGCAGGGGCCCCCCGACCAGACGAGCTGACGCTGCCTTCGGCGGTCGCCCAACCACTTACGGAGTCACTCCCTTGCCAAACGAAGTTTTTTCGGCCCAGCAGCCCGATCTGGACTGGTTGATGGCTGATTTCATCAGGCGCGTCCCCGGTACCGAAGGCGCTGTCCTGGCTTCCAGCGACGGAGTGCGCAAGCATTCCTACGGTCTGAGCATCGACTCGGCGGACAAGCTCAGTGCGATCAGCACCGCGCTCTGTTCCCTGGCCGGCGGCGTCCGTGACATCAAGGGTCCCGCCGACGGCCGGGTCAGGCAGGTGGTGGTGGAGCACGACAACGGACTGCTCTTCGTGTCCATGGCCGGCCCCGGCGCCGTCCTGGGCGTGCTGGCCTCCGACAGCGCCGACCTGGGCGCGGTCGGTTTCGAGATGGGTCAGCTCGTCAAGAGCGTGCCCGAACACCTGAGTACGCCGCCACGGCTCAGGCAGCCCGCCTCCGACGACCGGGCACTCTGACATGTCGGCTTTAGACGGCACCCCCTGGGTCGACGACGACGAGCACGAGCTCCGTCCGTACGCCCTGACGGGTGGGCGCACCAGGCCCACGAACGAGATGAGTCTGTCGTCGCTCCTCAAGGCGCGCGCCACCGCGCCGGAGGGCTACCTCAGTCCGGAGGCGGCACACTGTCTCGCGCTCTGCCGCGGCGAGGCACGGTCGGTCGCGGAGGTCGCCGCCACCCTGGGCCAGCCGGTCCAGGTGGCGAAGATCCTGCTCTCCGATCTGCTGGACGCGGGCGCGCTCATCATGGCCATGCCGACGCGTACGGCCGACCCGAAAGATCCGAACCTGCTGGAGGCAGTGCTTGAGGGGCTACGAACCTATGTCGTCTGACGATCCCATCGCCCTGAAGATAGTGGTCGGGGGCGGCTTCGGCGTAGGCAAGACCACCATGATCGGCGCGGTCAGCGAGATCAAACCGCTGTCGACGGAGGAGACCCTGACCTCCGCGAGCAGCCGTACCGGTACGGACCGGCTGGAGGGCATCGAGTCGAAGGACACCACCACGGTGGCCCTGGACTTCGGCAGGATCACCCTCCAGAAGCAGAACATGGTGCTGCTGCTCTTCGGCACTCCCGGCCAGCAGCGTTTCTGGTTCACCTGGGACGACCTGTCGCTGGGCGCCATCGGGGCCGTCGTCCTGGCCGACACCCGCCGGCTGCTCGACTGCTTCGCCGCCGTCGAGTACTTCGAGAGCCGCGACGTGCCGTTCGTCGTCGCCGTCAACGAGTTCGACGCGGAGGACGCCTACCGGTACAGCTCGGAAGAGGTCCGTGAGGCGCTCGAACTCAAGGCGGACGTACCGGTGTTGCTCTGCGACGCGCGCGACCCCGGGTCCGCGAAGCACGTACTGGTCTCACTCGTCTCGTACGCGCACACGGTCTCGCTCCGCCGCGCGCGGGAGCAGGCCGTCCGGGCCGCGCCCGCCGCACCCCCCCTTCAGCACTCCAGCGATCTGGGAGCCACCTCATGACGTACGACAGCGAAGCGGGCCTGCATCTCCCGGCGCCCGACACGGAATTGGCGCGGCGGGAGGCCCGGCTGCGTGAACTGGGCCTGGGCGATGTGCCGGACGCCGAGTTCGACGCCTTCGCGACCCAGCTCGCGCAGGCGGCGGGCGCGCCGTACGCGATGGTCAACTTCATCACCGGCCACCAGTTCTTCGCCGGGCTGCACACCCCGTCCGCGTCCCCGGCGGGCCCGTCCGGACCGGAGGCGAGCAGCGCGCCCGAGGTGAGCCGGATCATGTCCCGCGACCACGGGTACTGCCCGGACGTGCTCAACCGCCGCAAGGCGCTGGTACTTCCGGACGTGTACGCGTACCCGCGCTTCGCCTCGAACGAGGTGGTCGACCTGATCGGTATCCGTACGTACGCGGGCGCTCCGCTCATCGACGAGCGTACGGACACGGTGCTGGGCACGGTCTGCTTCGTCGGGACCGACCCGCGCGGCAAGGAGACGGGCCGCGACACCCTCCAGCTCATCAAGGAGAGCCGCGACCAGCTGATGAACCTCATCTACCGGCGTACCGGCGGCGGCCCGCGCTGACGGGCGGGCCCGCTCGCTTCACCGGGTGACGTCCGCGAGGCGACCCTCACGACGAGGAGACCTTCGCGACGAGGGCACCTTCACGTCCAGGAGACGCTCACGCCGTGGAAACCTTCGCGGCGAGGAGAACCTCACGGTGAAGGAACCTTCACGTCGTGCAGCGAACCAGGCCCCGTCCGCACGGACAGGACCTGACACGACGTCACTCGGCTTGTCACCGACACAGCATCACGCGGTCTGACGATCCGTCAGACCGGGACGGCCGCCCCCACTCCGGTGTGGGCGGCCAGTCGTCGTGACCAGTCGCCCTTGGACGTGCCCAGCGCCGTCTCCGCCAGCCGCTGGAGCTGGATGTCGGAGGTGCCGGCCGGGGCGAAGATGTGGAACGCGTCGCGCGTGTAGCGCTCGATCGGGCGGTCCGCCGACAGGCCGATGCCCGCGTGGATCTCCATCGCCGTACGGGCGGAGTCCATCGCCGACTCGACGTTCACCAGCTTGGCGTTCATCAGCTCGGCGTCGCAGGGCAGTCCCTGGTCCAGCAGATGCACCGCGTGGTAGGCCGCCAGCCGCGCCGTCATGAGCTGCGACTGCATCTTCCCCAACTTCTGCTTGATCGTCGGGAGTTCGGAGAGCGGAGCACCGTAGCGCTGGCGGCTGGTGGCGAACTTGACCGTCTCCTCCAGGATCGCCCGGTGGATGCCCAGCGCGACGGCGGTGAGGTTGGCCCGCCCGTACAGGATGCTGGAGGAGTACGCGACGGGCAGCCCGTCGCCCTCGTTGCCCAGCAGATTCGCCGCGGGCACCCGGCAGTTGTTGAAGATCAGCTCACCGAAGGAGAAGCCGTGCAGGCCCATCGCGGGCCGGTGCGGGGCGAGCGAGAAGCCGGGGCGGTCCGCCTCCACGAGGAACGCGGAGAGGCCCTTGCTGCCCGGTCCGGTGCGCACCACGACACCGTGCAGATCCCCGACGTGCGAGTTGCCGACGAAGACCTTCGAGCCGTTGAGGATGTAGTCGTCGCCGTCGCGGTGGGCGGTGGCCTCCATGCCCAGGACGTGGCCGCCGGAACCGGCCTCGGTCACGGCGATGGTGGGCAGACAGCCGCCGGCCGCGATCTCGGGGAGCCAGGTCTTCTTCTGGCTGTCGCTGCCGAAGTGGATGATCTTCGCGACGCCGAGCTGTGACGCCTGCACCATGGCGCCCATGGCCCCGCTGACCCGCGCCAGCTCCTCGATGATGATCGTCTTCGCGACGTGGCCGGCGCCCATGCCGCCGTACGCGGGATCGATGGTGACGCCGAGCCAGCCCTGCCAGGCGATGAGCTGCGACAGCTCGTGCTGGACGGACTTGGACGCCTCCATCTCGGGTATGCGGGGACGGACTTCGGACTCGGCGAAGGCCCGGACCTGGGCCCGGAGCCGTTCATGGAATTCCGTGGTGAAATAGCCACTCATGCGCCTGTGCAGCCCTCTCGAATGAGACATCTGTCAACTGTCAACATGGTTAGAACTGGTCAGTGCTCTCAGCTTGTCGGTGAAACCGGAACGTGCCCTACCGGCGGAAGGCGCCCTTACACCCTGACGATTTCCCGCTCTCGTTGCAGCACCGGACCGGGGTCGTTTGTGGGTCGTTTACTGCGACGACTACGCCCCGTGTCCGCCTGACTCTGTGCCAATCCGGCCTTTCTCACGTTTTGGCCGCGTGCAGGTGTAGTTCCATCCGAACGGCAAACGACCCCCGGCCGACGCACGAGCGATCACGCGCGACGGCATGAATCACGCCAAGAGACGTTTGCGGCCTATTCGGACACGGCGCGCGCACTCTGCGCCCCCGGCCGGGCACCGTGAGACACGGCCGCGATCAGGCCGTCCTCCGTGAAACGCACGGCGACCGTCGCCTCGTCGCGTTCCCCGTGGACGTGTCGTCCGTCGGTCGCTTCGTGGGTCGCGAAACCGTGCCGCCGTAGATATCCGGCCACCGTCTGCCTGGGATCGTACGGAAACAGGCCAATCGCGTGAGCGAAGAGACCCGGCAGCGACCCACCGTCGAACACGGCCTCGGGGACGGCGGGATCGTCGACGAGCACGAAGGCACGGGCCCCCGACTCCAGCCGGACATCCGCGACACCACGCGTGCGTACGACTCCGAGAGCCACCAGCGCCAGTCGCCGGGCGGCCGACAAGGGGTCCGGAAATTCGGCCAGTTCCAGTCGCGGAGCGGCCAACTCGTGCACCTGATGGCGCTCCCCGAACTCCCGCAGCCACTCCGCGAGGGTCAGCCGCGGCGAACCGGGCGGATGCGTGCCCTCGTTGGCCCATGCCCACAGCCAGCTACCGTCATGCCCGAGCGACCCGAGCGGCGACTGGTGCACGGTCACCTCACCGACCCGCAGCAGCCCGGCCCCGTAGTCCAGCGACCAGGTCCCGCCCGGGGGCTGATACCGCTCACACACCCCCGCCTGCGCGACGGCCCCGGCCCCGATCTGCGCCCCCACCTCCTCGAACCTGCGACTGAATCGGTCGGCGGGCTGACGGGGTGCCGGCATGGGGCGGGCCTTTCGGGTCGTCCGTGGGGGACACCAAGCCTACGATCCGACGGGGTGACCGGGTCGGGCCGCCACACTGTCGCGAGAAGTCCCTGCACGGGTGACGAGCCGGACGCGTCAGTGAGCGGACAGTGCCCGCGCCTGGAACTCCCCCGTGGGCACGGCGTGGTGCCAGGCGGTGTCGCGGGCCTGGCAGGCGCGGGCGACGGTTTCGGCTCCCTCGGGGTCGATGACGAACTTGACGAGGGTCCGGGAGTCGAACAACCAGAAGTCGAACTCGGGCAGTTCGAGCCGCTCGGCCTCCGCGCGAGTGAGGTGACGGATGTCCTCACCCGCGGCGACGTTGCCCAGCCCGGAGGCGAGGAGGAATCGCTGGCCCTCGGTCGGCGGGTCGTCGACGAGCCGCACCCGCTCGAACCGCTTGCCGAGAGCCGTCTGCTCCCGGACGTTCGTACGCCAGGTGTCGAAAGGCTCGTTCGCGATGTCCGCGCCGGCCTTCCAGCGCTGCCACCTCGGGCTGTCGCGGTCCGTCGCGTATCCGTGCCGGGTCTCCAGCCGCCAGGCGGTGTGCTCGAACTCGGTGAACAGGTGGGTGATTTCGTGGAACGGGATCAGGGACAGCAAGGTCACTCCTCGAAGGTCGCCAGCGGGCGAGCTGGGACAGCGATTGGGTCTTGGGGGTTGAGGGTCGGGAATTGAGGAGAGCCGGTCCGGTCAGCAGCCGCGCAGCAGAGCCACCACGAGCGAACCGCCGACTGCGGCGGTCGCGATGACGTGAAAGGCCAGGGCCCTGGCAACGGTCACCGGCTCGATTCCCTTGCGGCTGCACCCTGTTGATGTCGTTCGCAGAGCGCGAGCCGCCGGTACGCGTCGCCGCCCGCGCGAGCGCGGCAACGAGCAGGAGCCCCCGGCCGCCCTCGTCGTCGGCATCCGGATGACGCACCTCGACCAGCGCGGCGGAGCCGTCGTCCACTTCGATCAGCACATCGCCGCGTCTCTCGTACGAGATCGAGAACCGGACACAGTCGCCGCGTCCGTGCACCACGGCGTTGGTGACGATCTCACTGACGAGAAGCTGCGCGTTCTCGACGGCGCCCTCCTCGATCCCACCCTCCCGCAGGAGCGCGCCGACGATGTGACGCAGATGCGCGACGCGGCGCATGTGGGGGCGGAACGAGATGCTCAGGCGGACGCAGTCCCGTATGTCGACTGCGTTGGTCGGGGCGGGAGTTGCGGGAGTCGCGCTGCGCGTCGTGGGAGGCATCGGGAGTCCTTGTCGTCGAGTCACCGCGCTCACGCAAAGCGCCTAATCGACTGCGGTGTGTGAGCGGTGCGTATAGCCTCGCATCAGCACAGGAGCCCCGGAAGTGTTCTGGTGAAAATGCGCGAGCAAGTTCTGACGCGAATTGCCGCTGGTGAGCGGGAAGTTCGGCCGAAGATGAAGACTCCCGCTCTTACGCAGAACGTTGCTCGCGGAGGCGAGATACATCGCTGGGCACTGCCCGGAATGGAGAGCAGATGATGACGGATACGGAGGCGGCGACGCCCACGCTGTGTCGCTTGCAACTCGGCAGTGAGCTGCGCCAGATCCGGTTGAAGGCAGGACTGACGTCAACTCAGGTTGTGAAGAAGCTGCTTTGGAGCCCTTCCAAACTGACCCGGCTGGAGACAGGGGACAACGCGACCGTCGAACCCTCCGACATCATGGCGCTGTGCCAGGTCTACGGGGTGGACGAAGCGACGGCTGAACAGCTCAAGGAGTACGCAGCCGTCACCAAGACGAAGCGAGACTGGTGGCAGTCAACCGCGTTCCGCCCGGTCATCGGCCCTGGTGCCAATGCGTTTCTGGGGTTGGAATCCTCGGCCTCGGTGGTGCACACGTACCAGTCCGAGTGGGTGCCGGGGCTGCTCCAGACGCCCGAGTACGTGCGTGTGCTCCACCAGAACTCGCACAACGGCCGTTCGGCGGAGGACATCGACCGTATGGTGGAACTGCGAATGAGACGGCAGAAGGTTCTTCATCGGGAGCCGCCGCTCAAGTATGTGGTGGTGATCAGCGAGTCTGTGCTGCTCCGGCAGGTGGGAGGGCCCTCGATCATGAGGCCCCAGCTTGCTCACCTCATCAAAGCTGCCTCCGAACCCAACATCAAGGTCCAGGTAGTTCCGTTCAAGGCCGGCCTTCACCGATGCATGAACGGAGCTTTCTGCACTCTTCACTTCCGGGACGACACTGCCCTCAAGCCGTTGGTGCATCTGGAACATCTGGCTGATTCTTGGGTGCTGCGTCGCCAGCCGGATGTCGAGCTGTACGCGGAAGCCTTCAACGACCTGCAAGCGTTGGCTCCAGGGCCCGAGGAGTCTCTGAGCCTGATCAAGAAAGCAATGAAGGAGCTTTAATTCCGATGACAACCACGGCAGACACGCTGACTGGTGTCCACTGGTTCAAGTCGAGCTACAGCAACGACGCCAACGTCAACTGCGTCGAAAGCGCCCACCTCCCCGGCGGAGCCATGGCCGTACGCGACTCCAAAATCCCCGACGGCCCCGCCTTCACCCTCACCGGCAACGCCTGGGCCACCTTCATCAACGCCCTCGCCGACGGCGGGTTCTAGCACCCGTCCTGTGGGCTGCGTCCTTCCCAGATGCAGCCCACAGACATGCGCTGCGCGTAGTGCGAGAAGCCGTCCGCCGTTCCGATGCGTGTAAAGCCTGTCTTCACGAGAACCCTGCCGGAGGCTCTGTTCTCCACCTGATGCTTCGCGCGCACGGTGGACAAGGACAGTGCGTCGAAGGCGAAGGTCAGCATTTCGGTCACGGCACTGGCCGCGTAGCCGCGTCCCCAGGCGTCGTGGCGCAGGATGTAGCTGAGGCGGCCCTCGTCGTGCGTGATCTTGACCTTGACGATACCCGCCGTGTCGCCCTTGACCTCGATGCCGAAGGTGTACTGAAGACGGGGCTCGTCCGCTGATCTGGCCATTGCCGCAGAGACGTACGCCGTGGCCTCGGCAGAGCTCATCGGGCCACGTCCGAGGAACTTCAACGACCGTCCGCTGAAAATTCTCCGCACATCAGGCGCATCGTCCAGGTTCAGCTCCCGCAGCCTGGTCACGGCAGTGACGCCAGCGTGTCGCCGAGTTCGGCCGCCGTGGGTCGATCGTCAGGGCCGGCGAGCAAAACCGGGCGCAGCACGTCTTGAAGCGCCGGCCAAGGGGTCGCGGAGTCCAGCGGGATCTCGCCGGTGGCGATGACCGCCCGACGGTCCGCCGGTCCCGTGTCCGGCCCGATGTCGGCCGCCCTGTAGTCCAGCGGCCACCTGCCGGTCACACAGGTCCAGAGCACCCCGGCGAGCGCATAGATGTCGGACGGCCCGGAAGGCGTCACGGGTTGAGGCCCGTCGACAATCCATGCGGCCAGTTCCGGTGCGACCAGGTGCGTGATACCGCCGTAGAACTTCGGCCAGGGAGCCGTCTGCGTGGCTTTGTGCCACGACCACGCGAAGTCGATGAGTTTGGCACCGCTACCTGTATGGACGCCGTGGGAGGGCTGAAGGTCTCCATGGACCCACCCGGCGGCGTGAAGATCGGCGACCGCGCGGCACAACTCAACAGCTCCCGCGAGAGCCGGGGTATCGCAATTGCGCTGACGGCCCCCGCTTTCCCCGCCCTTGCGAACGGGGGCGAAGACCTTCCAGGTTGATGGCCCGTCCAGCCATGGTGTGACGTACCAGACGCCCTCCGTGGCTTGCCCTGACACGACTGTGTATCCGGCGAGTTGGTCCAGGACAGTGGCCTCCCGTGCGGTGGTCTCCCCTCCTTCCCCGTAGCCGTGCTTGATCGCTACGGTGGCAACCGCCCCGGTCGCCTTCCACACGGCGGAGCCGCGCCGGTCGGTGATCTCGGTCAACTCGACGGGAGAGCCGCAGGCGGCCTCGGCAGCCTTCAATGCTTCCGCGGGGCAGGGAGCGAACTCGCCCATTCTCGTACCATCTTCCAGTCACAAGGGATCTTCTCAAATACATCGCGGCCGTCGTCGTTGGCCGCGGCTACGACCGACGAGAGATCCGGGGTGTCCTTCAGAAAAATCGGATCGAGCCGTCGCACCGAGGTACGCACGGCGAGAAACGAGAACGGGGCCAACGGGATGTTCCGGCCCGCCCTGTCCCGTTCCTGAACGCCTCGGGCGAACTTGCCGAACATGATTCCCACCGGCCCGTACAGATGCTTCAGCGCCCAGTGGGGCCACGCCATCAGCTTTCGGTGGTCCAGGTCCGACGAACCGTCCAGGACGACAACGTTCTCGCAGAGGAGTGCGCCCTGCCGTCTCTCGGGTAGGCGTACCCGCTCAGCCGCGTCAACGGCGGCGTGGAACAGCTCCGCCTCGACCGCGTGCCGACCGGCTCCCGTTGCGATCTCGTACACCGTCCAGCGCGTCAGACCCCGGGCAGCGGAAGCTTCGAGGAACGGACAGTACGCGTGCATCGACTGGACATACCGGGTGACGTCCACGCTCGTGGGATTCTCCGACCGGCCCTCAATGAGGCGTAGCGCCCCGGCCGTCGGCCAGGGCGCTCGGTCAGTTGACGTGGTGATCACCGAGTGGTCGTATTCGGCGCCATGTCTTCGCCGTCGCCGGGTGCCGGGGAACAGTTCCACTCGGCCGTCACCGAGCCGGTTGCCCGGTAGAGGCTCAAGGACTGCTCGTTGAGAGTGCCGTCCGCGTTGGTGAACCAGATGTCCGGAAAAGCGCCATACATCTCTTCGTAGGCGGGGGCCCAGGCAATTGGCCCGTTCCCCGGCGCCTCGACATGGGTCAACCGCCGACCGGCGTGCTCGCTGGCGAATGCGGAGTGCGCCTGAGGTGAGGTGGCCAACTGGTGCCATGCGGCGTCGATCGCCGCAGAAAACATCTCCGGTGCGGTGAAGCCGGCGTCGAGTCGACGTGCGGCGACGGTGAAGAACTTGCCCAACTCGATCAATTCGACGCTGCTCTTGGTGTCGGTGCTCATGTACTCCTCCAACGGGTTGGTGGAGTTCCATGCTAAAGGCGGAGAAATGGGACCTTCAACGAACTTGCCAAATCTTGCCCGAAATTATTGGAGAGACTCGATGGCCGCGCTGATCAATTCCTTTGCCGCCGAACCGTAAATGGCGAGCTCCGAAAGGTCGGAGAATACTTGAACGTACATGCCGATCTCTTGAGACTGCTTCACGCTGAGGTGCGCCGAGACCAACTCGACACTGACTTCTGCCTCATCAAAAAGGAAAAACCCCTCCACCGGCCAGAGTTTGGTGCGATCGGCGGTCATGGGGATCACACCGAGACTCACCGAAGGCAGGGAAGCCGTTTCAAGAAGGTGTCTCAGTTGTCCCGCCATGACCTCCGGGCCACCGATGCGGTGGCGGAGGACACTCTCCTCCAGAAGGATCGCGAAGCGATGGTCCCCCTCACGGAGAACGCGTTGCTTGTCCACGCGCACCCGGACGGCCTGCTCCACATCGTCGACGAGCCGCCGACGGTCACGGAGGGACCTCAACAGGGCTTCGATGTAGGCCGCTGTCTGTACGGGCCCCGGAATGAGCCAGGACGAGTAGATACGAAAGCGCCGAGTTCGTTCCCAGAGGGGGAGTACGGATTCCTGAACGTGTCTGAGGCCCGTCTGCTCCATCCGGCGCCACTCGACGTACATTCCTTCGATGCCACGCGCTGTGGTCACGAGTTCTTCGGCAAGCTCCGGAACGCCGCAGTGAAGTGCCCAGGCACGAAGGTCGGTCTCCGAAGGACGTCGGCTCCCGCTCTCGAAGCGGGAGCACTTCGACTTGTGCCAGTCGGCCTGCTGGGCCAATGCCCGAGCCGTGAGTCCGGCGTTCCTCCGAATCTCACGCAGACGTTGGCCCAGGGCCTTTGTGGCTTCTTGGACGCTTGAAGAGGACAGTTGTGGCGGCTGCTGTGAAGATCGCATGACGTGAGTCGTCCGCGTGATTCAGGCGATCAGCTCAGCCGATACTCCTCGTGCGGCGTTCCAAGCTCCCACACGGTCTCGAAAGCTGAGGCACAGAGCTTTGCCACGTCGGGGTCGGTCGTCAACTCGTGTTCCAGAGAGTCGCCGTCCCCGTCGAAGTGATTGACGAGGACAAGGTTCCCGTCGAACAGCCAGAAGTCGTTGCCGGGGAGAGCGATGTTCGTCGCGTGACGGCGTGAGAGCCAACGGATCTTCTCGCCGGCCGAGACGTTCAGTCCCTCCGTCACCTCGTACTCGAAGCGAATGTACTCGCTGACGGGTTCCGAAACGATGCGGGCCCGGCGCACCTCCACGCCACGACCGTTCGCTTCAGCCACCAGTTCGTACCAGTCGGGCCAGCGCTCGGCCGGATCGATCCGCTGACCGGCGCGCCAATCGATGAAGACGGGATCCGACTTCATATAGCCGTCGCGCATCTCCAGATGTACCGCCGAGCTCTGGCAGTTCTGGAACAGCTCGTCAAACGTCGGTACGTTTCCCACTCTTCACCTCCAGGAAGAACTGAGCCAGGCGCCTGGGGATCTCCACCACCGTCTCGTGCTCGGGGATGTCCATTTGAGTCAGGCGCTCCTTGTCCAACACTTTCAACCCCTGGACAAGGTAGTTGTCCGTGGTGTCGTCCAGGTACACCGTGGGAGAGCCTCCGTTGGGGCTCTCGGGGTCCTTACCGAGTTTACGCAGGGCCATGGTGTCCACCTCCGCCGTGGGTGACGTTCTGTATGGAACATGTTGCCGTGCGTTCTCTGTGGAGACGAGGAACTTGCCTGAACTTGCCACCCTGGCGCGGTAGGCGGGTGCGGGAGTCCCGGCAGGAAGACGACCAACTTGGCAGCGGAGCCGTAGTTGACCACGACTCCGCAACCCCCGACGGCCACGGCGTCACCCTCACCGGCAGCGCTTGGAACACCTTCGTCAACGCCCTTGCCGAGGGCGGGCTCCAGCACCCGTACTGTGGGCTGCTTCCCTCTCGGAAGCAGCCCACAGGGTCAACTCTCACAGGTCATCACGGCGGTGACGCCCCACAGCGTCACATCCGGGACCGCAACACGTCGACCTCGCAGCCCGGCGCGAACGGGTCGAAGCCGTGTTCGGCCAGCCAGCGAACGCCCAGCAGGCTTCGCAGCGACCACCACGCGCGGATCACGTCGAGGTCGACGTCGGTGCCGTAACCGGCGAGGAGGGCGTCCAGGCGGTCCTCGTGTCCGAGTGTCACGGTGGCGAGGTCGAACAGGGCATCGCCCCGGCCCGCCTCGGACCAGTCGATGATGCCGGTGACCTCGTCGCCGTCGACGAACACGTGATCGATCTGTAGGTCGCCGTGCGTGAACACCGGGGTCCAGGGCCGGAGTGCGGCCTCGGCGACCTGGCGGTTGCGGGTGACCAGGTCGGCGGGCAGGACGCCGTTCTTCACCAACAACGCGCACTCGCCGTCGAGTTCCGCCGCGAACTCGACGGGACCCTGGCGGCGCCGGCCGGGCCAGGGCGGCAACGGCGCCTCGTGCAGCTGCCGGATCGCGGCACCCGCCGCGGCCCACGCCGCCGGGGACGCGGTCGACGGCTCGCCGAGGCGGCCGAGGGCCGTCCCCGGGAGCGCGGCGATCGCCAGCACCGGCGGCTTGCGCCACAGGACCTCCGGGGTGGGGACCGGCACCAGGGCCATCGTCTCGACCTCGATGTCGAGACGCGCCTGATCGGCGTCCACCTTCAGGAACACCTCGCCCACGCGCAAGGTCGCGCGTTCGGAGTGGGCGACGACAACGTTGACCTCATCCATGGGCGACGAGTATCCCGGGAACGACCTCCCGCGTCGCCGGGGTTGTCGCGTGCGACCGCGCGGCCTCATCGCCCCGGCCCCGGAGTCCAGCAGCCGGGCGGGCGTGTCAGCCCTCGTCGCGCAGTTCGTCCGGGCAGGGGGTGCCGGGGCGGAGTTGGTAGGGGGCCGAGACGCGGTACGTGCCCGGGTGGGGGGCCAGCAGTTCCGTCCACTCGTCGCCGTCCGTGTTCTTCTCCGCGCGGAACAGGCAGCCGTTGGGGTTGGTGAACCGCTTGGGGCCGTCCTCGTCCGCCTTCGACGCGGCCGTCTCCGCCGGGCGTTCCAGGCTCTCGCCCTTCTCGTCCACGAGGGCCAGCCAGCGCGAGTACGGGATACGGATCAGCACCCGGCCCGCGGACTTCACCTCTATGGTCAGCTCGTCGGCCGAGGCGCGGCGTACGACCGCCGGGGGGTCGGCCAGCGGCATCGGGTCCTGGACCTCGTAGAGCTGCCAATTGTCGTCGCCCCACAGGTGGTTCAGATAGGGCAGACCGCGCTGGACGAGCTCCGCCTCCCGGTCCGCGCCGTTGTCGGGGCGGCCCTCGGGCAGCACGACGTAGCGGACGGCCCAGCGGTCCAGCCAGGCGCGGTAGCTGTCGTCGGTGAGGCTGTCGTCGTAGAAGAGCGGGTTGCGCTCCATGTCGGCCTGACGGTTCCAGCCGCGCGCGAGGTTGACGTACGGCGCGAGTGCCGACGCCTCGCGGTGGCTGCTGGCCGGGACCACCTCGACGCGTCCGCGCTCGGCGCCGACTTCCTGCAACTCGTTCACCAGGGGCGCCAGTTCGCGGGCCCAGGAGGCGGTGGGCGCGGTGCGGACGATGTCGTCGACGCCCTTGAACCCGATCCAGAAGTTGAGGGCGACGAAGGCCAGCGCGAGGGCGTACCACTTACGGGTGCGCGGCGCCGTGTACGGCAGCGCGGCGAGCAGCACCACGCCGCCGACGATCATCGCGAGCCGCGAGACGTTGGAGCCGATCTGCGAGTCGATCACCCAGGTCAGCAGGACCCCGATGCCGTAGACGGCGGCGGCGGTGCGGACCGTGTGCCAGGAGCGCGGCACGAGGAAGAAGGTGACGACGGAGAAGAGGATGGGCAGCGAGGCGGTCCCCGGCGACATCGGCTGGGTGCCGGAGAACGGGAACAGCCAGGCCGAGAGCCCGACGACCGCGACGGGGGCGAGTCCGACCGCGTACGCGCCCGGCCGCCGCTTGTTGAGGAAGAGCGCGGCGGCCACGACGCCGAGGAACAGGCCCGCCACCGGACTCGCGGCGGTCGCCAGCCCGGCGAGCGGCGCGGCGACGACGGCCTTGGCCCAGCGCCGGTAGCGCCAGCGGTACGGCCAGCAGAAGACGGCGGCGACCGCGCCGAGCGCGAACATCGTGCCGAGGCCGAAGGTCACCCGGCCGGAGAGCGCGTTGCAGAGGAAGGCGAAGACTCCGGCGAACGAGCAGGCCAGCGGATTCCGCACGGCCTTGACCCGGTACAGGATCAGCGAGGTCAGGGCGGCCGAGACCGTCCCGACGACCATCATCGTGGTCCGGACGCCGAGCAGCGACATCAGGTAGGGCGAGACGACGCTGTACGAGACGGGGTGCATCCCGCCGTACCAGGCGAGGTTGTACGCGGAGTCCGGGTGGCGGCCGACGAACTCGGCCCAGGCGTCCTGCGCGGCGATGTCGCCGCCGCTGTTCGCGAAGAAGAAGAACCAGAGCAGGTGGACGGCCCCTGCGACGGTGCCGGTGAGCAGCACGGGGTGCCGGAGGACTCGGCTGCGGAGGTCCTTGGCGAGTGCCGGGGGCTGGTCGGGGGGTGTCTCGGGTGCGTTGTCGGAAGCCGGGTCGCTGTCGGGCTCGGCGGGGTGCTCGGGAGCGGCGTCGGGGGCCGGGGCCTCGTCGGAAGCCGGGTCGGGGGCGGCGTCGGGGGCCTCGTTCGGGGCGGGGCCGGTGGGGCGGTGCGCCGTGCGCCCGGAGGCGGCGCCGGAAGCCGGGCCGCTGTCGGGCTCGGCGGGGCGCGCGGGGGCGGCATCGAGAGCCGGCGACGGGTCGGGAGCGGCGTCGGGGGCCAGGGCCTCGTCGGAAGCCGGGGTCGCTTCGGCCGTGCGTCCCGGGATCTTCTCCGGGGTCGGTGCCTCGCCGGCCGGACGTCCGGCAGCAGGCGTGGTCTTCGGCTGCTCGCCCCCCGTCCCCGTGGGTGTGGTCCCGGTGCCGTCGTCGGCGCGCGTCGGTTCCGCGGTGGTCACTGCGACTCTCCCCGTCTCACCGTCAGCCCGGTGTGCCGGCCCTCCCCCGGCCCGTCGGGCCCCGGAGACGTAAGGACGCCGTCCCCGCGTCCCAGGTTGCCCCGGCCCTGTCCTGGCTGACTTTTCTCGGACGCTAGCACGCGGCCGGGGGCGGGGAGGGCGCCGTTCGCGGCGCCCTCCCACGCGGTCGTGGGACACGATCGGCCGACTGGCTCAGCCGGGGCCGGTCAGCCGACGCGCGTCAGCTTGGCGCCGAACGTCGGCTCGGCCAGGTCGCCCTGGAGCGCCACGGCCACCTTCACCTGGCTCCGGCCCTCGCCCACGGTCAGCGTGCCGACGTGTGTTCCGGCGGCTGCGGACTGCGCCACGGGCTTCCCGTCGTCGGACAGTTCGAGCCGTACGGTCAGGCCCGACCAGCCGACAGCCTTCACGTCCTCGGTCGCGACGACCGGCGCCGTGGTGCCCATACCGTTGTCGACCTCGCCGACGACCTGGCCCTTCTTCACTATGGTCGCGCCCTCCAACTCGTCCTGCGTCGCACGCATGACGTCCTTGCTCACCGCGTTGACGGTGTCGATGATCGGCGACTTGTGCTGGCCGAGGACCGCGCCGACGATCAGCTGGTCGGTGTCGCCGACCATCTTGTGCGCGGCGAAGAGGAGATTGCCGCCGGCCTTGGTGGTGGAGCCGGTCTTGATGCCGAGCGCGCCGTCGTACGGGACGAGGGTGTTGTAGTTACGCCAGGTCTTGCCGGACGGGTCCGTCCACTCGGGCAGTTTGGTGATGTCCATCAGAGCCGGGATCTCGACGAGCTTCTGGCCGAGCTTCACCTGGTCCTCGGCGGAGCTCACGGTCGTGGCGTCGAGACCGGACGGGTCCGTGTACTCCGTGTTCTTCATGCCCAGCTCGGCGGCGGCGGCGTTCATCTTCTTGACGAACTCCTCCTCCGAGCCGCCGGTGTTCCAACGGGCCAGCAGCCGCGCGATGTTGTTCGCGGACGGGATCATCAGGGCGGCCAGCGCGTCGTACTGGGTGAGGGTGTCGCCCTCCTCCACCGTGTTGAGCGTCGACTCGCCCTGCGCGTCGAGCCCGCCGTCCTCCTCGGCCTTGGCGTCGACCTTGATCTTCGCGCCCTTGTCGCCCCGCTTCAGCGGCTTGTCCTTGAGGACCACGTACGCCGTCATGGCCTTGGCCACACTGCCGATCGGTACGGCCTTCTGCTCGCCGAACGAGCCGACGGTGCCGAGTCCGGTGGCCGCCATGAAGCCCTGGCCCTCGCCGGGCCACGGCAGCGCGGGCTTGTCGCCCTCGAAGGTGTACGTCGGCTTCGCCGTGAGGTTCAGCGACGTCGTCGGGAGCGGGCGCGCGATCTGTACGACCGCAAAGACGATCAGCAGGAGAAGGACCAGGGGCGTCCAGATCTTGATCCGGCGGACGACGGTGCGGGTGGGGGTCTCGGGCGGGGCCGGCTTGTTCGTCAGCTCGGCGAGCAGATCGAGCGGCGGCAGCGGCGGCATGGGCTGCTGCCGGGTGCGCTCGGCCTCGGCGACACCCGTTCCGGTGCCGGAGGCGGGTGCGGACGCGCGGGCGGCGGGCCGGTCCGGGGCGGGGCGTGCCTCGTCCGACCGGAGGGGCACGAAGGTGCTGGCGCGTTCGGCGGCGGCGTCCGGCTTCGCGGCGGGCGCGGACGGCCCGTCGGGGGCGGAAGCGGGCGCGGGCGGGGAAGCGGGCGCGGGCGGCGACGGGAGCTTGAGCATGGCCGTGGGCTGGTCGACGCTCGGCCGCTCGACGGTCCGGAGGACGGCGGTCTTCCGGTCAATACCGGTCTCGGACGCGGCGCCGGTTTCCGGCTCGGGGTCGGGGGCGGTGCCGGGGGCGGTTTCCGCGCGGGGCTCGGGCTTCGGGCCGGGCGCGGCGTCGGCCTCGGCGGGCGGGGTGGCCCTGGGGTCGGGTTCGGGCTCGGCGTCCGACGTACCGGTCTCCGATACGGCGGCCTCGTCGGGCGTCTCGTCCGACGGCGGCGCGGCCTCCGGCTTCGGCGACCCGGAGTTCACAGTCCTGAACACGGCCGTCCTCCGGTCGACACCGGGCTCGGCGTCCGGCCCGGTCGCCTTGTCGGTTCCGGACCCGGACGCGGGTGTGGCCTCGTCGGGCGTCTCGTCCGACGGCGGCGCGGCCTCCGGCTTCGGCGACCCGGAGTTCACAGTCCTGAACACGGCCGTCCTCCGGTCGACGCCGGGCTCGGCGTCCGGCTCGGGCTCGGCGTCCGCCGTACCGGCCGCCGAAGGCGTCCCGGACCCACCGTCCGACGCGTCCGCGTCCGACCCGGCCTCGCTCGCTGCCCCCGCCCCGGCCTTCGGCTCGGACTCGGTCGCAGATGCGGACGCAGCCTCGGACGCGGGTTCGGTCGTGGATTCCAGTTCGGTCCCGCTGTCGCGCTCCGGGTCCTCGTCGGCCGGCGCGGCGGCGGATCGGGCGCCGGATCCGGCACGGTCTCCGTCGGGCCGTACGGGCTCCTCGACGGATTCCGCTTCCGGCTCCGCCGCTGAAGGCCCCTCAGAAGCCGTCAGGGGCTCGTCTGCGGGCTCCGCGCCCCCGGAACCGTCCGCGACCCCCCGGACCGAGAAAACGGCCGTCGCCCGGTCGCCGGCGACCTCCGGGGCCGGCGGGGAACCTTTCGCCCCCTGCCCGACGTCTTTCCTTTCGGTACCGGCGCCGCCCCGTTCCGCCTCCCCGGCCGTGGTGGCCTCCTCACGGGTGCCCGTCTCCCGGACGGCGGCCGACTCACGGAAGACCGCGAACCTCGGATCCTGTTGCCGAGCCGCCTCCCCCGACGACTTCCGCTGCTCCGACTTGTCGGGGGACTCGCCCGCCACCGTGCCTCCTCTTGCGTGTACGGCGTGTGCGGCGTGTCTCGCGCTCCGCCGCCGCACTCTCCGAACTGATTATCAGTGTCCTGTGTGAAACCACAGCCCGAGCCCAAGACGAGAACGACATACATAACGGTTCCCGCACAAAGCGTCCAGGCACCCTCGACAGACCAATGTGAGAGGGGTCACCCTGTCATTCATCCACGCGGGGAGGCATGGATGGGCAGGAGCCGCAGAACAATTCCGGAGGAGCTTCTGCTGCTCGCTCTGGACCCGGCCACGGGTACCACAGCGCAGCCGCAGTCGCTCGACCTCGGCCTGGCCGGAGCACAGCTAGTGGAGCTGGCTCTGGCAGGACGGATAGCCCCTGACGGGGATCGTATCGCCGTGGTGATGCCACGGCCGACCGGAGATCCGACCTTGGACTCCGCGCTGGAACTGCTGCGCAGACGTGGCAGTCCGGTCCGCGCGGTTCACTGGATCGGCGGGCCCCGACTGGGGCTGCGCCAGATTTACCTCTCGCATCTGGAACGGTGCGGCATGGTTCATGCCGTCGAGGGCCAGATGTGCGGAGTACTGCCGACGACGCGCTACCAGGCTGCGGAGACGGCGATCAGCCGCGACATCAGGTCACGGCTGGACAGTGCGATCCGCACCGGTGTACCGCCGGACCCGCGGACCGCGGCGCTCGCCGCACTGGCCCACGCGGTCGGTCTGGGCAAGCACCTTTACCCCGGTAACGAGGGGCGCTCGTCGCGCTCCCGGCTCCGGGACCTGATCAGGCACGACCCGATGGGCGGCCTCGTGGCGCACGCCGTGATGGACGTCCAGAACGGTGTGGCCGCGCAGCCGCGCCGTAATCCCGCACCGGGAGGCCGACCGCCGGCCGTACCGATGCAGCCGCAGCGCGGAAGCATGGCCCGCGCGGCGGCGCACTGAGGGCGCACGACACCGGGTACGACACCGAGGAAGGCAGCGGGTACGACGAGCGGCGCGCTCGCCGGACCCACCGGACTCGGCGAACTCGGCGAGAAAAGACGGACCGTGAGGCGCGCGGGTGTGCGACATCCGCCGCGCCGGACGTCCCCGGAGACCCGTTCGGGAGCCGCAAAAGGGCGCGCGGGGCAGGCCGTTGAGACGGCCTGCCCCGCGCGTCGCGGCGCGCCCGAATACCAAATCGGGTTGCCGCGTGTCCACTTGCCGTCCGGGCTTCTCTCTCTGTGGCCGTTTTCCAGCGCGACCCGGCCCATTGGTGGCAGTCTGCTGAGACGTAGACACTCAGAGCTACGCAGTTACTCAGCAGGAGGTGCCGTTTCCGTGGCGTCCAGTGTCAATCCCACCGTCAGGCGACGCCGATTGGGCCAGGAGCTGCGCCGGCTCCGAGAACTCAAAGGCATGACGGCGGAGGAGGTGGCGGAGCGTCTGCTGGTCTCCCAGTCGAAGATCAGCCGGCTGGAGAACGGCCGCCGTTCCATCAGCCAGCGCGACGTCCGCGATCTGTGCGGGGTGTACGAGGTCGAGGACGCCCGTCTCGTCGAATCGCTGATGCAGATGGCCAAGGACTCGCGCCAGCAGGGCTGGTGGCACGCCTTCGGCGACATCCCGTACAGCGTCTACATCGGTCTGGAGACGGACGCGGCCTCGCTGCGGGTGTACGAGCCGCAGGTGGTGCCCGGTCTGCTCCAGACGCGCGGGTACGCGGAGGCGCTGATCACCGGCGCGCTGCCGGAGTCCTCGCCGGCGGACGTCGACAAGCGCGTCAGCGTACGGGTACGCCGCCAGGAGCGGGTCAACACGCCCGATCAGCCGCTGCGGCTGTGGGCCGTGATCGACGAGTCCGCGCTGCGCCGGGTGGTCGGCGGCAAGGTGCTGATGCGGGAGCAGCTGGAGCACCTGGTCGAGCTGTCGCAGCTGCCCCATGTGACGGTGCAGGTGCTGCCGTTCGGGATGGGCGCCCATCCGGGGATCAGCGGGCATTACGCGATTCTCGAATTCCCCGAGGCCACGGATTCCAGCGTGGTCTACATCGAGGGCGTCACGAGCGATCTTTATCTGGAGAAGGCGAACGACGTCCAGAAGTACAGCGTGATGTACGAACACCTGCGGGCGCAGGCACTGAATGCGGAACAGACGCGCGAGTTCATCGCGGAGATCGCCAAGGAGTATGCCCGCTAAGGCAGTTCAGCAGTGGCGGGACAGGGCGGGGGCGAGAGAATACACCCGGTGGACCGATGGAGGAAGAGTTCACCGGGTAATTCCATCCGGTCGAGTGAATGGCGACCCCACACAACGATTCCGGATAGTAGCGTCGATCATGCCAGCGAGATGTTGGCGCGTTGTGACACCACTTGCTGAATCGGAGCGAACCGAACATGGCAATTATTCAGGGCGCCACGGACACCTGGACCAAGTCCTCGTACTCCGGCGGAAACGGCGCGTGCGTCGAGGTCAGGTCTCCCGTCGTGCGGGCCGTCGCCGTGCGGGACTCCAAGGCCCCGCAGGGCCCGTCGATCACCTTCGTCCCGGGATCGTGGAACACGTTCGTGCGTGAGATGAACCAGGGCGCCTTCCACCTCGGCTGAGCCGCCCGCCCACCCCCACCCGCCGCAGCTCGGCACATCACAGCTGGACACACCACAGCTGGACACACCCCAGCTCGGCACCGTAAGACTCCGCTCGGCGCAACTGCCCCGCAGCGCAATCGGATTGAGCCCTCTCGACCTGTCCGCCGTCCCGGCCGAGGGGGCTCTGCCATGCCCTCGGCGGGCCGGGCCCCGCTCTCAGTTCACCCGAACTCCCTCTCGGCCGCACGGGACCCGCATCCCGTGCGGTCGTTCCTGTCGGCGGTGCCGTCCTCGTTCGTACGGCGTTCGTACGGCGTTCTGACGAAGCGCTCGCCCATCGTGTGGTTCCCGTCACGTTCACGACAACGCCCCACAAGGTCAAGAGCTGGCAAAATCGTTCGGCTTTCTGATCCATGTTCACATCTATGACCACTGGAACCCTTGACCCGCCCTCGCGAATAGCGGTTCAATCCCCCAAGTCCCCGCTCCCGCACGGGGCCCCGCTGACCGGACGTACTGACGGAGAGCATCCCCACGTTCACAAGGCGGACCCCTGGAGGGGGCACATGAACAGTCTCGACTGGACCGTGCTCATCGGATACTTCGGTGTGATGGTCGCGATCGGCGTCTGGTCCCACAAGCGCGTGGGCGACGTCCACGACTACTTCACGGCCGGCGGCAAGATGCCCTGGTGGCTGTCCGGGATCTCGCACCACATGTCCGGCTACAGCGCGGTCATGTTCACCGGATACGCCGCCATCGCGTACACCTACGGCGTCACCTCGTACGTCACCTGGTCGTTCCCCATCGCCATCGGCATCGCGATCGGCGCCAAACTCTTCGCTCCCCGCCTCAACCGGGTGCGCTCGCGGCTGCGGGTCTCCTCACCGCTGGAGTATCTGAAGAACCGTTACAACCTGCCCACCCAGCAGGCCCTCGCCTGGTCCGGCGTGCTGCTGAAGATCGTGGACGTCGGCGCCAAGTGGGCGGCCATCGCCACCCTGTTGTCCGTCTTCACCGGTGTCTCGCTCAACACGGGCATCCTGATCACGGGCGCGGTCACCGCCGTCTACTGCACCGTCGGCGGGCTGTGGGCCGACGCGCTCACCGAACTGGGGCAGTTCATCATCCAGTTCGTCGCCGGTATCGCGATGCTGGTCGCCGTCCTGGCGGAGCTGGGCGGCTTCAGCAGTCTGTGGAAGGTCTGGGACGAGCCCGAACTCCAGGGCCACACCGAGCCGTTGGCCGGGCCGTACATGATGGTCTTCCTGATCGCGTATCTGTTCATCAAGACCTTCGAGTACAACGGCGGCATGTGGAACCAGGCGCAGCGCTACATGGCGACCGACTCCGCCGCGTCCGCCACCCGTTCCGGCGCGCTGTCGGCCGTGCTGTGGCTGCTCTGGCCGCTGGTGCTGTTCTTCCCGATGTGGGTGGCGCCGGTCCTCATCGACACGGACGTGCCGGCCGACAGTTACGCGCTGATGGCCGAACAGCTCCTGCCGCACGGCCTGTTGGGCCTGGTCATCGTCGGCTTCTTCTCGCACACGATGGCCATGTGCTCGTCGGACGCCAACGCCATCGCGGCGGTCGTGACCCGCGACATCATGCCCGCCGTCTCCCGCCGGGTACGGGAGTGGGACACCCGGGCCGGGCTGCTGGCGGCCCGCTGGACGACGCTGCTCTTCCTCGGGCTGTCGATGGCCGTCGCGACGCAGGTCAACTCGCCCTTCTTCGGCGACATCATCACCGTCGTGATCAAGTGGGTGGCCGGTCTGATGGGCCCGATCGCGATCCCGCTGATGCTCGGCCTGCTGCCCTGGTTCCGCAGGAGCGGCCCGACGGCCGCGCTGGTCAGCTGGGGCGTCGGTCTGGTCACCTTCTGGCTGGTCAACTACCCGATCAGCTGGAACGTGGAGGGCGGGGTGCCGCTCCAGTACCAGGTGTCGATCCCGCTCGCCGTCTCGCTCGTCCTGTACGTGGCGATCGGCTACCTCAAGCCGGAGGACACCCCGGAGCGGGACGCCGTACTGGAGAAGATCAACAACGACGACGACGGTTCGGACGCGCTCGCGGCGGCCGTCGCCGTCCCGGCGCCCGGTGCGCCGGGCGACACGAAGCCGCACCGCCGCGAGGGCGCGGACGGCTGAGGGCGCGTGGGCGCGTGAGCGCCGTTTCCGGGCGGGCCGCGTGGACGGCCCGCCCGTCGGGGCGGGCCGCGGGGGCGCCCGGTCGCCGGTGCGTCCGGCGGCGGGCGGCCCGGTCGGTGACCTACACGGTGGGCGGCCTGGCCGGTCCCGTACGGTGTTGGGCCGCCCGCCTGGCCGATCGCGGCACCCGCTGGGCTGCACGCCTGCCCGGTCGCGTACGAGGTGAGCTGCCCACCCGGAGGTGCGCCCACCCGCCGGCCTACGCGGTGGGCCGCCCCGGGCCCGCCTGCGCGCCCGCCCGGTGACGTACGCGCCGGGCCGGTTGTCCCGTCGCGTTCGCGGCAGCCTGCCCGATCCCGTACCCGCCTGCCCGGTGGGACGCCCGGTCGCGTTCGCCGTGAGCTGCCGCCCGTCCGGTGACGCACCCGCCGGGCCGCTCGCCCGGCCCGGCCGGTCGCGTACGAGGTGAGCTGCCCACCCGGAGGTGCGCCCACCCGCCGGCCTACGCGGTGAGCCGCCCCGGGCCCGCCCGTACCCGCCTGCGCGCCCGTCCGGTGACGCACGCGCCGGGCCGGTTGTCCCGTCGCGTTCGCGGCAGCCTGCCCGATCCCGTACCCGCTTACCCGGTGGGACGCCCGGTCGCGTTCGCCGTGAGCTGCCGCCCGTCCGGTGACGCACGCGCCGGGCCGCTCGCCCGGCCCGGCCGGTCGCGTACCCGCCTGCCCGGGGGGCCGGCCGGTCGCGTAAGCCGTGCGGCGCCCGTCCACCCGGTCGCCCACGGCGCCCGACGCGCGTGGGGTCAGCCGCGTGGGTAGCGGGTCAGCCAGCCGGATTCCGTGATGGCCGGGCCGTGCAGCGCGGGGCCCTGCGTCATCTCCATCGCGAAGTCGTCGGCGATCTCCAGCAGCGTGGCGCGCCCCTCCAGCTCCGCCAGCCACGCGGGCGGCAGCGCCGTCTCCCCGTGCATCGCGCCGAGCAGGGCCCCGCAGAGCGCCCCGGTCGCCGAGGACGGCCCGTCGTGGTTGACGGCCAGCCGCAGCCCGTGGCGTACGTCCTCGCCGACCAGCGCGCAGTACACGGCCGCCGAGAGCGCGTCCTCCGCCGCCCAGCCCTTCGCCAGCGCGGCGACCCGCCCCGGGGTCGGGACCCCCTGCCGTACGGCTCCCAGCGCCTGCCCCAGCGCGTCGGTCACGGGCTGGTGGCCGGGGCGCTGGGTCAGCAGCGCCAGGGCCCGCTGGACGGCCGCGTCGATGCCGTCTCCGCGCGCGACCCCGTGCACGATCACGGCGAGGGCGCCCGCCGAGAGATACGCGGTCGGGTGGCCGTGCGTCTGCGTCGCGCACTCGACGGCCAGCTGGCAGACCAGCTCCGGCTCCCAGCCGACCAGCAGCCCGAACGGCGCCGAGCGCACCACCGCGCCCGCGTCGCGCGCGGTGGGGTTCTTGGGCCGGTCCAGGGTGCCCATCTGTTCGTCGGCCAGCCCGGCCAGACAGGACGGGCTCGGGTCGCGGCGCGCGTACAGCCACTCCTGCTGGGCGAGCCAGCCGTTGTCCTTGCGGCGCTCGTCGGGCCCCCAGTCGCTCTGGGTGGCGGCCCAGCGCAGATACGCGCGGTGCACGTCGGTCGGCGGGTGCCAGGCGCCCGTGTCGCGCCGCACCTGGGCGCGGATGAGGCCGTCGACGGTGAACAGGGTCAGCTGGGTCGCCGCGGCGACCGCGCCGCGCCGGCCGAAGGCGGGAGCGAAGTCGGCGGCGCCCTCGGCGCCCTGCGGGGCCTGGTTCCCACCGAGGGCGAGGGTGTCGACCCCGGCGCCCAGCGCGTCGCCGACGGCTCCTCCGAGAAGGCATCCGCGGACGCGGCTGCGGAAGTCCTGCTGTTCCGCCCGGCCCCATATGGCGGTGGCTGGCCTGTTCACCCGTCCCTCCCTCCCGAGTCGTGAACGCACGTCTGGCGCAGCACTGTAATCGAACGGGAACGGACGGTTCAGCACGGGCGCCCGCCGTCCGTTCCGTCCCCCGTCAGTCCCCCGCCCGTCACCTGATCGGAAGAGGATCGGAAGAGGATCGCAGGACGATCCGAGGGCGGGCGGGCGACGGCGGGGGAACGGGCGGTCGTCGGGCTGGCGACGGCCCGGCGAAGATCGGGCGAAGGTCCACCGGCGGCGGGGAGCGACCGGGAACGCGGCCGGAGGCCCCGGAGGGCCGTCCGCGGAAGCTCCCCGGACGGCCCGGGGCGGCACTGAGGCGGCACTGGGTGTGGGGCCGAGGGCGGGCCGGGGGCAGGTCGCCCCCGGCCCCGTGTCACTCCGCCGCGGGCAGCAGCGGCAGCAGGTCCGGCAGGTGCCCGTCGGACGCCTCCGCCGCGCGTACGCGCTCCTCGGGCACCTCGCCGTACAGCGTCGTGCGCGGCCTGGCCGGGCGCCCGGCGGCCTCGGCGATGGCGACCAGGTCCTTGACCGAGCGGTACGAGCCGTAACCGGACCCCGCCATACGGGAGATGGTCTCCTCCATCAGCGTCCCGCCCACGTCGTTGGCGCCGGAGCGCAGCATCTCGGCCGCGCCCTCCGTGCCGAGCTTCACCCAACTGGTCTGGATGTTGGTGATGTACGGGTGGAGGAGGAGCCGGGCCATCGCGATGACCGCGCGGTTGTCGCGGTCGGTGGGGCCGGGGCGGGCGATGCCGGCCAGATAGACGGGCGCGTTGGTGTGGATGAACGGCAGCGTGACGAACTCGGTGAAGCCCTCCCGCCCCTCCTCCAGCGCCTTGCGCTGCATACCGGCCAGTGTGCGGAAGTGGCCCAGCCAGTGGCGGGGTTGGTCCACATGGCCGTACATCATCGTGGAACTGGACCGGATGCCGAGCGAGTGCGCGGTCTCCACGACCTCGATCCAGGTCGCCGCCGGCAGCTTGCCCTTGGTGAGGATCCAGCGCACCTCGTCGTCCAGGATCTCGGCGGCCGTGCCGGGGATCGAGTCAAGTCCCGCCTCCCGCGCGGCGGTCAGCCAGTCGCGGATCGACATCCCGGTACGGGAAGCCCCGTTGACGACCTCCATCGGGGAGAAGGCGTGCACATGCATGCCGGGGACGCGTTCCTTCACGGCGCGCGCGATGTCGAAGTACGCGGTGCCGGGCAGGTCCGGATGGATGCCGCCCTGCATACAGACCTCGACGGCGCCGACGTCCCACGCCTGCGCGGCGCGGTCGGCGACCTGGTCGAGCGAGAGGGTGTAGGCGTCGGCGTCCGTACGGCGCTGCGCGAAGGCGCAGAAACGGCAGCCGGTGTAACAGACGTTGGTGAAGTTGATGTTGCGCGTGACGATGTACGTGACGTCGTCGCCGACCACCTCGCGGCGCAGTTCGTCGGCGATCCGGGTGAGCGCGTCGAGCGCGGGGCCGTCCGCGTGGAGCAGGGCGAGCGCCTCGTCGTCGGTGAGCTTCGTCGGGTCGTCGGCCGCCCGGGACAGCGCCTGCCGGACGTCGGTGTCGATGCGCTCGGGGGCCATGCCGGGGGCGGCGGCCTCGCGCAGGGCGTCCCAGTCGCCGTACACGTGGTCGAAGTCCTCGCGGCGGTCGCCGGTGCGGCCCTCGGTGTCGATGGTGCGGTGCAGGTCGGTGCGGCCGGTGGCGGTGAAGCCCTCGTCGGGTTCCTGCCACGGCAGCCCGGCCGGGATGACGCCCTCGCGGGCGAGACCGGTGTCCGGGTCGGCGAGCGCGCGCACGTGCGGCATCAGGCGCGGGTCGAGCCAGGGCTCGCCGCGAAGGATGAACTCCGGGTAGATCGTGAGCCGTTCACGCAGCGCGAACCCGGCGTCGGCGGTACGCGCGGCGAGTTGGTCGATGTGCGGCCAGGGGCGTTCGGGGTTGACGTGGTCGGGGGTGAGCGGGGAGACGCCGCCCCAGTCGTCGATGCCGGCCCCGATGAGGAGCGCGTACTCCTCGTCCACGAGGTTGGGCGGCGCCTGGATACGGGCGGCCGGGCCGAGGAGATGGCGGGCGACGGCGATGGTGGCGGCCAGTTCCTCCAGTTCGGCGTCGGGCATGGCGCGCATGGCGGTGTCGGGCTTGGCGCGGAAGTTCTGGACGATGACTTCCTGGATGCCGTGGTAGGCGCGGGCGGTGCGGCGCAACTCGAAGAGGGAGTCGGCGCGTTCGTCGTAGTTCTCGCCGATGCCGATCAGAATGCCGGTGGTGAAGGGGACGTTGGAGCGGCCCGCGTCCTCAAGTACCCGCAGCCGTACGGCGGGTTCCTTGTCCGGCGAACCGTGGTGCGGGCCGCCGGGCTCGGACCAGAGCCGGGTGGCGGTGGTCTCCAGCATCATGCCCATGCTGGGCGCGACGGGCTTGAGCCGCTGGAAGTCGGTCCAGCCGAGCACACCGGGGTTGAGGTGCGGGAGGAGTCCGGTCTCCTCCAGGACGCGGACGGCCATGGCCCGTACGTACGCGAGCGTGTCGTCGTACCCCTCGGCCTCCAGCCACTCCCGGGCCTCGGGCCAGCGGTCCTCGGGGCGGTCGCCGAGGGTGAACAGCGCTTCCTTGCAGCCCAGTCGGGCGCCCTCACGGGCGATGTCGAGGACCTCGTCCGGGGACAGGAACATGCCGTGGCCGGCGCGGCGGAGCTTGCCGGGGACGGTGACGAAGGTGCAGTAGTGGCACTTGTCGCGGCAGAGGCGGGTGAGCGGGATGAACACCTTGCGGGAGTACGTGATGACGCCGGGGCGTCCGGCGGCTTCGAGCCCGGCGTCACGTACGCGGGCGGCGGAGGCGGCGAGGTCCTTCAGGTCGTCGCCGCGTGCCTGGAGCAGAACGGCGGCCTCGGCGGCGTCGAGCGCGACACCGTCCCTGGCTCGTTTGAGTGCGCGGCGCATGGCGTTGGCGGTGGGGGCGGAAGGGGCCGTGGCGCTCGTCGTCATGACTCCGAGCATACGAGCGGGGGCGGGCGTTCCGAGGGGGCGCCGGGTGGGCGGACGTTCCGAGGGGCGTCGGGCGGGGCGGACGTTCCGAGGGGTGCACCGGGTGGGGCTGAGGGGCGCGCCGGGTGGGGCGGAGGGGCGCGCCGCCGGTGGACGGGTCCGGGAACGCCCGGAGGGGCGGTCGCGGCCCGCGACTGCCCCTCGGCGGCTCTTTCGGTAGGGTGCCCCGCTCCGTGCCGGGGCGGGCGTGGTGTCAGGCGGCCAGCGTGACCGCCTCGACGGCCGGGGTCCGCAGCCCCCGGTACGCCGTACCGACGCTCGTCACGATCGTCGCCGCCGCGCCGATACCGACGACCAGCAGCCAGATCCCGAGGTCCTGGTCCGGGACCGTGGTGCCGGTGCGGGCGATGCTGTAGGGGACGATTCCGGCGATCGCCGCCACCGTCGCGAAGAACACACCGGTCACGGTCAGGATGACCGACTCCAGCCCGATCATCCCGAGGATCTGCCCCGAGGTGGCCCCGGCGAGACGCTGCTGGCCGAACTCCCGGGTGCGGTAGGTGGTCGCCGCGTACAGGCTGTTGACGAGCATGATGCAGGAGAAGAGCACGACGATGCCGACGACGACGAAGTTCAGCGTCTCGACGCTCTTGTCCTCGCCCGTCGGGGAGATCCCGGACGCCGCGACCGCGTCGGTCCCGATGGCCTGCATGTAGAGGGTGGCGCAGGCGATGCCGATGAAGAGGATCAGCGGCATCAGCACGGCGGAGAGCTGGGAGGCGCGCCGGCGCATGTTGTGCACCGTCAGATAGCCGCTGGCGCCGGTGAGCGCGGTGAACGGGCGGGCCAGGACACCGAGCAGGAAGCTCAGGAGCGACGGCGCGAGGAAGGAGAAGCCCACCGCGAGGAGGATGGCGCCGTAGCCGGGGGCGGCCATCATCGCCGGGTCCGTCTTCTCGAACGCGGAGGTGGAGAGGATGCCGCCGACGCCGGCGAGGAGGGCGGCGACGCCGGCGACGTGCTTGACCCGGCCGCGGGACCTGGTGCCGCCCGCCGCGGCCCTGGTGGCCCGGCGTACCGCGAGGAACGCGGCGCCGACGGAGGCGATCAGGGTGATGGCGAAGCCGGACGAGAGGGCGATCGGGCCGAAGACGTGGTCCACGTTCCCGGCGACCTGGTCGGTGTCCTTGAAGAGGACGAGCAGCTGCCGGCCGGCGATCACCGCCGGTCCGATCGCGAGCAGCGTCCCGGCGACCGCCACGGCGACGGCCTCGGACACGACCATCCGCTTGATCTGGGCGGGTGTCGCGCCGCTGCGGCGCAGCAGCGCGATCTCCTCGCCGCGCTGGCGGACGTTGACGGTGAGGGTGGAGGCGATGGCGAAGAAGACGAGGAGCGTGCCGTAACCGCCCACCACACCGGCCGAGATGGTGAGGGTCTCCTCGCTGATCGAGTCGAGGCCGGGGGCGGCGGCGGTGTCGTGGTTGGCGTTGAACGTCATCACGACGAGGGCGCCGAGGAAGGTCGAGAGGAGGGTGGCGAGGAAACGTCCGGGGCGCTGCCGGACGGAGCGCATGGCGATCGTGAACATGGTCAGACTCCCGCGTAGGTCGAGGCGGCGGACGGGCCGGCGGGGCGGCTGACGGTGTCGCCGAGGTGGGCGAGGCGCTCGGCGACGGCGTCGACGGTGGGGCGGTCGAGGTGCCCGGCGAGACGGCCGTCGGCGAGGAAGAGGACGGAGTCGGCGTAGGAGGCGGCGACGGGGTCGTGGGTGACCATGACGACGGTGCGTCCGTGGATCCGTACGGTCTCCTGGAGGAGGTGCAGGACGTCGCGGGCGCTGCGGATGTCGAGGGCGCCGGTGGGTTCGTCGGCGAAGACGACGGCGGGTTCGGTGACCAGGGCGCGGGCGATGGCGACGCGCTGCTGCTGGCCGCCGGAGAGCTGGTCGGGCAGGTGGGTGAGGCGGTCGCCGAGGCCGACCTGGGCGAGGATCTCCCGGGTACGGGCCCGGTCGACGCGGCGGCCGGCGAGCTTGAGGGGCAGGACGGTGTTCTGCTCGACGGTCAGGGTCGGCAGCAGGTTGTAGCGCTGGAAGACGAACCCGATCCGCCTCCTGCGGAACTTCGTGAGGGCCGCCTCGCTGCCGCCGGTCATCTCCTCACCGTCCACGACGACCCGCCCGCTGTCGGGCCGGTCGAGCCCGGCCGCGCACTGGAGCAGCGTCGACTTGCCCGACCCGGAGGGCCCCATCACGGCGGTGAACGTCCCCGCGCGAAGATTCAGCGACACCCCGTCCAGAGCGGTCACGGCGTTCTCGGTCCCGCCGTACACCTTGCTCACGTGCTCCAGCCGCAGCGCCTCGTCACTCCTGGCCGGGCGGCTGGTGTTCTTCCGACGCATCATGATCGCTCCTTGTGTCGGGCACTCCCTGCGCCCTGCAAAAGACGCTACGGACACGGCGGTTGACCCACATTGGGCGTACGACCCGAGTCACGGGTGTCACTGGGTACACCCCTGACCGGGGAGGATCCCCCGGGAGACGGGAGTGAGGGCGGGGCGCTCCGTCCGGCTCCGCACCGAACCGGGCTCTCCCGTCAACGCCCCGTCCGGGAGCGGACCATGGCCGTCAGGGCCGTCAGTTCCGGGATGCGGAGCAGGTGGGCTGTGGGGAGGAAGATCAGGAGGAAGGTTGTCGCGCCCGCCGTCAGGGCGAGGAGGGACGGGAGCGCGCCGTCGCCCAGGGTGCGGGTGAGGGCGTACGACGCCGTGCCCGCCGCGAGTGCCGCCGGGGTCGAGGCCATGATCAGGCGGGCGTAGGTGCGGCGTACGCGGGGGCCGTCCAGATCGCCGCCGAGGCGGCGGCGCAGGCGGCGCCAGGCGATGCCGACGCCGACGGCGTAGCCGAGGCCGTACGAGGCGGCCATGCCGACCACGGCCCAGCGCGCCGGGAGGACGGCGAAGCAGAGGGCGGACGCGCCGGCGTTGACCAGGGCGACAACGAGCGTGTTGTAGAAGGGGGTTCGGGTGTCCTCGTACGCGTAGAAGCCGCGCAGCACCACGTACTGCACCGAGTACGGCACGAGGCCGAGCCCGAACGCCATCAGTGCGAAGCCGATGCCCCGCGCGCCCTCCGCGCCGGAGCCCGCGTAGAGCAGGGTCGCCGTCGGGACGCCGAGTGCGAGGAAGGCGAAGGCGCACGGCACGATCGCGACGGCGGAGGTCCGCAGGCCGTACGAGATGTCGTCGCGTACGGCCACCGCGTCGCCGTCTGCGGCGGCGCGGGAGATGCGCGGGAGGACGGCCGTCATGACGGAGACGGTGATGATGGCCTGCGGCATCTGCCAGAGCAGCAGGGCGTAGTTGTAGGCGGTGATGCCGGTGCCGGTGTGGCCGGCCGCTTCGGCCGTCGCGCCCGCCTCGGTGGCGAGTTGAGTGACGACGATCATGCCGAGCTGGTTGGCGAGCACGAAGAGCAGCGTCCACTTGGCGAGGCCCAGTGCCTTGCCGAGTCCGTGGCCCCGGAAGTCGAAGCGCGGGCGGAGGCGGAATCCGGCGGCGCGCAGGTACGGGAGCATGGCGAGCGCCTGGACGGCGAGGCCGGTCAGGGTGCCCAGGCCGAGGAGCCGTACGCCCTCCGGGGTGATCGTGTCGGGGGTGACACCGGTGGCGGTGAAGCCGCCGAATGCCCAGATGAAACCGCCGAACGCCGCGATGATCACCAGGTTGTTGAGGACCGGGGTCCACATCATGGCGCCGAACCGGCCGCGCGCGTTGAGGATCTGGCCGAGGACGACATGGGCGCCCATGAAGAAGATGGTCGGCAGGCAGTAGCGGGCGAACGCGACGGTGACGGCGAGCCGTCGCGGATCGTCCGCGATCTCCGGCGACATGAGGTGGACGAGGTACGGCGCGGCGGCGACGCAGAGCGCGGTGACGGCCGCGAGCACGACCAGCACGAGGGTGAGGAGGCGGTTGGCGTACGCCTCGCCCCCGTCGTCGTCCCTCTTCATGGCGCGTACGAGTTGGGGGACGAAGACCGCGTTCAGCGCGCCACCGCCGACCAGGACGTAGATCATGGCGGGCAGGACGTTGGCGACCTGGTACGAGTCGTTGAGGGTGCCGAGGCCGACGGCCGCCGCCATGACCAGGGTGCGGGCGAAGCCCGTGACACGGGAGACGATCGTGCCGGCGGCCATGAGGGCACTGGACCTGGCCACCCCGGCGGGACCCTGTTCCGAGGGTGTCGGTGGTGTCGGTGGTGTCGGTGGTGTCGGTGGTGTCGGTGGTGTCGGTGGTGTCGGTGGGAGTCTCAGAGTGACGGTGTCGTGATCGTCCGGCGCGCTCATCCGTACACTCTTTCACCCGCGATCCGAGTGAACTCCCGCGCCGGGCCCGTGCGGGAAGGCTCCCCCGGTGTCCCGGGCGGGCCGGAGTAGGTTGGGCCACCATGAACACCGACGACCGTGTCGCTCCGCCGCTGATGGGCAGTGAGCGGGAGACCCTGCGGGCCCAGCTCGACCATCACCGGGCCACCCTTGCCCGGAAGTGCGCCGGGCTCGGTGACGACGCGTTGCGGCGGCTGTCCATGCCGCCGTCGACGCTGTCGCTGCTGGGGCTCGTACGGCATCTGGCCGAGGTCGAACGCGCGTGGTTCCGGCGGGTGTTCGAGGACAACGCGTCGCCGATGCTGTGGTCGCCGCCGGGCGAGATCGACTTCCAGGCGGCGTACGACGCGAGCGGCTCGACCCGCGCCGAGGCCTTCGGTGTCTGGGAGGCCGAGGTCGAGAACTCCCGGCGGGTCGAACAGGCCGCCGGGTCACTGGATGTGACGGGCCATCAGCCACGTTGGGGCGAGGACGTCTCGCTGCGGATGGTGATGACGCACGTGCTGCTGGAGTACGCCCGCCACAACGGCCACGCGGACCTGCTGCGCGAGGGCGTGGACGGGACCGTGGGGGTGTAGCCCCGGACGGCCCCCGGGCACCGAAGCGTACGCGGCGACGGGGGTGTCGGTGCCCGGGGCGGGCCGTGTCCCGTAGGCCGCGTCGGTGGCCCACACCGGTTGTGGCGGAGCCCTCGCGGCGGTCGGCGTGCCGGAGCGTGGGCGCCCGCGCGGCGCCGGGGTGCGTCGTCGGCGCACCCCGGCGGCGGTCGGACGGCACGGGTCAGGCGCGGTCGGCCGGGGGCAGGCGGGATGCGGCCCCCGTCTGCCGTCCTTGTCGCCGTTCTCCGCGCCGAGCGGCACGCTCGTCCCGGGCCGGGTGAACTCGTCGGCCCGGACGGTGCGCGTGCCGCCGATGCACGACGGTGCGCCTCACACGAGCGGCCACCCCCCGCTCGGCCGCTACCGCTCGTGCGGATCCACGCCCGCCCCCGCAGTCGTCGTGCAGCCTGCTCCGGCGCGGGAATGAGGCAACGCGGGAACGGGAGAATCAACGACAGACCCGACGGCGCGTGCGGCAGCGCGGCTACACGTACGGCGCGAAGTCGTCGAGCGTCCGCAGGACTTCGGCCTCGTCGCCCGGCGGCAGTTGCAGCACCACCTCCGTCAGGCCCAGGTCCTCGAAGCGTGCCAGCTTGCCCGGTGAGGGGAGCACGGCGTACGGGACGACCTGGAGGGCTTCCGGTGAACGGCCCGCTTCCTCCCAGCACTTGCGCAGGGCCGGGATCGACTCCTCCAGGCCCCGGCCGCCGATCGGCAGCCAGCCGTCCGCCTGTTCGGCGATCCGGGCGAAGAGCTTGGGTCCGGCCGCACCGCCGACGAGGGTGCGCGGGGTGCCGTTCGCCGGTTTGGGGTGCGCCTCGCTGGGGCGTACGGCGGCGAACTCGCCCTCGTACGGCGTCGGTTCGGGCGCCCACAGCGCGCGCATCAGGGCCAGGCGGTCCCAGCCGAGTTCGCGGCGCGTCGTCCATTCGACACCGTGGTCCGCCGCCTCCTCCTTGTTCCAGCCGAAGCCGAGACCGAGGGTGAACCGGCCGCCCGACAGATGGTCGAGCGTGGCGATCTGCTTGGCCAGGTCGATCGGGTCGTGCTGGGCGACGAGGGTGATGCCGGTGCCGAGGCCGAGGCGTTCGGTGACCGCCGCCGCCTGGGCGAGCGCGACGAAGGGGTCGAGGGTGCGGCCGTACTCGCGCGGCAGGTCACCGCCCGCCGGGTACGGGGTGGTCCGCTCGACCGGGATGTGGGTGTGCTCGGGCAGATAGAGCCCGGCGAAGCCACGTTCCTCCAGTTCACGTGCGAGCCGTACAGGAGTGATCGTCTCGTCGGTGAGGAAGATGGTGGTCGCGATCCGCATACGGGCGTTCTCTCTTCGGTCGGAGGGAGGAGGGTCGGGGAGGGGCGGGACGGGGAGCGTCGGAAGGGCGGAAGGTCGGTGGAGTCAGGTGGCGGAGGGGCGGAGGGGCGGGGGCGGAGAACGGCGAGGCTCCGGGCCGCGTCCCCATCCGTGCCCGGTCCGGCCCGACTGATGCACCGATGCGCCGCGCCGCCGACGTGCGTTCCCGCGCGGCCGACGTGCGTTTAACCCGCCGACGTGCCTCCCCGCGGCCGACGTGCGTTTAACCCGCCGACGTGCGTCCCCGCCGCCGACGTGCGTCCCACACGCCGTGCCCACCACCGGCAATGTGCGCACCATCTTCCGCCCCCCTTCCCTTGCACCGGCGTTCACGGCTCAATACCAGGGTTCCAGTGCACCGATTCCTGTCCCTCTCGACCCCCGGGGAGCCGCCGGCATGTGCAACGACCACACGGAACACGCGACGGAACACCGGACGGAACACGCGATCGGCAGACGCGGTCTGCTGGTGACCGGAGCCGCCGCCGCCCTTACGTTGGGCAGTGTGAGCTTCGCCGAGGCGGCACCCGGAGGGGGTACGGGGAGCACCGGGACCCGCACCGTCAGCGGCACCCTGCCGCCCGGTTCCCCCGACTACGTCTATCTGCCCGTCGACGTCCCGCGCGGGGTGCGCGAGATCCACGTCGCGTACAGCTACCAGCGGCCCGCCGTCCCCGCCGGGACCCAGGGCAACGCCCTGGACATCGGTGTCTTCGACGAGCGCGGCACCGACCTGGGCGGAGACGGTTTCCGGGGCTGGTCGGGCGGCGCGCGTACGGAGTTCTTCCTCCGCGCCGACGAGGCGACCCCCGGCTATCTGCCGGGCCCGGTCCGGGCCGGGCGGTGGCACATCGTGCTCGCGCCGTACACCGTCGCGCCGGGCGGGCTTCCGTACGAGGTCACGATCACCCTCACGTACGGTGCCCCCGGCCGCACCCCGCGCCCGGTCCATCCGCCCGAGCGGGCCAAGGGGCGCGGGCGCGCCTGGTACCGGGGCGACTGCCATCTGCACTCCGTGCACTCCGACGGGCGCCGCACCCCCGCCGAGATCGCGGCGGGGGCGCGGGCCGCCGGGCTGGACTTCATCAACACCAGCGAGCACAACACCTCGTCCGCGCACGGCGCTTGGGACGGGCTGTGGGGCGACGACCTGCTCATCCTCACGGGCGAGGAGATCACCACCCGCAACGGTCATGTCGTGGCCATCGGCATGGACCCGGGCACGTTCGTCGACTGGCGCTACCGGGCGCGTGACAACCGCTTCGGGCACTACGCCCGCCAGATCAGGCGCGCGGGCGGTCTGGTGGTGCCCGCGCACCCGCACGCCACCTGCATCGGCTGCAACTGGAAGTTCGGTTTCGGCGACGCCGACGCGGTCGAGGTGTGGAACGGGCCCTTCACCCCGGAGGACGAGGTCGCTCTCGCGTCCTGGGACAACTCCCTTGTCTCGTCGGCGCGTTCGGGACGGCCGTGGCTTCCGGCGATGGGCGGCAGCGACGCGCACCGGGACCCCGAGCCGATCGGGACGCCCCAGACCGTGGTCCTCGCCGACGAACTGTCCCGTGAGGCGGTCCTGGCCGGTATCCGCGCGGGCCGCAGTTATGTCGCCGAGTCGTCGGCGGTCTCCGTGACCTTCGGCGCGTCCGGCGGACGCGGTCTGCACGCGGGCATCGGTGAGCGGCTGCGGGTGGCCGACGACGACCCGGTGACGGTACGGCTTGAGGTCACCGGCGCCCCGGCGGGCAGCACGGCGCGCCTGGTCACCGACCAGGGGACGCTGCACACGGTCACGCTGCCCGCCCCGGGCACGGGCACGGCCTCGGGGACCGTGGAGTGGCGGACGACGGCGCGGTACGCGACGTACGTACGCGCCGAGGTACGCCGCCCGGCGACGGCCCCGCCCCTGCCCGGCAACTTCGTCGCGCTGACGAATCCGGTGTTCCTGGGACGCGGGGCGTAGGCGCCGACCGGGCGCCCCGGGTCCGCCGGGCGGGCGGCGCTGGTCTCGGACACGGGGCACAACCACTACCTGGTCCGACCAGGTCCGGCGCCCCGGGCCGCCGTGTGCCGGGGACCGCCGCTGATCCCCGACGCTCGGCGCAACCACTCACCGGGCGCCCCGGGTCCGCCGGCCGCGCGACCGCCGCTGCCGATGCCCGGTGTCCCCGCCCCGGTGGGCGTCCGGACCGCGCCGACGGATCTCGATTTACCTGGAGCCGTCGCCTCCTTTACCGTGTCGAGGGCTTGTGCAGACCCCCGCCCGAGGCTGACGCCGCCACTCCGGACAAGGCAGACTGTCGGGGGCGATACCGGCAGTTCGGGGGCAGGGGGAGCTATGGACCGTGACAGCGGGCCGCGCGTACCGGAGCGACGTGCTCCGGCCACACCGGACACGGCGCCGGGCCCGGCCGAGGCGCTGCGGTTCGCGGTCCTCGGGCCCGTACGCGCCTGGCGGGGCGCCGAGTTGCTGCCCTCCGGCTCGCCCCAGCAGCGGGCGCTGCTCGCCGCGCTGCTCCTGCGGGACGGCCGTACCGCCACCGCCGGGGAGCTGATCGACGCCATCTGGGGCGAGTCCGCGCCGTCCCAGGCGCTGGCCGCCGTACGGACGTACGCGTCCCGGCTGCGCAAGGTCCTCTCCCCCGGGGTGCTGGTCAGCGAGTCCGGCGGGTACGCGCTGCGCACCGCGCCCGACGCCCTGGATCTCGGTGCGGCACGGGAGTTGGCGGCGGGTGCCGAGAAGGAGCGGGCGTCGGGCAACCGCAGACAGGCCCGTGATCTGCTCAACAAGGCGCTCGGGCTGTGGGACGGCGAGCCGCTGGCGTCGGTGCCCGGTCCGTACGCGGAGACCGAGCGCGCCCGGCTGGAGGAGTGGCGTCTCCAACTCGTCGAGGGGCGGCTGGACATCGACCTGGAGCTCGGCAGGCACGCCGAGGCCGTCTCCGAACTCACCGCGCTCACCGCCGTACACCCGCTGCGCGAACGGCTGCGCGAACTGCTGATGCTGGCCCTCTACCGCAGCGGCCGGCAGGCCGAGGCGCTGGCCGTGTACGCGGACACGCGCCGGCTTCTCGCCGACGAACTGGGCGTGGACCCCCGGCCCGAACTGGCCAGGCTCCAGCAGCGCATCCTGCGGGCCGACGACGAACTGGCCCGTCCGGTGGAGGAGACCGCGCCGGTCGCGACCTTCACCCGGCCCGCCCAACTCCCCGCCACGGTGCCGGACTTCACCGGACGGGAGGCGTTCGTACGGGAGCTGGGCAGCCGGCTGGCGAGCGCCGAGGGATCGGTGATGGCGGTCTCCGCGCTGGCCGGTATCGGCGGCGTGGGCAAGACGACACTCGCGGTGCACGTGGCGCACGCGGCCCGGCCGCGCTTCCCCGACGGCCAGTTGTACGTGGACCTCCAGGGCGCGGACGCGCGGTTCGCCGAACCGGAGGCCGTACTGGGCTCGTTCCTGCGGGCGCTGGGCACACCCGACTCGGCGATCCCGGACTCGCTGGACGAGCGCTCGGCGCTGTACCGCTCGGCGCTGGACGGCCGGCGGGTGCTGATCCTGCTCGACAACGCGCGCGACGCCGCCCAGGTGCGTCCGCTGCTGCCGGGTACGGAGGGCTGCGCCACGCTCGTCACGAGCCGGGTCCGGATGGTGGATCTGGCGGGTGCCCATCTGGTCGACCTGGACGTGATGTCGCCGGAGGAGGCGCTTCAGCTGTTCACCCGGATCGTGGGCCGGGAGCGGGTCGGCTCCGAGCGCGAGGCGGCGCTGGACGTCGTCGCCGCCTGCGGGTTCCTGCCGCTCGCGATCCGGATCGCCGCCTCCCGGCTGGCCGCGCGCCGCACCTGGACGGTGTCGGTGCTGGCGGCGAAACTCGCCGACGAACGCCGTCGGCTGGACGAACTCCAGGCGGGCGACCTGGCGGTGAAGGCGACCTTCGAGCTGGGGTACGGCCAGCTGGAGCCCGCGCAGGCCCGCGCGTTCCGGCTGCTGGGGCTGGCCGACGGCCCGGACATCTCGCTGGCGGCGGCGTCCGCCGTACTGGATCTGCCGGCGCACGAGACCGAGGACCTGCTGGAGTCCCTGGTGGACACCTCGCTGGTCGAGTCGGCGGCGCCCGGCCGCTACCGCTACCACGATCTGGTCCGGCTCTACGCGCGCGCCTGCGCCGACCGCGACGAACAGCCGCCCACCGGGATCGAGTCGGCGCTCTCCCGGCTGCTGGACTTCTATCTGGTGACGGCGGGGCGGGTCTACACCATCGAGCGGCCGGGCGACCGGCTCCGGGACCATCTGGAGCCGGCGGAGTACGAGGGGCTGGTCTTCACCGACCGGCACCAGGCGCAGGACTGGCTGTACGCGGAGGCCGACTGCCTGCTGGCGTGCGCCCGGCAGGCGGCGGGCGGGGCCAGGCTGCGGAGCGCCGTCGACCTGCTGTGGGCCGCGCAGGACCTGGCGGAGTCGGGCGCCAACTCCAAGTCGTACGAGACGGCGGCCCGTTCGGCGCTGGCGGCGGCGCGCGCGGCGGGCGACGCCCGTACGGAGGGCCGGGCGCGGACGTCGATGACCAACGTCCATCTGGTGGCGGGCCGTTACGAGGAGGCGGACGAGGAGGCCCGGCAGGCGGCGGCGCTGGCCGAATCCGTACGGGACCCGGCGCCCGTCTACTGGTCGGACAACGACCGGGGCATCATCGCCTTCAACCAGGGCCGGTTCACGGACGCCGAGGAGCATCTGCTCCGGGCGATGGAGGGTTCGCGCGCCGACGGCAACCGCCCCGGCGAGGCGAGCGCCCTGTGCAACCTCTCGCGCATCCAGCTCTCCCTGGGCCGTACGACGCGGGCCATCGCGCTGGCCGAGCAGGGCGTCGAGGTGTACGGCACCATCGGCCACACCCTGCGGCTCTCCAACGCCCGCTACGCGCTGGGGATCGCGCTCACCCACGCGGGGCGGCACCAGGAGGCGCTGGAGCAACTGGCCGAGGCGCTGGACGGGTTCGAGACGAACCGGCAGCGGCTGTGGGAGGGCACCACCCACTTCCGGATCGCCCAGGCCCATCTGGCGGCGCGGCGGGCCGCACGGGCGGCGCAGCACGCCGAGCAGGCGCTGGTGCTCGGCTGCATCGGCGGCGACCGGACCCGGGCCAATCTGCTGATCACGCTGGGCAAGGCGCTGGAGAGTCTGGGGCAGGCGGACCGGGCGCGGGTGTGCTGGCGGGAGGCGCTGGCACTGCACGAGGCGTCGGGCGCGGCGGAGGCCGAGGAGGTACGGGAGCTGCTGGCCCCGCCGCTCAGCGCGGCGTAGGCGGCGTCCCGGGCTTCGGGGTTCCGGTCGTGGTCCCCGATTCGCCGATTCGCCGTTTCCCCGGGGTTCCGGTCGTTTGCCGTGCGGCGCGGCGGCTTGCTCTCGGGGCCCGGAGCTGTCGCGCGGGGCGGGGCTGGCTGATGAGGTGTCCGATGCCTTACGAGGTGCCCGGCCTGGGCGTTCATCGAATGTTTATGCTCATTCGGCATGCTCCAGTGCACATTCGATCCGTCGCCTCGGGGGGCAGACGGGACGAACGGGTCCCTCGTTTCCGAAGGGAGACGGGGGTCTCACCGGCCTTCTGCCCGGCGACCTCGGGGGAGTATCCGGGCGGAAGGCCGCTTTCCGTACGAACAGCGCAATCCCAGCAGCGCAATCCCAAGGGGCGAAAGATGAGCAACGCCGAGAAGAACGCGGACGACATCACCACGCAGGGGGACCACCACACGCCCGCGCCGCCGAAGAACGGCACGACCACCCAGGGCGACCACCACACTCCGGCACCGCCGAAGGACGGGACGGTCAAGCCGCTGGGTGACCACCACACTCCGGCGCCGCCGAAGTAGCAGCGGGAGCCGGTCGGGACCACCGGGGGAACGGCCGGAGCACCAGGGGGAAACGGCCGGACCGGAGGCGGTCGCGGCGGCGGGGGAGGGTGCCGCCGCGGCCGTCCCGCGAAGCATGGGGGACGCGGGGGGCTCGGGAACAGAGGGGAGACGGGGGGAAGACCGGGGGGAAGCACGGGGGAAGCGGGGGAACACGGGGGAAACACGAGAGACGGCGACGGCCGGGACCGTTCAGGGGGCCCCGGCGGTCGTCGTCTCTTCGTGTGCCGCCGCCGACGGCGCCGCACGGGCGCCGGTTGGCGGACCGTACGGTCTGCGTCAGACGGTGCTGCGGGTCGCGCCGACGACCTCGCACTCGCCGCCGGCGTCGCCGCCCTTGGCGCCGGTGTCCGGGACGAGGACGTCGAGCGACTTGGTGGAGCCCGCCATGACGTGGGAGATGGCGCCGGACTCGCTCGCGAGCGTGGCCCCGAAGGCGTCGTTGAACTCGACGGTGAAGGTGTAGTCGTAGATCTCGTCACCGGTGTTCGAGGCGGTGACCTCGGCGGTGAACCCGTCGGCCTCGTCGTACTCGCACGCGCCGATCGTCAGATCCCGCGCGGCGTCGTACTCGTTGGAGCCACCGCCCGACGAGAAGCCCCCGCCGGAGCCCGACGTGCCGTCGTAGTCGTCGTCGGAGTCGCTGTCCAAGTGGCTGCCGCTGGAACTGCTGGAGCTGCTCGAACTGGAGCACCCGCCGCCGCCGGAGCCACGGGCGCCGGTCAGCGCGACCAGGGCGATACCGAAGACGGCTATGGCACGGACATGGCGAATTTTCACTTCAACCCCCGTTGAATGTGACGCGTCGTGCGACGCGTGAAGTGATGCGGTTGGTCGGTCTTTCCGCCCTTTTGTCGGGCTCATGCCACTCTAGCAGCGGCCGGGGCGGCCCTCGGTGCACGGGACCAAATCTGGCGGCCCCCGGTTCCCGGGCGTAGCGTCGGGATTTGGACGTGGTGCTCCGCACACTGATCCAAGGAGGCCGTCGATGGTCCGCAACATCATCGGGTCGGTCCTCGCGGTCATCGGGGCCGCCGCCGCGGTGGCGAGCCCGTTCCAGGCGTGGTACGACGGCCGGCACGGCCGGGACTACCGCGTCGAGGACCTGTTCAACGGCATCACCGGCACCAGTTCCGGCCTGTGGGTCTCCCTTCTGCTGCCGTTCGCCTTCGCCGCCCTGGTCACCCTGCTCGGCCTGGTGCTGCGCTCGCGACCGCTGGTGGCGCTGGCCGGGCTGATCGTGCTCGGATTCACCGTCCTGTGGACGGTGCGGCAGGGGCAGCACGCCGGCGGACTGACGCTGAACGGTGACGGCACCGGCGTCGGCCTCGGGGTGGCCCTCGCCTTCGGCGGCGGGGCGCTGCTGCTGCTCGCGGCGGGGGTGATGAGCGGCCGGGCGCGCCGCAGAGGCGGCCACCGGTATGTCGGGGGCGGGCGGAACCGCGAACGGGAGCAGGAGCGGTACGGCCGTGCGGAGCCGTACGGCACGAGCGAGCCGGTCGCCGGTCCGGAGCAGTACGACGACCAGGACTACCGGGGCTATCAGGGCGGCGAGCGGTACGGGGGCACGAGCGAGCGGTACGAGGATGCGAACGACCGGTACGACGACCGGGATCAGCCGTACGAGGGCCGTGACGACCGGTACGAACCGCCCGGTTCGTACGGCTCCCCCCACGACCAGTCGGCGCCCGGCAGCACCGAGCAGCGCGTCTGGGAGTCCGACGCCCGGTCCTGGGACACCACGGAGCAGCCCCGGACACCACCCGGGCCGGACGACACCGGCCGCCGCCGGGACGAGAGTTGAGCCTCAAGTCGGCCGGAGCCGGTCAGCGGGCGCCCCGGCCCGTGGCCGTGCCCTTGATCGCGTCCAGCGCGTAGACGCAGCGGTCCTTGCTGCACGCGTACACCACTCCCCCGCGCGCCACCGGGGAGCCCGTGATCTCGCCGCCCGTCGCCAGCTTCCAGCGGAGCTGTCCGCCGCCGGCGTCCAGCGTGTAGAGGACATGGTCGGCCGAGCCGAAGTGCAGCCTGCCGTCCGCCACGACGGGCGCGCCGACGACCTCGCCGCCCGCGGCGAAGCGCCACTTGGGCGTACCTGCCACCGCGTCCAGCGTGTAGAGCGCCTTTCCGCTGCCCACGTGCACGTTCCCGGCGGTGACCAGGACCGGTTCCAGGGACTTGCGGGCCTCGGTGGCGATGCGCCAGCGGTCCTTGCCGGTGGTGGCGTCCAGCGCGTACACCGTGCCGAGGTAGTCGGCGAGATACACACCGCCGCCGGTCACGGCCGGGCCGGGCGCGAAGGCGGGCGGTGAGAGGAAGACGGCGGGCGACTCGAAGTGCCAGCGCACCCGGCCGCTCGCGGTGTCGATGGAGAGCACACGGGTGCCCGCCGCCACATAGACGGACCCGTCGGACGCGGGTGTCAGGCGCACCGGTACGCCCCCGCAGGACGCGCCGTCGCCGATGGGGTACGACCAGCGTTCGTTGCCGGTACGCGCGTCGAGCGCCCGGAGGCGGGCGTTCTGCCAGACGTACACCGTGCCGTCGGCGATGGTGGGTCCGGCCTCGGGGGTCTCGAAGTCGGTCTGGGCGCCGGTGATCTGCCACAGCTTCTCGCCGGTGGACGCCTCCCACGCCTGGACGCCGCCGCCGCGGGTGGCGGTGACGACGGTGCCCCGGTCGGTCTTGAGCGAGTACACCCAGGCGTCGGTCGGGAACCGCCAGCGCTCGGTGCCGTCCTTGCCGTCGAGCGCGTACAGCGTCGGGCCGTCGGAGGCGTGGATACGGCCTCCGGCGACGGCCATCGCCCAGGCCACGTCGCGGGTCTTGAACTGGCGGCGGCCACTGCCCACGTCCAGCGCGTGCACCTCGAACGAGGTGACGTACAGCAGGTCCCCGTCGACCACGGGTGTGCCCCAGACGTCGTTCGACATCCGGAAGCGCCAGGGCCGCCAGCGGCCCGGTGCGGCGCCGTCGGGGGCCGGGCCCGGGGGGACGGCGGGGGCCGGGACCATACCGGCCGGCGGCTCGGCGGCGGTCAGCCCGGCGGGCGGGCGGATCCAGCCGGTGGTCGGACCGGCGTCCACGGAGAGGGCGGTGCGGGTGTCGGCGACACGGGGGCCGGGGCCGATCGGGACGGGGGCGCCGGGGAGCCGGACCGGGGCGCCCCGGCCCTCGCCCATCGGGCCGGGCACGGCCGGTGCGGCGTCGCCGGCCGCGCGGCGCCACGCGGCGTCACGGTCGGGTGCGTGCGGGGGCGGCGGCGGGTGGTGGGAGGGCGGCGGGGGCAGCGGGGGACGCGCCGCCGCCGCGGCGGCGGCAGCGTTGACCCGGCCGCCGCCCCGGCGCTCCTCGATCATCTCGGTGGCGGACGCGGGCAGCCACGCCGACGCCGTACCGCTGTCGTCGCTGCCCGAGGCGAACAGATGCGGGGCGAGCTGCGACTGGAGGTCGGCGGGAGTGGGCCGCTTGGTGGCGTCCATCTGCATGCAGGAGTCGATCAGGGGGCGCAGGTCGTCGGGCAGCCCCTCCAGATCGGGGCCCTCGCGCAGCAGCATGAAGACGGTCTCGACGGGGTTGGCCCCGTGGAAGGGCGCGTGGCCGGTGGCGGCGAAGACCAGCGTGGAGCCGAGCGAGAAGACGTCGCTGGCGCCCGTGACGCTGCGGGAGTCGCGCGCCTGCTCGGGCGACATGTACGCGGGGGTGCCGACGGCCACGTTGGTCATGGTCAGCCGGGTGTTGGAGACCCCGGAGGCGATACCGAAGTCGATGACGCGCGGCCCGTCCTCCACGACCAGCACGTTCGACGGCTTCAGGTCGCGGTGGACCAGGCCCTCGCCGTGGATGGACTGGAGGGCCTCGGCGATGCCGGCGGCGAGCCAGCGCACGCCCTGTACGGGCAGCGGGCCGCAGCGGTTGACCATCTCCTCCAGGGAGGGCGCCGGAACGTAGGCGGTGGCCAGCCAGGGCACGGCGGCCCGTGGGTCGGCGTCCACCACGGCGGCCGTGTAGAAGCCGCTGACCGCGCGGGCCGCCTCCACCTCGCGGGTGAAACGGACACGGAACAGCTGGTCCTCGGCGAGCTCGGTGCGGACCGTCTTGATCGCCACACGCCGGCCCGAGGCCGAGCGTGCGAGATAGACGAGCCCCATGCCGCCCGCGCCGAGGCGCCCGAGCACCTCGAAGGGCCCGATACGTCTCGGATCGTGCTGCGTCAGCTGCTCCACTTGCCTGCCCACCTCCCCGTACGGGCCACCAAGGTACGGCCCCCTGCCCCCTGATTCTTCCTGTCTGGCCCGTTGGTTGCGAACCCGGGGGCGGATCGGGGTGTCTCCCCTTGTTTCGGACAGGAAATGAACGAACGTCCTTGTACTGCGCTGTACGGCGTTCGGAGTGAGTATCCCGTCCGTATGAGTCCATGACGCGCGGGGACCGGCGCGGGTTGCCAGGACCCCGCGGCGGAGGGCCCGCCCCGGGGCGTCGGGAGCCGGTGCGGGCGGGTGCCGTCCGGGCCGGCCGGCCGCCGTACGACGACCGGCGCGGGCCCCCGGCGCGGCTGCGTACGGCGCCCGAATCGGCTGCTCAGGCGGCCTCCGGTTCCGCCAGGACCGCGAAGGCCGCGCCCTGGTTGTCCACGAGACCGGCGACCCGCCCGTACGGGGTGTCGGCGGCGGATTCCCGGACCCGGCCGCCCAGCCGTACCGTCTCGGCGACGGTCTCGTCGCAGTCCGCGACGGAGAAGTAAACGAGGAAATGCCCCGGCATCTCCTTGGGAAATGCGTCGGTGATGACACTTCGCCCGCCGACGGCGCTGTCACCGCCCGGTTCGGAACCGGCCGGGGACCAGGCGCGGAAGTCGGCCGGTTCGTCCGGGAGGTCCTTGCCGACGAAGCCGAATACCGACTCGTAGAAGAGGTCGACGCTCTCCTTGTCCCTCGTATAGACCTCCGCCCAGCAGAAAGATCCGGGCTCGCCCTGCTTTTCGAAGCCGGAGTGCGAGCCGGGCTGCCAGAGGCCGAAGACGGCGCCGCCGGGATCGACGCCCTGCGCCATCGTGCCGTACGGACCGACGATTGTCGGATCCATCACCATTCCGCCCCCGGCCTCCTTGATTCGCTCGACCAGCGCGACGGCGTCCGATGTCGCGAAATAAACGCCCCAGGCGGTCGGCATACGGCCGTCCCGCTTCGCGGCGAGGGAGGCGACGCGCTTTCCGTCACTGAATGCGTTCACGTAACTCCCGTATGCCGGGACGGAGTCCGCGTCACCTTCCGGGTCGAATGTCCAGCCGAACAGGTCGCCGTAGAAACGCTTGCCCGCCCGGACGTCGGGAAGCGACACATCCACCCAGCACGGCACGCCTTCCGCGAATGCGACCATGAGTCCGGCTCCTTCCTCCACGTGCGTACCGCCCCAGCGGCGCGTCTTCCGGCCACGCTAATGGCGCATTTCGTCGGGCGCAGGGCGGGGCAAATCGAACAATTAGCTAATTGTCCCCCGGTGAGCGTCCGTGTGCGATGAGTTATCCACCGAAGTTGTCCACAGGCTGTTAATAACACCGCAGCGGGCCGACAGCCCCGGCCGGACCGCTTCCGACCCCTGCGAACAGCGGGCGGTTCCCCATTTGCACTCGGCCGAATCGCGCTCCGATCACCCCTCGGTAAGCTGACGGCATGACAGGACAAGTACGTACCGTCGACGGCCGCGTGGCCGGTCGGCGCGGCCAGGCGACGCGGCAGAAGCTGCTCGACTGCCTCAGCGAGATGCTCAGCACCTCGCCGTATCGGGACGTCAAAGTCATCGACGTGGCCCGGAAGGCAGGCACTTCACCCGCGACCTTCTATCAGTACTTCCCGGACGTCGAGGGCGCTGTCCTTGAGATCGCCGAGGAAATGGCCAAGGAGGGCAGCGGATTGACCGATCTGGTCTCCGGGCGCTCCTGGGCGGGTAAAGCGGGACGCCAGACCGCGGATGAACTCGTGGAGGGATTCCTCGACTTCTGGCGCAAGAACGACGCGATCCTCAGGGTCGTCGATCTCGGCGCGGCCGAGGGCGACAAGCGGTTCTACAAGATCCGCATGAAGATCCTGAGTTCGGTCACCAACTCCCTTACGGATTCGGTGAAGGAGCTCCAGTCCAAAGGCCGGGTCGACAAGGACGTCAACGCCGCCGCCATGGCGGGGTCACTGGTGGTCATGCTCGCCGCGGTGGCGGGGCACCAGAAGGGCTTCCAGACCTGGGGCGTGAAGCAGGCCGAACTGCGCCCGAATCTGGCCCTGTTGGTCCATCTGGGCATCACGGGCAGGAAGCCGGCGAAGTAGCCGCGCACCGGCCCGGTACGGCCGCGCCCACCTTCCCCGCCCCTCCACTCCCTGCCCGCCCACGTCCCGCGTCCCGCTTCTCTCCCCACACCCTCCCTCCCCCCTCTTCGTTCCGCGTTTCCTCCGTCCTGTCACGCCGGCGGCCGATCAGCGAGCTGATCCGCCGCCGGCGCTCCCGTACCCGGCCCCTCGCGCACGGTTGAATGGGGCCATGAGCGACGACGAGCGGCGGGCGTTCCACGAGGCCCTGCGGGGCGCGCGGGTCTGGGACCGCGGTCTGGCCGGTTTCGACACCGACGACGTCCCCGATCAGCCGCTGACGCTGTTCCGGCGGTGGTTCGTGGCGGCGGTGGCGGCCGGGCAGGAGGAACCGCACGCCATGACGCTCGCGACCGCCGACCGCGCCGGGCACCCCGACGTACGGACGCTGCTCCTGCACGACGCCGACGCACGCGGCTGGCACTTCGCCTCGCACGCCACCAGCGCGAAGGGCCGCCAGCTGGCGGAGCGTCCGTGGGCGGCGCTCGGTTTCTACTGGCCCGCGCAGGGGCGACAGGTGCGGGTACGGGGCCGGGTGCTGGCCGCCGGGCCCGAGGAGAGCCGCGCCGATCTGGGCGTACGGTCCACCGGGGCGCTGGCCGCGGCCCTCACCGGGCGGCAGAGTGAAGTGCTGGGCTCCGCCGGTGAGTTGGAGCGGGCGTCGCGGGCCGCGTGGGAGCGGGCCCGGACCGAGCCGGACGCACCGGCACCGACCTGGACGCGGTACGTGCTCGACGCCGACGAGGTCGAGTTCTTCCAGGGCGACGCCGAGCGCCGCCACGTACGGCTGCGCTACCGCCGTACGGAGGGCGAACGGGCCTCCGGCCGGGGGCCGATTCCCGCCACCGACCCTGTCCCTGCCCCTGCGCCCGCGCCCGCTCCCGCCGGGACCGGCGGCGGCTGGTCGCGCGAACTGCTCTGGCCCTGACCCCGGTCGGCCGGTCCCGCCACACCCTCCCCGGCAACCGGACCGGGTGGCCGCATCGGCGGAACGGACGCCACCGCTCGGGCCGTCGGATTCACGCCGCTTTCACGGTGGTTTCAGCCGCTGCCCGCAGGAATTGCGCGGACGTGACCGATTCGCAATCGATTCCCATCTTGACCGAGACCCAACAAGTGCCCACTCGATTACGCTCAGCTCTCATGGCCAGCGACATCGACCTCACCAACGACCGTCCCGTGTACGTCATCGGGGGCGGGCCTGGCGGTCTCGCCGCCGCCGCCGCCCTGCGCGCGCGGGGCGTACGAGCCGTCGTACTGGAGAAGTCCGAGGCCGTCGGCGCCTCCTGGCGCGGCCACTACGACCGGCTCCATCTGCACACCACCCGCAAGCTCTCCGCGCTGCCGGGCCTGCCGATGCCCCGGTCCTTCGGCCGCTGGGTCTCGCGCGACCACATGGTGCGCTACCTGGAGAAGTACGCGGAGTTCCACGGCCTGGAGATCGTCACCGGCGTCGAGATCACGAGCGTCGAACGGTCGGCGGACGGCGAGAACTGGCTGCTGCACGGCACCGGCGGCCGGGAGCTGACCGGACCCGCCGTCGTGGTCGCCACCGGCTTCAACCACACGCCCCGGCTGCCGTCCTGGCCGGGCGTGGAGTCGTACGGCGGTGAACTGCTGCACGCGAGCGCGTACCGCAATCCCCGCCCGTACGAGGGCAAGGACGTGCTCGTCGTGGGCGTCGGCAACACGGGCGCCGAGATCGCCGTCGACCTGGTGGAGGGCGGCGCGGCGCGGGTGCGGCTGGCGGTCCGTACCGTCCCGCACATCGTGCGCCGCTCCACCGCGGGCTGGCCCGCCCAGCGCACCGGCATCCTCGTGCGCCGGCTGCCGGTGCGGCTGGTCGACCGGGCCGGCCGGATCATGGCCCGGATCTCGGTGCCCGATCTGACGGACCGGGGGCTGCCGCGCCCCGACACCGGGCTGTACTCGCGGGTGCGCGAGGGGGCCGTCCCGGTGCAGGACATGGGGCTGATCGCGGCGGTACGCAAGGGCAAGGTCGAACCGGTCGCGGCGGTCGGGTCGTTCGACGACAACAAGGTGGTGCTGGCGGACGGTTCGCGGATCACCCCCGAGGTGGTGATCGCCGCGACCGGCTACCACCGCGCCCTGGAGGGCCTGGTGGGGCACCTCGGGGTGCTGGACGAGCGGGGGCACCCGGTGGTGCGCGGCGGGCGGACGTCCGCGAAGGCGCCGGGGCTGTACTTCACGGGCTTCACCAACCCGATCAGCGGGATGCTGCGGGAACTGTCACGGGACTCGGAGCGGATAGCACGGGCGGTGGCCTCGCGGGCCGCCAAGTCCCGCGCGGCCAAGCAGCGTTGATCCGGGCGGCAAAGCAGCGTTGAGCCGCGCGGTCAAGCCGCTTCGATCCGGGCGGTCAAGCCGCTTCGATCAGGCTGTCGGACGCCTCCTTCGTACGGTTGCGGATCAGCAGAGCCATCAGCGCCGCCGCCGCGCACAGCGCCCCGGAGGCGTACCAGACCAGGTCGTACGAGCCGGTGACGTCCCGCAGGACACCGCCCGCGAACGCCACGATCCCGGCGCCGATCTGGTGCGAGGCGAGCACCCAGCCGAAGACGATGGCGCTGTCGGCGCCGTAGTACTCGCGGCACAGCGCGATCGTCGGCGGGACGGTCGCCACCCAGTCCAGACCGTAGAAAACGATGAAGAACAGCATCGGCGGCCGGACGTCCGGGCCGAGCAGCATCGGCAGGAAGAGCAGCGAGACGCCGCGCAGCGCGTAGTAGACGGCGAGCAGCCGGCGCGCGTCGAAGCGGTCGGTGAACCAGCCCGACGCGACGGTGCCGACGATGTCGAAGACGCCGATCACGGCGAGGAGTGAGGCGGCGGCCGTGATGGCCATGCCGTGGTCGTGCGCGGCGGGGACGAAGTGGGTCTTGACCAGGCCGTTCGTGGACGCGCCGCAGATCGCGAACGTCCCCGCGAGCAGCCAGAAGGGCCCGGTGCGGGCGGCCTGGAACAGGACGGTGACGGCCCGCCGCGCCGCGCCGGTCACGGGGGGCGGCTTGGGCGTGAACTCGTCGGTGCCGTACGGCGCGAGCCCCACGTCCGCCGGGTGGTCGCGCAGCAGGAGCCAGACGAACGGGACGACGACGAGCGCGGACATGGCGACGGTGACGGAGGCGGGGCGCCAGCCGTGGTTCGTCACGAGCCAGGAGAGCAGCGGCAGGAAGACGAGCTGACCGGAGGCGCCGGCGGCGGTGAGGATGCCGGTGACGAGTCCGCGCCGGGCGACGAACCAGCGGTTGGTGACGGTGGCGGCGAAGGCCAGTGCCATGGAGCCGCTGCCGAGGCCGACGAGGACGCCCCAGTAGAGGACCATCTGCCAGGCGGCGGTCATGACGACGGTGAGGGCCGAGCCGGTGGCGATGACGGTCAGCGCGACGGCGACGACCCGGCGGATGCCGAACCGGTCCATGAGCGCGGCGGCGAACGGCGCGGTCAGCCCGTACAGCGCGAGATTGACGGAGACGGCGAACCCGATCTCGCCGCGCGACCAGTCGAATTCCTCGTGCAGGGGGTCGATGAGCAGTCCGGGCAGGGAGGCGAAGGCGGCGGCCCCGATGATCGTCACGAAGGCGACGGCGGCGACGAACCAGGCCCGGTGTATTCGGGGCCGGGGTCGCCGGCGCGGGGAGAGGTCCTGTGCGGGAGTGTCGGCTGTCTGTGTCACGTCAAGAAGCATCCGGGCCGGGGCACGATCGTACGAGTGGCCCGGGGGCCAGCACTCACTAGGATCGGGCCACGCGATGCCGGGCCGGTGCGGGCGGGGGCGGTGGGGCCGGGGCCCGTGAGGGCCGAGGCCACGAGGACGGATGTCCGGTCAGGCCCGAGGCCACGAGGACCGGGAGCACGAGACCGGGAGCACGAGACCGGGAGCACGAGAACCGGCAGGCCGCCGGGCCGACGCCCTGCCGGGCCCGGCCCGGACCGGGCGGGGCGGGGCGGGGACCCTCCCGTAGCTCTCGTCGCCCCGGCTCTCACGGCCGCGACCTGCGCGGCGTGCCCCACCCCTCGGCCCGCGCCGCCTTCCACAGCCCCGCCCACGCCCCGGAGGGACACGCCCCGCCCCCGCCGTCGCGCCGACGCCGACGGAGGCGCCGACCTTCGACCCCGATGACGGCCGACGCCGGGGCGGGGACCCTCCCGTAGCCCTCCCGCAGCGGCAGACCCCTCCGCTGCTCGGGCCTGCCGACGCTGGGGTCGTGGCCGTCGAGGTCGTGAGAGGCCGGGGAGGCGTCCCACCCCGTCTCGGCCGTCGAGGTCTCGGCCATCGAGGTCGGGGGCGGGGTCGTGAGAGCCATGGCGGTGAGAGCTACGGGAGTGGTCCCCTCCCCGTCTCGGCCGACGCCGGGCGCGTGGGCGCGGACGCGCGGGTCGGCGGTGGCGCGGGGCGAGCGTGGGGCGCGGCGCGCAGGTCGCGGATCGGGCGGGCCACGAGCAGCGTCGCGCAGACCAGGACGTTCACCACCGCCCCGCCCATCAGCACCTCGCGCGTCCCGACCGCCTCCGCCACCGGCCCGGCCAGCGCGCGGCCGACCGCGAGCATGATCAGGGAGCCGGCCACATCGTACGCGTGGAGCCGGTTCAGCGCCTCCGGCGGGATCTTCGTCTGGACCGTCGTGGACCACATCACCAGCCAGAAGGCCAGGCCGGTGCCGCTCACGAAGAACCCCGCCGCGAGCAGCGGCGCCGGGACGTCGTACGCCAGTACCGGCAGGTTCACGATCACACCGGTGAGCGCGAGGGTCCCCGCGAACAGCGGTCTGGCCGGGCGCAGTCGCAGGGCCAGCAGCCCGCCCGCGACATTGCCCGCGCCGTGGACGGTCATCATCAGACCGAAGACCGTCGAGCCGTACCGGTCGGTGACCACGACCGCCGCCAGCGGCACCATCGGCCCGAGCACCGTGACGCCGTACACCGTCCAGACCGCTATCACGCCCCACAGCCACGAGCGGGCGCGGAACTCCCGCCAGCCGCCGACCAGTTCGCCGAGCATCGAGTGGCCGTGTGCCGGGCCCGTGGCGGCCGTCCTGATCAGGAACAGACAGAGCGCGCTGACGCCGAACGTCGCCGCGTTGACGCCGAAGATGGTGCCCGGCCCGCCGAACCCGGCCAGCGCGCCGGCCGCCGCCGGACCCGCCATCGTGGCCAGGGACTCCGAGACCCGCAACACCGCGTTGCCGCGCTGCACATCGGGCGAGAGCACGGGGAGCATGCTGGCCACGCCGGGCTGGAAGAGCGCGGCGCCGAGGCCGTTGAGGGCGCTCAGCGCGTAGACGAGCCACAGCGCGGGCGCTCCCCCGGCGAAAACGGCCGCGAGCGCCACCGTGCCGAACAGCCGTGCCACATCGGCGAGGACCATCATCCGGCGCGGGGTGAACCGGTCGGCGAGCACCCCGCCGAAGAGGACGAATCCGGCGAAGCAGAACATCCACGCGCCGAGCGCGAAGCTGACGGACGACGCGCCGTACCCCGCGTCGAGCAGCCCGGCGGCGAGCGCGACGGGCACCATGCCGTCGCCGAAGCGCGCGACGGTCCTGGCGAGGAAGAAGTGCCGGAAGTCCCGGTTCCAGAGCGGCATCGCGGGAGGTCGCGCGGAAGGCTTGGCGAGTGGCGGCCCAGAACGTGGACCAGGGCGTGAATCGGAGCGGGGACCGGTGCGTGAATCGGAGCGTGGATCCGGACCTGGATCCGGACCTGGATCCGGACCTGGATCCGGACCCTGCGGAGGGCCCGTCGCAGGGCCCGTCGCAGGGCCCGTCACGGGACCTCTCGCCGGACCTGTCGCGGTTCTCTCGGCCGGGTCGGGAATGCCGGGGCCCCTCGGACGCTTGGAAGTCACAGGATCGAGGGATATCAGGGGCTGGTCTGGACCACCAGGAGTTTTCGTATGACGGACAGGACGGAGTCGGCGGTCGGTGCGGACGGCCGCGCCGACCCGCCGCGCCACCGCGTCGTGGTCCTCGCGCTCGACGGGATCCTCCCCTTCGAACTGGGCATCCCCCAGCGGATCTTCGGCCGCGCCAAGAGCCCCGCGGGCGTTCCGCTGTACGAGGTGATCACCTGCTCCGTCCGCCCGCCGGGCCCGGTGCGTACGGACGCGGACTTCGACATCCTCGTGGCGAACGGCCCGGAGGCCGTGGCACTCGCGGACACGCTGCTGGTGCCCGCCTCGTACGAACTGGGCCCGGTCCACGAGGAGGGCAGGCTCACCGACGAACTCGCCGCCGCCCTCGCGCATCTGCGCCCCGGCACCCGTCTCGTCTCGATCTGCACCGGCGGCTACGTGCTGGCCGCCGCCGGGTTCCTCGACGGCCGCCCCGCCTCCACGCACTGGTCGTCGGCGGAGCACTTCCAGCGGACGTTCCCCCGGATCAGGGTCGACGCGGACGTGCTCTTCATCGACGACGGCGACGTCCTGACCTCGGCCGGGGTCGCCGCCGGGATCGACCTCTGTCTGCACATCGTGCGCCGGGACCACGGCGCGGCCGTCGCCAACAACGTCGCACGGCTCACGGTCGTCCCGCCGCACCGGGACGGCGGCCAGGCCCAGTACATCCAACGCCCCGTCCCGGACGCGCAGTTGGCGACCACCACAGCGGCCAGGGCCTGGGCGCTCGCCCGGCTCCACGAACCGATCCAGCTGAGGGACATGGCGGAGCAGGAGTCGATGTCCGTACGGACGTTCACGCGCCGGTTCCGGGAGGAGGCCGGGATCAGCCCCGGCCAGTGGCTGGTGCGGCAGCGGGTCGAGCGGGCGCGGCATCTGCTGGAGGCGACGGATCTGTCCGTCGACCAGATCGCACGGGACGCGGGATTCGGTACGGCGCAGTCCATGCGCCAGCATCTGCAAGCGGCGCTCGGGGTCTCGCCGACCGTCTACCGGCGGACGTTCCGGGCGGTACCCGGCCAGGGAACACCCGTACGCACAGGCGCACTCGGAGACGGGAACGGGGACCAAGGCGCAGCCGGGGTCGGAGCCGCAGTCGGAGCCGGGGTCGGAGCCGGAGCCGGGGTCGGAGCCGGAGCCGGGGTCGGGGCCGCGGTCACCTCGACCGTGACGGCTCTCCGGACTGCGTGACGGCCTTCGACGACCCGTCGGCCCTGGCATCGGCGGCGGTCCGGGCCCGGGTGCCGACCTCGTTCCGCGCCCCGGCCTCGTTCCTGGCACCGGCCTCGGTCCCGGCCGTACCCGGCGGAAGGTCCCGCTCGCAGCCGGCGGACCACCCGCCCCCCGACAGCCCGCCCACACCGGCCCCTGCACCCGTCCCTACGCCCAACCCCGACAGGTCGACCGTGTACCGCCCGATCCCCGCGTACCGCACGGGAGACGGCGACGGTGTCGGCGGCGTGTATTCCGCCCCCTCGGCCGGCTCGCTCCGGTCCACCTCGCACCAGATCCGCTTGCCGGAACCCTCCGGCTGCCAGCCCCACCGGTCGGCGAGCCCGTCGACCAGTTCCAGGCCCCGTCCGTTGGTGTCGTCGCCGTGCGCGTGGCGCGGGCTGGGGGGCCGCGCGCTGGTGTCGGCGACCTCGACCCGTACGGTCCCGGCCTCGGCGGCCCCCGACCCGAACAGCATCCGCAGCACGGCCGGACAGCCGGTGTGCACAACGGCGTTGGTGACGAGCTCGGAGATCAGCAGGATGAGCGTCTGCGCCACCGGCTCGTCGTCGTCCATGCCGGAACCGATGAGCCGCGACCTCGCCCATCGACGGGCCCGGCCGACCTCCGCCGGATCGGCCCCGACTTCCAGCTGCATCTGAAGTACCTGCACCGCTCACACCATCCGAACCGGCGGGCACATCGCCTCGCGCCTCGACAAGGTCCACGACAAGGTCACAGAACGTGATTCCCTTGTGGGACAGCATGGTTGACGTACAGTCACCGCAACAAGCGCTTCGGGCATATTCCAACACGAAGGAGTACCCGTGCGGCATGCTGTGCGACGCGCTCTGCGGGGAGTCGAACAAGGACGCGTCCGGCGTCTTCGAACGGTGCAATCAGCAGGCACTCCCCGGTCCGGCGTCGCCGTACAGGCCACACCGGATCCGCAACGCCTCACTACCACTCGCACCCGAGCGAGCGTACCGGAGCCCGTTGCCGACTCCGGCCCGTGACGGGTCGTCCGAAGGACACAACCCGGTATCGACATGCGCGCGGGCGCGAATGTCACACACGGTGACGCTCTCCGGTGCGCCCGCGGTTTACGGCTCGGGCGTCACGTAGTAGGCGGCGAACGCCTTCAGGATCTCCTCCTCGCCGATCCGGCCGTCGCCGTCGGCGTCCAGCCCCTGGGCGGCGCCCGACGCCAGCGTGGCGTCCGTGCCCAGCACGAGCAGCACCCGCTCGGCCGCCGCGGGGGTCACCCCGGCGCCGTCCTCGTCCGCGATGGCGATCACGGCGTGCAGGAAGGGCCGGGCGATCTCGGCGAACCGCTGGGGGCTGTCACGCAGCCGCTTCGCCGCGCCGGTGATGAATTCCTGGCGGGTGACCCGCTGGTCGCCGTCGACGTCGGCGATGCCCGCCATGCCCTGCCAGAATGCCTCGGCCCCGCTGTAGAGGGCCTGGCCCTTGTCGGATCGTGCGGTGACACCGAATTCGGCGAGCAGTGCCGCTGCCGCCCCGCTGAAGTCCTCGCGGTCGATGTAGCCGTTGCCGTCCTGGTCGAAGGCGGCGAAACGTGAGGCGATCTTGCCCTCGTACTCTGCGCTGTCCATGAAGGGGAGCGTACGACGCCGGGGGCCCACTGTGTGAGGGCTTGAACTCTGCCGGGCGGACAGCCGGTCGCGCCAATCGGACAGCCTGCCGTGCGGAGAAGGGCTGTGCGCATGGGGAGAGGGCCGTGTCAGGGCGGGTGCGCGGGTGGGAGCACCGGGAGGGCGCACCGGAGCAGAGGCCGGGCTCACACCGGCAAGGGCCGGCCTGCGCGGACGGAAGGGCTGGCCTACGCGGAGAGGGGCTGGGCCTCGTCGTCCACGGCGTCGGACACGTCGGAGTAGACCTCGAAGAGGCGGCGTACGCCGAGGGCCGCGAGGACGCGGTTGACGTGCGAGCCCTCCTCCGCGCCGTGCGCGGGCAGGATGAGATGCAGGCGTCCCTGGCAGGAGCGCATCAACTTGCGGGAGGCGATCAGCACGCCGACCCCGCTGGAGTCGCAGAAGAACACGTCGGACAGGTCCAGCACCAGCTCGCGGCGCCCCTCGGCGACCGCGTCGTGGACATGCTGACGGACCTCGGGCGAGGTCACGAGGTCCAGTTCTCCGGCGATGCGCAGCACGGTCCACAGACCGTGCTCCTCCTTCTCCACCTTGAGCGTCACGCCTGGACCTTCCCTCGAAACCGATCCGGGCCACCTTACGGAGTCCTGGATTCCGGAACTTCACCGGAGATCGTCCTGCTTCCTCGCGGCTGCCCGTCTCTCCCTCCATGAAACACAACGGCCACGCGGGGCGGCCGGGCGTCGGCGAAATTCCATACCATCGCGGACGGCCTCAGGGGGCGCACTTGACGCAAAGGGGCGCACGTCGATGACACTGGCCAGTACATTCGATGCGGCGGAGACCGGACGAGGGGGTCGGGTCGCGATGCCAAACCGGAAGGCCGGATCGTGATGCCGGACCGGAAGGCCGGATCGTGATGCCGGACCGTCGTGGTGCGGGAACGTGATCGCGGATCGTCGCGGTGCGGGATCGTGAGGCGGTGCCGGACCGTCGTGGTGCCGGGTCGGAGCAGTCGCAGGCTGAGTCACAGGGCTGGGGGTCTCATGGCGAAGGACACACCGCTCCGCTGGGACCGCAGGACTCAGCAGCGGCTCGCACGGGGTGAGGCCGCCGCGCTCGGCGAGCTGTACGACCGCTTCGCGTCGCTCGTGCACGGCCTGGCGTACCGGGTGCTCGACGACGGCGAGGCCGCCGACGGGGTCACCGGAGAGGTCTTCGGGTACGTCTGGGAGCACCCGGACGTCTTCGACCCGAAGGAGGGCTCGATGCGGTCCTGGATCGCCAAGCTCGCCCGCCACCGGGCCGTGGACCGGCTGCGGCAGCGGGAGACGGCCGCCCACCTGGCGGGCGGCGGGGGCAGCCCGGAGGAGCTGGAGCGGAAGATCCGCGCCGCGTGCGCCGCCGCCCGCGCCGACTACATCGTCACCTCCATGCCCGCGCCGCTGCGTGCCGCGCTGGACCAGGCGTACTTCCAGCGCCGTGACTACCGGCAGACCGCCGCCGATCTCGGGGTCACCGACGACGAGGCACGGCGCCGGCTGCGGCTGGGCCTGCAACTGCTGTCGTCGGCCAACCCGCTGCCCGTGGACGACCCGGCGCCGCCCGCACCCGGAGGATCGCTGTGAGCGGGCGGCTCGGCGGCGGCCGGAACGGTGGCCGGGGCGATCCGGACGGGCCGGAGGAGGTGCGCGGCGTACCGCGCATACCGGGCCCGCGTGCCGCCGCCGACGACCTGGAACCCCCCGCTGCGGACGTACTGCGCCGCGCTGTCGAGGACGCGGCACGTGCGGCCCGTACGACCCGTGCGGCGGACGAGTCGGGTGGCGCGGACGGGAACGACGAGTACGGCGAGGCGGGTGGGGGTGGCGGGGCAGGCGAGGGCGCCGACGCCCGAAGGACCGACGGAACGGATGAGGCCGACGGAACAGGCGGCACGGGCGGTACGGGCGGTACCGCTGGCGCGGATGGCACGGGCCGGACAGGCGGTGCGGACGACACGGGCAGTACGGGCGATACCGCTGGCGCGGACGGCACGGGCCGTTCAGCTGCCACGGACGGTGCGGCTGGCCCGGACAGCACGGGCCGTGAAGCCAGCACGGATGGCACGGACCGGGCGGTTGGTGCGGGCGGTACGGGCGATACCGCTGGCGCGGACGGCACGGGCCGGACAGGCGGTGCGGACGACACGGGCAGTACGGGCCGTAAAGCCAGCACGGATGGCACGGACCGGGCGGTTGGTGCGGGCGGTACGGGCGGTGTGGGCGGGACGGCCCGTACAGCCAACCCGGACGGCACGGACCGAACAGACACTGCGGGCCGGACAGACGCTGCGGGCCGGACAGACGGTGCGGCCCGTACAGGCGCCGCACGCCGAACAGGTGGTGCCGCGGCCGAGGGTGCGGCGCCGGTCGGCGGTACGGGCGCGGCCCCCGGCCCGCCCCGGGAACCGGCCCACCCGCCGGATCGCCCCGGGCCGGACGTTGCCCACGATCCCCCCGAGCCCGAGCCCGACGTTCTCCCCCGGCCGCCCGATTCCCACGATCCGCTCGATCCCGCTGACGCGTCCGCCCCGGCCGGGAAGTACCCCATGACGCCCGGCGGGTATCGGCCGCCGTACGGCACTCCGCCGCCGCCCCGGCACCCGGTGGAGCCCGCCGAGCCCGCTCCACCGCCCCCGCACTCCGTCCTGAAGTCCCTTCTCGGCGCCTGGGCGCTGGCCGCGTGCTCCCCCGAGGAGACGACGCACGTCGAGGAGCACCTCACCGAGTGCGCCCCCTGCGCGGACGAGGCTCTCCGGCTGCGGGACGCCGTCGGCCTGTTGCAGACCTCCCGCAATCTCGACCTCCCGCCGCCGCTGCGTGCCCGGGTGCTGGAGGGCTGTCTCGAACGCCGGGCCGCCCGTATCCCGGTCCCGGTGTGGGCCACCCCGTACGACGCCGAGACCGCCCGGCTCGACGCGCTGCTGCGCGACATCGGTGACGCCGAATGGCACGCGCCGCTCCAGCTCAAGTGGTTCGAGCGCGAGGAGCCCACCGCGCGCCGGGCGACGGTCGCCGGGGTCATCGGGCATCTGATGTCCGTCGACGGGCTGGTGGCCGCAGCGCTGGGACTTGACGATCCGCTCGGCGCGCGGGCGCCGCAGTCGCCGACCGACCGGACCGAGGCGTTCTGGCGTACCGCGCATCCGCCGCCCACCCGCACGATCCACGAGCCGTGGCGCGAGCAGACGCACGCACTGATCAGGACGGTGTCCTTCGCGGGGCGCGGGGCCGCCGAACTCTCCGTCTCGTACGGCGAGTTCGCACTGCCGTTGCGCGACGCGCTGATCGACCGGGCCTTCGAGTGCTGGATCCACGGCGCGGACATCGCGGAGGCGGTGGACTACCCGTACCCCACGCCGAGCGGCCCGCATCTGAACGGGATGATCGGCCTCGCCGCGCAGCTCATCCCGTCCGCCCTCGCGGGCCGCCGCCGGGCGGGGCTGGCCGGGCCCGCCCGGCATCTCGTGGTGCCCGGTTCGCCGGGGCGTTCGCTGCATCTGGAGATCGAGGGGCCGGGCGGCGGCAACTGGTTCATCCCGCTGGACTCACCGGCCGCGGTCGGTTCGCCGGACTGCGCGGTGGCCCAAGTGGCTCTGGAGGATGTCGAGTTCTGTCTGCTGGTGGCGGGGCACATCTCGCCGGAGGATGCCGCCGCCGGTCAGGGCGGCGACCGTGAGGCGGTCCGGGAGGTCCTGTTCACGGCGGCGTCGCTGAGCCGGCTCTGAACGCCCGTCCCGTTCGACGGTCTCCCCCGACCCCCAACCCCCGACCCCCAAAACAGCGTTGGGCCCTCGCCCCTCAGCCGAAGACCACCGTGCGGTGACCGTTCAGCAGGATCCGGTGCTCGGCGTGCCACCGCACCGCGCGCGCCAGCGCCTGGCACTCCACGTCCCGCCCGATCGCGACCAGTTGCGCCGGGCTGACCTCGTGGCCGACCCGCTCGACCTCCTGCTCGATGATCGGGCCCTCGTCCAGTTCGGCCGTCACGTAGTGGGCGGTCGCGCCGATCAGTTTCACGCCCCGGGCGTGCGCCTGGTGGTAGGGCTTCGCGCCCTTGAAGCTCGGCAGGAAGGAATGGTGGATGTTGATGATCCGCCCGTTCAGCTGCTTGCACAGATCGTCGGAGATGACCTGCATGTAGCGGGCGAGCACGACGAGTTCGACGTCCTGGGCGCGTACCAGCTCCAGCAGTTCCGCCTCCGCCGCCACCCTGGTGTCCCGGGTGACGGGGATGTGGTGGAAGGGGATGTCGTACGAGGCGACCAGCTCGGCGAAGTCGGTGTGGTTGGAGACGACGGCGGCGATGTCCACCGGGAGCGCGCCGGTACGGGACCGGAAGAGCAGGTCGTTCAGGCAGTGGCCGAACCGGCTGACCATCAGGACGACCCGCATCCGCTCCCCGGCCTGGTGGAGCTGCCAGTCCATCCGGAAGGAGTCCCCGACGGCGGCGAAACTCGCGCGCAGTTTCTCCGCGGTCGCGGGCTCCTCGGCCGAGAAGTGGACCCGCATGAAGAAGAGGCCGGTGTCGCGGTCGCCGAACTGCTGGCTGTCCTCGATGTTGCACCCGGTCATGAAGAGGAAACTGGACACGGCGTGCACGATGCCCTTTTTGTCCGGACAGGACAGCGTCAGGACGTACTGGTCGGACAGGGCGGGCCGGTCGGCCGGGGCGGCGGGCTGCTGCGGGGCGCTCATGACGCCAGAGGATTTCACACGGGGCCCGTCCGGGACGGACGTGACCGCCAGGCGGACCGGTCGGGACGGACAGGATCGGACGGACCAGCTCGGACCGTCCGGACCGGCCCGGACGGACGGGATCAGACGGACCGGGCGGACCGGACAGACCAGGCGGACCGCCCCGGACAGATGGACGGGATCCGACCGGTCCGATCCGACCAGTCCAACCCGGCAGACCGGATCCGACAGACCGGATCAGGCGGAACGCGTCATGATCCGCAGTACGTCCAGCGAGCGCGGCAGCGCGTCCGGGTCCTCGCCGTCGTTGACGGCCAGCCGTACATGCGCCTCGCGTGCCGCCCGTACCGCCTCCGGCCAGCCGTGATGCTCCAGATACACCGCGATCGGCGCGTCCGGCCCCACCTGGTGCATGATCCGCAGCACCCGCAGCACGGCGACGTCGACCAGCGCGGCCTCACCCGAGTCACGGAAGATCGTCCCGACGTACTTCTCGGCCGACCAGTTGTCCAGCCAGGTGTCCTCGACCAGGCGGTACACGGCGTCGGTGACGTCGCCGTACCCCTCTCTCCCGGCCAGCCAGTACTCCTGGTGGAAGACGGGGTCGGACAGCATGTGCAGCGCCGAGCGCACGTTGCTGCGCCAGCGCCACCAGGGAATGTCATTGAGCGGCATGCCGCCCATGGTGGGGGAGCGACGGCCGCGACGGGAAGAGTTCTCCGAACCTTGCTGCACAGCAGTCGATCGTACGGTCCGATCGCGGGCGGCCGGAGGGGCCCCCGTAATTCACCTTCCGGTCATGTCCGGTTGAACAACCTCCACCTGGCAGTTACCTGCCGACCGGAAGTGTGTGGGCACATGACTGGTAGGCGGCAGCGCTCCTCCACTCCTCGTCCCCTCCGTCGGAGTTCGGCCTTCCGCGCCCTGTGCGCGGTGGCGGCCGGTACGTGGGTGGTCACCGGCTGCGGCGGTCTCCCTGGGGACTCGGGGGGCTCCAGGGAGCCCGTGACCGTCATGACCTGGGCGCCCCAGGGCACCTCCGCGACGAACATGGCGGGCATGCCCGCGATGGCGAAGGCGTACGCGCGGTGGGTCAACGCGTCCGGCGGCATCGACGGTCACGAGTTGCGCGTGCTGACCTGCAACGAGCGCAACACGTCCGCGGGCGCGGCCGACTGCGCTCGGCTGGCCGCCGACCGGGACGTCACAGCCGTCGTGGGCTCGTACAGCCAGCACGGCAACGCCTTCATCGCGCCGCTGGAGGCGGCCGGCATCCCGTATCTCGGCGGCTACGGCATAGCCGAGCGCGAGTTCTCCAGCTACGTCTCCTACCCGGTCAACGGCGGCCAGGCGTCACTGCTGGCCGGGAACGGCATGCAGCTGGGCGGGGAGTGCGGCCGGGTCTCCATCGTGCGGCCCGACACCATCACCGGCGACGCGATGCCGGAGCTGCTCAACTCCGGCCTCGGCAAGGGCAAGGACAAGAGCGACAACGGCAGGGCGACGGACATACGCGCCGCCGAGGACGCCACCGACTACACCGAACCGGCCCGCAAGGCCCGCGACCACGCGTCCGACGCGGGCGACGGCTGCGTGACGGCGGTGCTCGGCGACCGTACGGAGACGTTCTTCGACTCCTACCGCCGGCTGCCCGACGACGGCAGCGGCGACCACGTCCGCATCTCCTCGGTGCTCGGCAGCATCGGCCAGCCCCTGGTGGACCGGACGGGCGGGGCGAAGGGGCCCTTCGAGGGCGCGTACGTCACGGGCTGGTACCCGCAGGCGCAGGACCCGGCGTGGGGGCCGATGCGGGAGGTGATCCGGAAGCACGCGTTCGGCGACACCGCCATCGATCCGGCGGACCCCGGCGTGCAGACGACGTGGATCGCGTACACGGCCCTCAGATCCCTCATCGAGTCGATCGCCAAGGACACGGTCACCTCGGGCGCGCTGTCGCACGCGCTGGACAAGGGCGCGAAGGTCGAGACCGGCGGCCTGACACCCACACTGCGCTGGCGGTACGAGGACATGCTCGGCTCCCCCGGCTACCCGCGCATCGTCAACAGCGAGGTCACCTTCCAGGTGGTCCGCGACGGCCTGCTGGTGGCCCTGAAGGACGGTTTCGTGGACGTCCGGGGCACGCTGAGCGACGCGGGGCGCGGCGCGTAGGGGGTACGGACGCCGAGCCGGCGACACGGGGGCGGAGGGGGGCGTCGCACACGCCCGGAGCCGGGGCTGGCCCTGCCCCGTCGCGACAGCCTCCGGCTCGGTGGGCAACTGTCGCACGAGCAGCCACGGGGCTCCTCGGGAGAGCGCGCCAAAAGGGCATCGCGCATGCCCCGGCAAAGGCCCGTCCGGCGCTCACATCCCGAGGGACTACGGCCCGTGGCCGGTCAGCTCGAGCCGCACGAAGAAACGGGCATCAGCGCGCGTGCCCGGTGTGGGACGGGCGCCGCGCCCGAATCGACCGCGCCAACGGCACCCACGGGGCCGACGGGGGCGACGGGGGCGGTGGCACCGGCAGCACCGTCGGCCCCGGTCCTGCCCCGTCGCGGACGGGGCGCGGGACTCCTGGGGAAGATCAGGTCGACCGGGCGTCACGCGGCTCTGACCCAGGGCCGGCCCAGCGCTCACGTGGCGCCCTACGGGCAACCCCTGCATGGCGCCCGCCCCGACCGGCTGTCCGGCACCTACCGTGGTCCTGATGGAGTGTCTGGCCCCGCCCGCGCCCCGTCGCGACAGCCCTCGGCCCGGCGGGCGGCCATCGCCACGCAGGGCCCCGGGGGAAAGCACGCGCCCCGCCCAGCGCCTCCCGCCCCGGCACCGCACCCGCGCCCCGCGCCGGCTGTCTCCACGGCCGGGCCACGCCGGGCCGTCCGGCGCACCGGGCCGGAGCCGTGCCGCGCCGGAGGGCGGGCGGGCGACCGCCTCCGATCCGGTGGCCGCCCCCGGCCGCCCCCGCTCACAGCTCCGTCGGAGCGCGTTCCGTCAGGCCGTACTTGGTGGCGATGCCGTTCCAGAGGCCCGAGGCCTTCTGCTTGGCCGCCGTCGCCTCGCCGCTCGCGCGGTTGCCCTCGGCGGCGGACTGCGTCGTACGGGCCTTGCCGCCCCGGCAGCCCTTCTTCGACTTCGCCTCAGCCGCCCACGTCGCGTAGTGGTCGTCCGCCGACGCGGACGCCTGCCAGGCCGTGGTCAGCGAGGACGACAGCTGACCGTGGCGGGGCAGCTGGTCGATGGTCAGCCCTTCGAGCCGGGTGACCAGGTCGCGCCGTTGCTGGGCCGCGCCCTGGAGATCGCTGACGGCCTTGTCGAGGTTCTGGCAGGTCTTGATCGACTCGACCGCGCTGATCACCGCCGCACGGCTGTCGTTGCTCTCGGCGAGCAGCTTGTCGAGCTCCTCGGCCTGCGGCTTCGCCGGGTCGTCCGCCGCCCCGTCGTCGCCGGGGGCGGACGGGGACGCGTCCGACGACACGGTCTGGTTGGTGTTCTCCTTCTCGGAGTCGTCGCCGCTCATCAGCCAGCCCGCCCCGAGGCCGAGGACCGCGCAGCCGACCACGACCGCCGCGATCAGCGGAAGCGGTGAGGACTTGCGGCGCCCGGCGGCCCGCCCGCCGCCCGGCCCCGACGGCTCCTGCGCCCCGCGCGCACGCGTGTACGGGGGCTGTCCGCCGCCCTGGGCGCTGCCGCGGCCCCGGCCCCGGACCGGACCGCCGGGGGCCGCGCCCGGGTCGATCTGCGGCAACTGCTGCGTCTCGCCGGGCAGTTGGGCCCCGCCCTGGCCTTCCGTACGGAAGAGGTTGTCGAACTCGGCGGGCGGCTGACGTTCTCCCGACGCGTTGGCCGCGCCGGGGCCGCCGGGCATGCCGCCGTACGCCCCGCCGGGAGGCGGGATGTCGTGCGGGCCCGCCGCCGGGACGGGCGCGATGAACTGGGTGGCGTCCGCGTCGGAGGTGCCCTGCTGATACGGGGGCTGGTGTGCGGTGCCGGGGTACATGGGCGGTTCGGCGGACTGCTCGGGCGGCAGGCCGCCGGCGTGGTGGCCCTGCTGGTACTGCGGCACCGGCGGTATGTACTGCGTGGCGTCGGCGGCCCCGGCGGCGGGCACCGGCGGCAGGAACTGCGTCGCGTCCGCGCTGCCGCCCGACGGCGGTGCCTCGGCCGGCAACGGCTGCGCGCCCGCGCCGTACGAACCGCCCTGGTGCGCCCCGTAGGACTGCTGCGGAGGCGCCTGCTGGTACGGCTGCTGCTGAGGGTCCTGGTACGGGTGCGGCTGCTGGGCCTGCTGCGGGTAGCCGTAACCCCCGCCGACACTCCCGCTCCCGCCGCCGTACTGCCCCTGCCCCTGCCCCTGCTGATACTGCGGTGGCTGAGCCTCGGGCCCCGGCTCGGGCGCCCCCGGGCCCCAGGGCTGCCCCCACGGCTGCCCGCCCGCCGGGCCGGACTGTTCGCCCGGGACCGGTGCCTGGGCACCGGGCATCACGGGGGGACCGCCGTCGGCGGGCAGCACGATGCCTTCGTGCGCGGGCCGAGCGGCAGGCGACTGCGGCTCGTCCCTATGTCCGCTTTGCGTCACCGGGACTCCTAGCGTGGACCTACGGAACCGTCAGTTCACGCTACCGGGTGAATCGGGGGGCCTGCTACGCGCCCGGAACCGGTCAGGACCCGCCTGTTCAAGACACCCCCCGGCGCGGCCGTCCCCCCGGACCGGCCGCACCAAGCCGTCACCTGGCCCCGTCCTCCCCGGCCACGACCCGGCGGACACCCGGCCACGAGCCCGCCACGACCCGGCCGGGACCCGGTCATGGCCCGCTCAGGACCGGTCGCTGCCCGGTCACCCGCGTCCCGCCGGCCCCGCCGTACACCCGCTCCCCCGTCGCCCGGTGGCCCTACGGCCTCCGCCGCCGGCGGCCGTACGACCCCCGCACGAGGACCCCACGACCGCCGGACCGCCGCGCTCCCGGCGGAAGTTGTGGCCAATCCGTGTCACGCCGCCTGGATCTCCAGCCGGGCGTTGAACTCCCGGACCGCGGACTCCGTGCCGTACGGCTCCAGCCGCTGCTGGAGATCGTCCAGATACTCCGCCCCCCGGCTGGAGCGCAGCGTGGCCAGCAACTCGGCGGCGCGCGTGCCCGTCCGGCACGCCTCCTCCACCTCGCGCTGCTGAACCTGCGCCGTGGCCAGCAGGATCAGTCCGATCGCCCGGCGTCTGGCCCGGGTCTCCGGGTGTCCGGCCAGCGCGTCGGACGCGTGGCGGGCCGCCGCCTCGGGCTGCCCCAGGTCCCGGTAGCAGTGCGCCAACTCGTCGGCCAGATAGGCGTGGTCGAAGTGCGCGATCCACACCGGGTCCTCGTCGCTCTCCGGATCGGCGCGCTCCAGCGCGCTCAGGGCCCGGCCCGCGACCGCGTCACACTGGCCCGCGTCGCCCATCAGCGCGTGCCCGCGCGCCTCGGCGGCCAGGAACATGGCCTCCGCCCTCGGGGGCACCTGCCCGCGCGCACCCTCCTGCGCCGCCCGCGCCAACTGCGCGATCTCGCGCGGATTTCCCAGCTGGGCCGCGAGATGGCTCATCGACGCGGCCAGCACATAGCCGCCGTATCCCCGGTCCCCGGCCGCCTGGGCGAGCCGCAGCGCCTGGATGTAGTACCGCTGGGCGAGCCCCGGCTGGCCGGTGTCCACCGCCATGTACCCGGCCAGTTCGGTGAGTCGGGCGACGGCGGCGAAGAGCCGGCGGCCGACCGCTTCCCGGTACGACCCCGAAAGCAGCCCGGACACCACGCTGTTCAGATAGTGCACGACGACCGGGCGGACATGGCCGCTGCCGAACTGGTGGTCCAGAACGACCAGCGCGTCCGTCATCGCGGCGACCGCCGCCACGTCCGCGTCCCCCACCCGGGCACCGGTGTTGCGCGCCACCGCCGCGTCCGCGCCCGTGATCAGCCAGTCCCTGCTGGGCTCGACGAGCGCGGACGACGCGACGGCCGACCCGGACAGGAAGTCGCGCCGGCCCACGTCGCTGCGCCACAGCTCGCAGACCTGCTCGATGGCGCCGACGACCGTCGGCGCGAACTGGAGGCCGATGCCCGAGGCGAGGTTCTTGCCGTTGGCCATCCCCAGTTCGTCGATGGTGACCGTGCGCCCCAGCTTGCGGCCGAGGGCCTCGGCGATGATCCCCGGGGCCCGGCCGCGCGGCTGCTGACCGCGCAGCCAGCGGGCCACGGATGTCTTGTCGTAACGGAGATCGAGACCGCGCTCGGTCCCGACCATGTTGACTCGGCGGGCGAGGCCGGCGTTGGAACAGCCGGCTTCCTGGATCAGCGTCTGCAGCCGTTCGTTCGGCTGACGGGCGACGAGAGGTCTGGCTGCCAATGGATGCCCCCTGTGGCCGCAGTGGTCGACGGACCGATCACTGCCCGGCGAATACGCCGTGAATGCGTACGATGGTCGAAATCAGCAATCTTCGGTAACTTTCAGGAAACGCCGCCCACTCGGCGGCGAGGTGTGTGTGACTCGCCTCACGCCTCCCCGATGGCAACTTCTGGTCACCGGTTGTGGTTACCCACCGACACGCCGCAACTTCACACGCGCCCCCGCCCATGCACCAGTGCGCCCCGCGTGCGGATGGGACAAGGGAATCGGGGCCAGGAGCGCTGCTCCGGCGCGCTGAGGGGGCGCGCGAACCGGACGCGCCGTCGTCACGCTCCGTGCGCCCGTAACCCGAGGTCCGGGCGGCAGTTGTGTTCAGCATGGACAAGACCATCGGAGTGACGGCTGTCACCGACGCCGCGCAGATTCCCACGCAGCGCCGCGAACCGCTGCTGGACAGCGCCGTGCGGTACGCGGAGGAGCGGCACTGGGACGTGTTCCCCGGCACCTGGCTGGAGGTGCTGGGGGGCCGGGAGCACTGCTCGTGCGAACGCGCCGACTGCCCGGCCCCCGGGGCGCATCCGACCCGGCCGGACTGGGCGGCGCAGGCGACGGGCAGCGGGGTCGCCGCGCGCAGGCTCTGGTCGAAACAGCCCCGCGCCTCGATCCTGCTGCCGACGGGCCGCACCTTCGACGCCGTCGACGTCCCGGAGTCGGCGGGCTTCCTGGCGCTCGCGCGGATGGAGCGGATGGAGATGACGCTCGGCCCGGTCACCCGCGCCCCCGACCGCCGGATGCTCTTCTTCGTGCTGCCGGGCGGCTCGGTGAAGGTGGACGGTCTGGTGCGGACGCTGGGCTGGTCGGCCCCGGCGATCGACCTGACGACGCGCGGCGAGGGCGAGTTCGTGGCGGCCCCGCCGACGCGCGTGGGCGGGCTCGGCGCCGTGCAGTGGGCCCGGCGGCCCACTCCGGCCAACCGCTGGCTGCCCGACGTGGAGGAGCTGATCAGCCCGCTCGCGTACGCCTGCGGCCGGGACGCGGCGGCGGCCAGGGCACCGGGACGCTGAGCACCGGGGACGCCTGCGGGGCGCGGTCATAGGGTAGGTCCTCTCGAACACCTCGAAAAGGACACCGAAGGGCAGTGCGGTATGCCGGAGCAGGTACCGGAGCGAGCGGCGGAGCGGACAGAACGGACTGAGGGAGCGGCGGGTACGGAGGCGCCGGGCACGGCGGGCGGTACGGGACCGGCGGGCGGTAGGAAGCCGGCGGGCGGGGTCGGCACGGCGGGCGGTACGGAGCCGGCGGGCGGTGCGCGCGCGACCGCCGGCGTCGGTGCGGCGCCCGTGCCCGCCGTGCGCGTCGAAGGGCTGTGGAAGCGCTTCGGCGAGCAGGTCGCCGTCGCCGGGATCGATCTCGACCTGCCCGCCGGGCAGTTCGTGGGGCTCGTCGGCCCGAACGGCGCGGGCAAGACCACCACGCTCTCCATGGTGACCGGCCTGCTGCGGCCCGACATGGGCCGTGTCCAGGTCGTCGGGCACGACGTCTGGGGCGACCCGGTCGCGGTCAAGGCCCGGATCGGTGTACTGCCCGAAGGGCTGCGCCTGTTCGAGCGGTTGTCCGGCCGCGAACTCCTCGGATACACCGGCCGGCTGCGGGGGCTGCCCGGTGACGAGGTCGACATGCGCGCCACGCAACTCCTCGGCGTACTGGACCTGGCGGGCGCGCAGCACAAGCTCGTCGTGGACTACTCGACCGGTATGCGGAAGAAGATCGGGCTCGCGGCGGCTCTGCTGCACAACCCCGAAGTCCTCTTCCTGGACGAGCCGTTCGAGGGCGTCGACCCGGTGTCGGCGCAGACCATCCGCGGAGTCCTGGAGCGCTACACCGCGTCCGGCGCGACCGTCGTCTTCTCCAGCCATGTGATGGAACTGGTCGAGTCGCTGTGCGACTGGGTCGCGGTGATGGCCGGCGGCCGTATCCGCGCGCAGGGCACGCTCGCGGAAGTACGGGGCGAGGCACCGTCGTTGCAGAGCGCGTTCCTCGAACTGGTCGGCGCGAGCGGGCGCGACACCGGAGAGTCCCTGGACTGGCTGGGCGGTGCCCGATGAGCGAGGCCCCGCCCGTCGACGCCACCGGGGCCGGCAACGCCGCCGGTTTCACTTCCCCGGTCGGCCCTCCCGTGGGTGCCGTGGGGGCGGTCGGTTCGGGCACGACGCCCGTCGCCACCCTGGGCACGCGCGCGCTGGCACCCGTCTTCGTACGGCTCAAGCTGTCGCTGCTGCGCAACGGGCTGCGCCAGTCCTCCGGCCGTACCGCCGCGTACGTCATCTCCGTCGTCCTCGCCCTGCTCCTCGCGGCCGGCCAGCTGGCGGGCCTGATCCTGCTGCGCGGCGAGGACGGCGTGGGCACGCTCGTCGTCGTCCTGACCGCCGTGGTGGCGCTCGGCTGGGCGATGCTGCCGCTGTTCTTCCCCAGCGGCGACGAGACGCTGGACCCGAGCCGGCTGGTGATGCTGCCGCTGCGGCCCCGCGCCCTGATCGGCGCGCTGCTGGCCGCGTCCGTGGTCGGGATCGGGCCGCTGTTCACGTTCTGCCTGGTGCTGGGCTCGGCGATCGCCGTCGCACACGGAGGCGGCGCCGCGGCGGTGTCGGTGCTCGCCGTACCGCTGGCGCTGCTGGTGTGCCTCGCGCTGTCGCGCGCCGTCGCCGCCGCCAACATCCGGTTGCTGACCTCCCGCAAGGGGCGGGACCTGGCGGTGCTGAGCGGTCTGGTGATCGCCGTGGGCATCCAGTTCGTCAACTTCGGGGTGCAGCGGCTCAACGAGGCGGGCGGGCTGTCGGCGCTCGACCCGGTGGCGGACGTCGTACGGTGGCTGCCGCCCGCCTCGGCGATCGGCGCCGTGGAGGCGGTGAGCGACGGCGCGTACGGCCGGGCCGCCCTCCAACTACTGCTGTCACTGGCCGCGCTGGCCGCCCTCGGGTACTGGTGGCAGCGCTCGCTGGTGAAGCTGATGACCGCGCCCGACGGCTCGACGATCGCCGCCGCGCCCGAACCGGCCCGCGAGCAGTCGTCGTCCGGGCTCGGCGGGCTGCTGCCCGAGGGGCGTACGGGGGCGGTGATGCGGCGCAGTCTGCTGTACGTGTGGCGCGACCCCAAGACCAAGGCGGCGTGGGTCACCTCACTGGCGATCGGGCTGATCGTGCCGCTGATCAACGCCGTCCAGGGCAGCGGCTCGATCTATCTGGCGTGCTTCGCGGCGGGGATGCTCGGCATCCAGATGTACAACCAGTTCGGGCAGGACACCTCCGCGTTCTGGATGGTGGCCCTGACGATCTCCTCGACGCGGGACGCGTATCTGGAGCTGCGGGCGCGGGCGTTCGCGCTGCTGGTGATCACGGTGCCGTACTCGGCGCTGGTGACGGTCCTGACAGCCGCGCTCCTCGGCGAATGGGGTGCGCTGCCCGAGGCGCTGGGGCTGTCCTTCGCACTGCTCGGCGCGATGATGGCGACGGGCGCGGTGGCCTCGGCCCGCTTCCCGTACTCGATCCCGCAGGGCAGCGGGTACAAGAACGTCGCTCCCGGCCAGGCCGGGCTGGCGTGGATCTCCATCCTCGGCGGGATGTTCGGCGGCGCCCTGCTGTGCGCTCCGGTGATCGGGCCGGCGATCTGGCTGCACGTGTCGGGCGCGGACGGCTGGACCTGGGTGATCCTGCCGCTGGGCACGGTGTACGGCGCGCTGATCGCGTGGGCGGGCGTCCGGCTGGCGGCGCCGCGGACGGCGTCGAGACTGCCGGAGATCCTGACGGCGGTGAGCAAGGGCTGACGGGGGCGGCGCGTCCGGCAGCACGGACCGGCGGCAACGGCCGGGCCGCGCAGGCGGATCCGGCTCCCGGCTCTCCCGCACAGGCACGGGAAAGCCGGCGCGGGAGAGCCGGCGCGGGAGAGCCGGCGCGGGAGAGCCGGCGCGGGAGAGCCGGCGCGGGAGAGCCGGCGCGGGAGAGCCGGCGCGGGAGAGCCGGCGCGGGAGAGCCGGCGCGGGAGAGCCGGCGCGGGAGAGTCGGCGCGGGAGAGTCGGCAACACCGGCACGCGCTCCTCCGACGCCGATGCGGCGCCGATGCGGGGCTGCCTGCGCCGGCCCGCGCCTGCGGGAGCGGCCCCGCCGCCGCCCCGCGTGGCACCCGCCACCGGGCGGGCGGGCGGCGCCGCTTCCCCGGGACGGACGGCCTACCCTCGCCGGTATGACTGTCCCCCTGAGCGACGCCGCCCGGAGCATCCTCGACGGCCGCAACCCGGCCGTCCTGTGCACGATCAACCCGGACGGCAGCCCGCAGTCGTCCGTCGTCTGGGTGGGCACGGACGGCGACGACCTGGTCGTCTCCTCCGCCGCCGGGCGCCGCAAGGTGACCAACGCGGAGCGCGAACCGCGCGTCAGCCTCAGCGTGTTCGACCCGGCCGACCCGGAGCGGTACGTCGAGGTGCGCGGCACGGCCGCCGTCGGCGAGGACGCCGGCCGTCGTACGGCCGTCACCCTGGCCGAGAAGTACGTGGGCCCCGGCGCCGGCCAGGAGTATCTGGACCTGCCGCCCGAGGTGTTGAGGGTCACCATCCGCATCACCCCGACCCGGCTGACGGGCAGCTGCGCCTCCTGAGAACTCCTGAGAAGACGGCTTCGCGCTACGGGGTCAACGCGCCGTCCAGGAACGGCTCTATCGCCGCCCGCCAGGCCACCGGCTGGTCGTAGTGCGCGAAATGGCCGGCGTCGGGGACCTCCGCGTACTGGCCGCGCGGCAGGACCCGCACCATCTCCTGCGCCTCCGCGCGGCCCAGTTCGCCGTCCAGGCCCCGCACGACCAGCGTCGGGCAGCGGACCTGCGCCAGCTCCTCCCAGTGCGCGTCGTGCACCCAGGTCGCGCGGGAGTCGAGCATCCGCCGGCGGGAGAAGACCGGCCACCACCCGTCGGCGCGCTCGGTCATGATCTCCGCGTAGAAGTCGCCCCGGCCCGGACTGGGCCGTTCCAGCCACGGATCGTCCTCGCCGAACCACTTCCGTACGTCGGCGAGCGAGGCGAACGGCAGCGGCCACGTACGGAACCAGTCCTCCCACGCGCGCTGCGACACCGCCCCCAGCGCCGACGCCCTCATGTCGCAGATGATCAGCGCGCCGACCAGATCCGGGCGTTTGGCCGCGAGCTGCCAGGCGGTGAGCGCGCCCATGGCGTGGCCGACGAGCGTGACGGGCGCGAGACCGAGCTGTTCGACCGCCGCCTCGGCGTCCGCCACATACGCCTCACGGGTGTACCGCGCTTCGGGAGGCTTGTCGCTGTGGCCGTGGCCCCGCTGGTCGAGCGCGACCGTCCGGTGGCGCCCGGCCATCCAGCGGGCCGTGGTCGTCCAGTGCGAGGCGCGGCCCATGAGTCCGTGGAGCAGCAGCACCCCGGAGGTGCGCCCGGCCTCGGCCCGCTCGCCGGTCCGCTCGCCGAACTCCCAGGCCGCGAGCCGCAGCCCGTCGTATCCGGTCACCTCGACGCGTCGCGTCATCCTTCCTGGCACCCCCTTCGGTACTGAGTCGTCGGGTCCTGACTGGTCGGGTCCGGCGGCACCGGCCCGATTCCGTGCCGTTCGGTGCGCTCGGTGCGCTCGGTCGCACCACCTCAGACTATCGAACTCTTATTCGAAAACGCGGGCCCTGGTGTTCAACACCGCTCGTTCGAGTGACTGCGGGCGAGGATTGGCCGGAGTCCCGCAGGGGAGATCTTGTACAGGGGACGGACCGCTCGGGGATGAGGGTCCGCAAGGACCGACCCTGGGAGCTCGGGGCTCCGGGTCGGACGGGGGGAGGACAGGCCCCGGCGCTGCTCAGCGCCGGGGCCCTTCCCGTCCGGGACGCGGCACCCACGGCCGCCGGGACGGTGCTCGGGACGGGAACGGGGAGCGGGACGGCGGTCGGGGCGGGAGTGGGGAGCGCGGCGGTGGGGGCGGGGGCACCGTGAACGACAGGCGGGCCGGGCACGGCCGGCACCGGTACGGGTACGGCGGGCGCGGGTACGGGTACGGCGGGCGCGGGTACGGGTACGGCGGGCGCGGGTACGAATACGGGCGCGGCACGCATACGCGGGACGCCCACAGCCGACCTCACCGCCACGTCGGGTGGCGGGGACCCGGCGGTCGCGACGGACATCGCCGCCGCGACGGACCGGGGCACGGACTCGGCGGACAGCCCCGGCGCGAGCGGCGCGGCGACGGCGGCAAGCGTCAGGCGCACAGTCCCGCTCCCTCCTCGGCCCCCGGACGAGGTCCGCGACCGCTGCCCTCAGGTCATACGCCCCTCAGCAAGCCTGGCACGCGAATCGCCCGGCCGCTGCCGTTCCGCCGGACTTCCGTACGTTTCCGTCGCGGGAAGAACACGCTCCGCAGCCGTCGACAGGCGTACGTCACCTCATCAACCGGCCACGCGGCAGGCGCCCCACCTCGGCTTTCGCCGACCGGCGTTCGCCGACGGGCACAGCTCGACGGGCACAGCTCGACAGGCATCCCCTCACCGCCGTCCAAGGGGCCTCGGGTCCCGGACCGCGCGGCCCGGGACCCGAGGGGCTGCCTCATCGCTACTGCTTGGCGACGAACACGTGCGAGGCGACCTCGGAGTCCAGCTCCGCGGCCTCCCCGCTGCTGCCGACGAGCACGCCACCGACCGGCGACTCCGTCACGCTCACCACGGAGCCGGGCTGCACGCCCGCCCTGCGCAGCGTGTACATCAGCTGGGCGTCGGTCTGGATGGGCTCCCCGATCCGCCGCACCACGACCGTCTTGCCCTCGCTGCCCGGGTCCAGGTCCGCCAGGCTCACCATGGAGTCGTCCAGGAAGGGGTCGGCCTCGGTCTTCTCGCCCAGCTCCTCCAGGCCCGGGATCGGATTCCCGTACGGCGACTCCGTCGGGTGCTGGAGCAGTTCGAGCACCCGCCGCTCCACGGCCTCGCTCATCACGTGCTCCCAGCGGCAGGCTTCCGCGTGCACCTGCTCCCACTCCAGGCCGATCACGTCCACCAGCAGACACTCGGCGAGGCGGTGCTTGCGCATCACGCGCGTCGCCAGCCGGCGTCCCTCCTCCGTCAGCTCCAGGTGCCGGTCGCCCGCGACCCGCACCAGACCGTCCCGCTCCATGCGGGCGACGGTCTGGCTGACCGTCGGCCCGCTCTGGTCCAGCCGCTCCGCGATCCGGGCGCGCATCGGGACCACGCCTTCCTCTTCCAGTTCGAGGATGGTGCGGAGGTACATCTCCGTGGTGTCAATCAGTCCGGACATACGTGCCCCTCGATGCTGTGACATGAAGCTGTGACATGAAAACGACCGTGCGTGGGCCCCGACCTCAATACTGACGCATCGCACCGACAACCGTGCCCCACGCGAAGACGCCGTGGGCGAAGCCGTATTGACACCGTAAAGGTCCAGACCGCAACGTGATCCGCGGCACAGGGCTTCCCGCCCCCGTCCACCTCTGTTCGCCCTCTTTCCCCGCCCCCTACGGAAGGGTCTCTCGATGAGCGAGAGCACGCTGGCCGGTCAGTTCTTCGGCGCCGCGATCGGTCTGCTGGAGCGTGTACGCGACGAGGAGGCCGCGAACATCGAAGCGGCCGGGAAGGCGATCGCCGAGGCCGTGGCCTCCGGCGGCCGGGTCTTCGCCTTCGGCGCCGGGCACTCCTCCCTCGCCGCGCAGGACGTCGTCTACCGGGCGGGCGGTCTCGCCGTCATGAACCTCCTCAACGTGCCGGGTCTGACGGGCGTCGACGTCCGCCCCGCGACGCTCGGCTCGGCGCTGGAGACGGTGGGCGGGCTGGCGAGCGCCGTACTGCGCACGAGTCCGCTGAAGTTCGGCGACGTCCTGGTGATCATCTCGCTGTCCGGGCGCAACCCGCTGCCCGTGGACATGGCCGTCGAGGCGCGGACGATGGGCGTCAAGGTGATCGCGGTCACGTCGGTGGCGTACGCGCGGGAGACGGAGTCCCGGCATGCGTCGGGTACGTACCTCAAGGACCACGCCGACATCGTCCTGGACAGCAAGATCGCCGTCGGGGACGCGGAGTTGACGGCGGACGGGGTCGGGGCGCCGTTCGCGCCCGCGTCGACCGTCGTGACGAGCGCGCTGATGCAGGCGATGGTGGCGACGGCGGCGGGCGGCCTGGTCGAGCGCGGCATCGAACCGCCGATGCTGCGGTCGGGCAACGTGGACGGCGGCCACGAGTGGAACCGGGACGTGATGGAGGAGTACGGGGACCGGATCTTCTACCACCACTGAGCGCACGGCGGGGCGCACGACCGGGTGCCCCGGCTGAGTGCCCCGGGCGAGGGGCCGGGGGCGTGGGCGCCGGCGTTCGGGCCGGACGCCGAGCAGCCAGGGCTCCGGGGCCCGGCCGAGACCGGGCGCGGCGCCACGCCGGAGGCCGAGAAGGCCGGGCACCCCGCTGAGCGCAACACCGGGTGCCCCGGCCGAGCGCCGCGAGCGACGGGCCAGGGGCGTGGGCGCAGGCATCGGGGTCCAGGCCGGACGCCAAGAAGCCAAGGCCCCGAATCCAAGCCAAAACCGCGCGGCGCCACGCCGGAGGCCGAGAAAAGCCGGGTATCCGCCGAACACCCAGGCCCCGGCGCCCGGCCGAGACCCCCAGCCGCGGAGCCCAGCCGGCACCACCGGGCCCCGGGCCCCGGCGCCCATGAAGCACCCGCCCAGACCCCGGCCCCCGGCCCCCTCACGCCTCCGGCAGCGTCCCGTTTCCCGCCCGTAGCAAATCCAGCGAGGCCGCCATCCGGGCCGTGGCGTCCTCCGCGTACACCGCGTCCGGGCGCTCGAACGCCGGGCGGCTGGGCCCCCGCAGATACGTGACCACGCCGAGCGTCCTGCCCCGGCTCCGCAGCACCGTGCACAGCGCGTGCACGGCGTCCGGCGGCCACTGCCGCGAGACCGACCACGTCGGGGTGGTCGACGCCCCGGTGGGCGCGCTCGCCCGCACCGAGCCCGTCCGGGCCATCGCCTGGAGGGCCGGGTGCCCCTCCCGGTAGCGCACCGGGATCCCGCCCGCCACCACCGGCTGGCAGGGCCCCACGGACCCGCCCGGCGTCGCCGCGACCCGCACCAGCCGGGCCGGCGGCACGTCACCGGCCGGGGTGGAGCCGTACGGCGCGGGCGGGGCGGGCTCGTCGTGGACCAGGTCGATCAGCGCGTGGTCGGCGAAGCCCACCAGCGCGAAGTCCAGACAGACCGTCGCCGCCTCCATCGGGCTCTCGCACTCGGCGGCGGCCCGCCCCGCGCGGTGCAGCTGGCTGGAGCGGAAGCGCAGCCGGTCCGCCTCCTGCGCGGCGAGCTTCGCGACCGTGACGTCCTGGAACAGCCAGCCGATACCCAGCGGCACCGGCTCCTCGGCGAGCGGCGAGGCCAGCCGCAGGAAGCCGCTGCGCCAGCAGCGCCGCCGCTCCGCGCCGTCCGGTCCCCGCACCGTCACCCACAGCTCGGCGAGCGCGCGTGGCGAACCTTCCGCCAGTACGTGCTGGAGCGCGCCCTCCAGTTCCTCCACGCCCTGCCCGATCCGCTCACCGAGGGGCCGCCCGAGCAGCTCCGTACGGCCCGAGCCGAGGGCGCGCGCCGCGTGCCCGTTCACCACCGTGGGCCGCAGGTCCACGTCGACCAGGACCACGCCCCACAGCGCGTCGTCGAACAGCGCCTCGCTGAGCGCGATGGACCGCTCCAGGTCGATCTGCGCGTGGACCTCGCTGAAGGCGCAGTACACCCCGGCGGGCCGGCCGTCCGCGCCGCGCACCCCGGCGGACTGGGTCCGTACGAGGACCCGGCTGCCGTCCTTGCGCAGCAGCGCGAACTCGTGCACCAGCCGTCCCGGCACGCTCATCGCGGACATCAGCCGCCCGTGGACGTCGTCGGCGTCGGCGCTGCGCACGGCCCAGCCGGCGAATCCGCGCCGGCCCACGGCCTCGTCGGCGGACCAGCCGAGTATCCGCTCGGCCTCGCGGTTCCAGTGGGTGATCACGCCCTCGGCGTCGAAGGCGCAGAGGGCCGCGTCCATCCCGTCGAGCAGCGCGGCCAGCAGATCCGCGCCGGGACCGCCGTCCGGTCCGGGCGGGCGCGTGGTCTCACTCCGGGAAGCACTCATTCTTGGCACCCCCTGCCACCTGCTCGGTTCACACCTACGATCATTGAACTTCAACGTGACGCAGCGCACACGGTGTTCCCGGAAATTGTTGTGCGGTGGAAATCCCGAATAAATCACTTGTCGCGCGCCGGACCGGTTTCTAGGGTGGTGAGCACACTAGAAGGGAGGTGGTTCGGAAGTGATTTCAATCCGGACAAGTGAGGTGGCTGCGGGCTGACGCCCGTCGTCGCACTCGTGCGGTGCCGGTGAACCACCGGCCCAATCCAAGCAGTCACCCGACCCGCGTGCTCGCCGGTAAGTCCGGCCGGCTCCTCTCCGGAGGACCCAGAGCGCGCGGGTCGTCTGCGTTCTCCAGCGGTCGGCCCACGCCTCAGGCCCAGACCACACGCCTCAGGCCCAGGCCACACGCCACACGCCTCACGCCTCACGCCTCACGGGCAGAGCCGCTCCACCCGCCAGCCGGTGCCGCCGTCCTCGCGGACGTACCGCAGCCGGTCGTGCAGCCGGTTCTCGTGCCCCTGCCAGAACTCGACGGTCTCCGGGACGACCCGGATGCCGCCCCAGTGCGGCGGCACCGGCACCGGCTCGTCGGCCGGGTGGCGGGCGGCCAGTGCCTCGTACCGTTCGAGCAGCTCGGCCCGCGAGCCGACCGGCTGCGACTGGTCGCTGGCCCAGGCGCCGAGCTGTGAGCCGTGCGGGCGGGTACGGAAGTACGCCGCCGTCTCGGCGCGGCCGACGCGGGACGCCGTACCGGTGACGACGACCTGCCGGGCCAGCGGGTGCCAGGGGAAGAGCAGCCCGACGTACCGGTTCGCCTCGATCTCGCGGCCCTTGCGGGAACCGTAGTTGGTGAAGAAGACGAAACCCCGTGCGTCGTACGCCTTGAGCAGCACCGTGCGCGACGAGGGGCGGCCGTCGGGGGTCGCCGTGGAGACCACCATGGCGTTCGGCTCGTGCAGCCCGCCCGTCACCGTGTCCGTGAACCAGCGCGCGAACTGGTCCATCGGCCCGGCTGCCAGGTCGCTCTCCAGAAAGGGCGCGGCGCGGTACTGCTCACGCATCTGGGCGGGGTCCGGGGCCGGCCCGGCGACGGGGGTCCCGCCGGAATCGGCGGATCCGGCGGAATCAGGGGCCCCGGCGGGCGGAGTGTGAGACACGTGACCCATCCTCCCGCATATGCCGGGCCCGTGGCATGGTTGATTCGATGTCCGCGATGGGCAGGACGTGACTAGGACGTGTCCGGCGAGTCCTCGCGGGACAGGCCCCAGCGGATGACCGGTCCGGACCGCGAGTCGTACGAGAACGACCGCTGATCCGTACCGGCGCCACAGCTTCTGACACACCGGACCCCGCGGGCCGTAGGCCGTAAGCCGTCTTCCGGACCAGCCGCGTACTTTCCCGTCCGTCACACCAGAAGGAGCCGCCCGATGTCCGCATTCGTACCCGGACTCGAAGGAGTCGTCGCTTTCGAGACGGAGATCGCCGAACCGGACAAGGAGGGCGGGGCCCTCCGCTACCGGGGAGTCGACATCGAGGACCTGGTCGGCCGCGTCTCCTACGGAAACGTGTGGGGCCTGCTCGTGGACGGGGCGTTCAACCCCGGCCTGCCGGCCGCCGAGCCCTTCCCCCTCCCCGTGCACAGCGGTGACGTCCGCGTCGACGTCCAGTCCGCGCTCGCGATGCTCGCCCCCGTCTGGGGCCTCAAACCGCTGCTCGACATCGACGAGGCGACGGCGCGTGACGACCTGGCGCGGGCGGCCGTCATGGCCCTGTCGTACGTCGCGCAGTCGGCGCGCGGCCAGGGTGTGCCGATGGTGCCGCAGCGCGAGATCGACAAGGCCGAGTCCGTGGTCGAGCGCTTCATGATCCGCTGGCGCGGTGAGCCCGATCCCCGGCACGTCAAGGCGGTCGACGCGTACTGGACGTCGGCGGCCGAGCACGGCATGAACGCCTCGACCTTCACCGCCCGTGTCATCGCCTCCACCGGCGCGGATGTCGCGGCTGCCCTGTCGGGCGCGGTCGGCGCCATGTCCGGCCCGCTGCACGGCGGCGCCCCGTCGCGGGTCCTCGGCATGATCGAGGAGATCGAGCGGCTGGGCGACGCGACGGCGTACGTGAAGCAGGCGCTCGACAAGGGCGAGCGGCTGATGGGCTTCGGCCACCGCGTGTACCGCGCGGAGGACCCCCGTGCCCGGGTACTCCGGCGTACGGCCAAGGAGTTGGACGCGCCGCGTTACGAGGTGGCGGAGGCCCTGGAGAAGGCCGCGCTGGCGGAACTGCACGCGCGCCGCCCGGACCGGGTGCTGGCGACGAACGTGGAGTTCTGGGCGGCGATCATGCTGGACTTCGCGGAGGTCCCGGCGCACATGTTCACGTCCATGTTCACCTGCGCGCGTACGGCGGGCTGGTCGGCGCACATCCTGGAACAGAAGCGGACGGGGCGGCTGGTGCGGCCTTCGGCGCGGTACGTGGGTCCGGGGACGCGCGAGCCGCGCGAGATCGAGGGGTACGACACGATCGCGACCTGACCGGGCGCCGGGCGGGGCGAGTTCCCAGTGGCGCGGCTCCCCGGTGAGGGGGCCGCGTCATCCCGCCCTCCCGGTGAGGGGGGCGTGTCATCCCGCCTTCCCGACGTCGTACGCGTCGGTCACGCAGTCCCCCTGACAGCGGTTCCACTCGTACCGCTCACGCAGCGCGCCCGCCGCCGCGTCCCGGTCCACGGCTTCGTGCCCGAAGTGCTCGGCGGCGAGGGTCAGTACGTCGTCCACCCTGATGATCGCGGGTTCGTCGCGCGCCGCCGCGCGGCGGGCCGCCGCGATCGCCATGTCGGCCGAGCGGCGCAGATCACGGGGCAGCCGCCGCTCCTTGACCTTCCGCGCGCGGCGCGGCAGAAACGGCCGGCGCACCTGCCCCTTCCAGAGCACTCCGGCCGCCATGAACGACAGACCGACCGCGAGGATCACGATCATGCCCTCCACCGTGACCTCCACCGCAGCCCCCCGCCGCCGTTACTCCAGCACCCTGTCCAGGATCGTCGCCCACTGCGCGACGACCCGGCCGCGCCGCTGGCTGTCGTCCGTCAGCAGGGTGGCCAGCCCCAGGCCGCGCGCCATGTCCAGCAGGCCCTGCACAGTCTCGCGTACGCCGGGCAACGACTCGTCCGCGCCGAGGAGTTCCACGGTCATACGGTGGGCTTCGCGCCCGACCCGGGCTTCGAGTTCGGTGACGCGGGGACGTAGCTGCTCCTCGTCGGACGCCGCGACCCACAGATGCAGCGCGGCGCGGAACAGCGGCCCGGTGTAGAGCGCGACGACCGCCTCCACCACCTCGCGACGGCGGGTCGGCCCGGCGGGCACGAGGGCGCGCAGGGCGGTGGAACGTTCCTCCGCGACGTACTCGACGGCCGCCGTGAACAGGTCCTCGCGGGTGGGGAAGTGGTGCTGCGCCGCACCGCGCGAGACCCCGGCCCGCTCGGCGACGACGGAGACGGTGGACCCGCCCCAGCCGTACTCGGCCAGACACGCGACGGCCGCCTCCAGAAGGCGGAGCCGGGTGGCGCGGCTGCGGTCCTGCTTGGGTCCCTTGGCGGTGCTGGGGTCGTTCGGCGGCGTGGCTACCGCACCCATGCGGCGTCCCGCCGTTCGAGGAACGCCGCCATGCCCTCGCGGGCCTCGGCCGTCGCGAAGAGGGACGCGGAGCGCTGGACCAGGTCCTCCGCGTACTGGTCGAACGTCTCCAGCACCCGCGCGGTGAGCAGCTTCTTGGACTCGGCGAGGCCCTGCGGTGAACCCTTGCGCAGGGCGTCCAGGATCGGTGCGAGCGCGGCGTCCACGTCGTCGGCCACGTCCGTGACCAGCCCGTCGCTCAGTGCCTCGGCCGCGCCGAACGTCTCGCCGGTGAGGTAGTGCCGGGCGGCGGCGCGGGGCGACATCCGGGGCAGCAGGGGCATGGAGATGACGGCGGGAGCGACACCGATCCGTACCTCGGTGAAGGCGAAGTCCGCGCCGCTGGCCGCGACGACGATGTCACACGCCCCGAGCAGCCCGAGCCCGCCGGCCCGCGCATGCCCGGTGACCCGGGCGACGACGGGCTTGGGGTGCTCCACGATCTGCCGGAGGAGAGCGACGAAGGAGTACGGGTTCGGCGGCTCCTTCAGATCGGCGCCCGCGCAGAAGGTACCGCCGCTGTGGCTGAGCACCACGGCGCGTACGTCCGCGTCTTCGGCACACCTGGTGAACGCGTCGGCCAACTCCCCGACGAGCCCGGCGGACAACGCGTTGCGCCGGGCGGGCGCGTCCATGGTCAGGGTGGTGATACCGCGCTCGTGCGCGGTCGCGACGAGCGTCACGGGGTCTCTCCGTCTTCCTTGCGGGGTGTTCTGCGCACTGAGGTGCGTGCTGCTCTGCGTACGGCTCTCAGTGCTGTCTGCGTGCGAGGGTTCAGAGAGTGACAGCGCGCGCGGAATCAATCAAGCGCGCTTGCATGATTTGTACGAGCCGTGACAAGTCAGACGCCGAGGGCGCCCTCCTTAATGGCGCGGACGAACGTGGCCCAGCCGGGGGCGCGGAAGGCGAGGACGGGGCCGAGGGGGTTCTTGCTGTCGCGCACGGGGACGAGAGCGGCGGCGGGCTCGTCGGCGACTTCGAGGCACGCGCCGCCGTCCTGGTTGCTGTAACTGCTCTTGCGCCACTGGTGGGCGTCCACGAGTTCGTCGGAGACCTCGACGCACTCGCCGCCGTCCGAGTTGCTGTAACTGCTCTTACGCCAGCTCACGAGGCTCCTCCTTGTCGCGTGACACGCGAAGGCATCAGGCGCCCAGGGCGCCATCCTTCACGGCGGAAACGAACGAGGCCCAGCCGGGCGCGCCGAAGGCGAGGACGGGGCCGAGAGGGTTCTTGCTGTCGCGCACGGGGACACGGGCGGTGAAGGCGTCGGAGACTTCGAGGCACTGGCCGCCGTCTTGATTGCTGTAACTGCTCTTGCGCCAAGTCACTGCGGTCAGGTCGCGTGATCGCACGGTACTTCCTCCAGAATGCGCAGAAAGAACTTCCGCGACTCGGCCCGGGACAGCGCCAGGTCGCGCACCGAATCGTACGTGAGTTGCAACCGTTCAACCGGGACGATTTCCTCGATGAGTTCGCCTCGGTAGCCGTTCTCCGCGTATGCGACGGTACGCCCGTCAGGCAGACGAAGGAACATGACATCCGCGTTCGTAAGACCGTGCAAGCCTGCGCTGAACGGCACCAACTGAACGGCTACCTCGTTCCGTTCACTGACCTCAACCAGATACTGCAACTGCCGCCGCCACTCACCCGTGTCTCGCAACGGCGTACGCAGTACCGACTCCGACAGGATGGTTCGGAACGCAGGAACGTCCCCGCCCTCCAGCAACTCCCGGCGACCCATCCGCGCCTCGACCTGCTGCGTCAGCTCCTCCCCCTTGCTACCACCGGCAGCCAGCAACTCCCGTGCGTAGCCCTCCGTCTGCAACACCCCCGGCAGCACGCTCACCGCGAAGTGCCACAGGCTGGTCGCCTCGGCCTCCAGCGCCATGTACCGCCGATAGCCCTCTCGGAACTGCGACTTGTCACTGACCGCCAACTCCCAGAGCGCGAGCAGCAACCCGGGTGTCCCGTAGTACGTGTCGAGCGCCTGGACGACCTCCGGGCCGCCCAGGGTCTCGCCCTTCTCCATCTTGCCGAACAACGACCAGTCCCAGCCCAGCCGTTCACCAAGTTGGCGCAGACTGTCGCCGCGCGCGGCGCGCAACGAGCGCAGCTCCTCGGCGAACCGCGCACGAGGCTCCCTGCTGCGACCGGTGACCACTCGTCTCGTCGGCATGGCTCCGCCCTCCGCACTCCCGTAACAGGTCAATCACGCACGGTAATTCACATGGAGGGGCTCGCGCCAGGAAAAGGACAACAACCAGCCGAAGGTGGTGTTCTGGCCGAAGCCCGGACCACGCTCGTTGACGCCGCTTTTCCGGAAAGGCACGCTCATGGAACCAGTCGGAACCCAGTGAAGGTGGCGACGATCATGGCATTACGGTTCATCGCAAAGGACCCGAACACCAACGGAGCGCAGTGCCCCACCGCGTGGGTGGACACCGAAGCGGAAGAGATCGTCATTCAGGGGTGGAAGGCCGGATCGGCCCTGCTGGACCAGTGCCGCGAGGTCGGGCCCATCCCGGAGACAGAAGCGGTGGTGCGCCTTCCGATCCGTATGGTGCCCGCGCTGAGGGAGGCGTGTGATGTCGCAGACCGACTTGGCGTTCGTTGACCTGCTGGCCAACACGCTTCATTCGGCCGTGCACCTTGAACTGCGCGACTCGTACGGGATCGGCGAGGAGGCCGCGGAGTACGAGAAGTGGCGCGGCGGCTGGCGGCCCGATCCCGATCCGGGCACGTGGTGGAACGAGTTCCACACGTGGGTGCGTGACGCGACAGCGAGAGGCGTGGAGTTCCGCCGTGCCCGTGTCGTCTCGGAACCCGTGAGCGACTACATCCGTTACGAGTACGCGTGCACGTACCAGAACGCCGCCGCCGGTGAGTCGGTCCGGTGGCTGCCCCGTCGTCAAGCTTCCGAACTCGCTTTGCCGGGCAACGACTTCTGGCTGTTCGACGGACACCTGATCATGTGGAATCACTTCACCGGCGAAGGCGGTTCGGCCGGTCCCGAGATGGACGAACGGGCTGACGTGGCGACGTTCTGTGCGTCTGCTTTCGAAACGGTGTGGGCTCGGGCCACACCGCATGAGCACTACCGGATCTGACGGGCCGAAACTGACACATGACCGCGTCTCCCTCATCAAGCGTGCAGAAGGCCCGCAAGGCCATGGCGGACCGGCTTCGGGAGATCAGGAGAGACGCGGGTCTGTCCGGCGAGGCCGTCGCCGCGAGCGCCGGCTGGTACAAGTCGAAGGTTTCCCGTCTTGAGAACGCGGTCACCCCTCCGTCGCCGGAAGACATCCGCGCGTGGTGCTCCGCCTGCGGAGTGGTCGACCAGGCCGCCGACCTGATCGCCGCCGCCCGCTCGGCCGACTCCATGTATCTCGAATGGCGACGCGTTCAGCAGTCCGGGCTGAGGCAGCTTCAGGAGTCCTATCTCCCGTTGTACGAGCGCACTCAGGTGTTCCGGACCTACTGCGCCAATGTCGTTCCGGGAGTGCTCCAGACACAGTCGTACGCGACCGCCCTGCTGCGCTCCATCAGTGAATTCCATCGGACTCCCAACGACGTGGACAAAGCCGTCCAGGCCCGGCTGGATCGGTCCGCGCGCGTCGTACGGGAAGGGAACCACCGCTTCGTCCTGGTGGTCGAGGAGTCCGTGTTGCGCCATCGTGTCGGCGACGCGGACACGATGGCCGGGCAGCTCGGCTATCTGCTGACCGCGATGACATTCCCGTCCGTCTCGCTGGGTGTGATCCCGTTCTCGGCGGAGCGTCGTATGTGGATGATCGAGACCTTCAGCGTGTACGACGAGGAGCAGGCCGAAGCGGAGTTGCTGACGGCACGCGTGAATGTGACCGCGCCAAGTGAGGTACGGCAATACCTCAAGGCGTTCGCGGAGTTCACACGGCTGGCCGTTCACGGGGCCGAGGCCCGGTCGCTCATCACTTCGGCGATTGACTCGCTCAAGTGATCGATATGGAACCTTCTGGAACTGATTGGCCGCCGAGTCCGGGGCGTTCCTAGCGTTGTCTCACGCCATCAGGACGACGTGAGAGGTTCACCGATGACCGACCCGACGACGTACTCCGTCCCGCCCATTGAGCTGCCCTTGAACTTCCCGAGCGATCCGGCGCCGGTCGCCGGCTGTGACGTGTGTCAGGCGCTCGGCGGAGAACGTGGTGAGGCGCGGGCGAAGGGTGACCTGTCCAAGGTCTCGGACGTCAACGTGGAGATCCGTCAGCACCCGCACGAGAAGCGGCGGCGGAGGGCCTGACGCCGTTCCGCCGCGGCCCGCTCCGGTGACCAAGCCCGGCGCCTCGTGGCAGGTGTGGAACGTGCTCCGCCCCCGAGGGAACCAGCCATCGCTTTCGGCCTGGGACACTCGCCCGTTGGCGCATTCTCGTAGTGAGCCGCTCACGCACGGTGATGCGCACCGTGCCCCCTCAGGTGACGAGAACCGCACAACTGACCCAGCCGAAGGAAGCCCCCCATGACACCGACGACACCGACGACTCCCAAGCCGCCGCTCCCCCGCCGGACCTCGCGGAGCAGCGCCCTTCCCCCGGACAAGATGAAGGAGGCCGTCGAGGCGCGGGACGCGCTGGCGGCGGCGTTGACCGGGGCCGGGATTCAGCTGCCCGCGATGGATGTCCGGACGCCGTGGCCCCTCACCGACGACAGCGACGCCGGACGGGACACGCGGTACGCCCTGGTCCATCTCGGCGTCTGCTCCGCGCCCGTCGCCCTCGCGCTCGCCGCCGTGATCGTGGACGGGACCGCGCGGTGACAGGCGGGGCGCGGCCGGTACGGGAGCCCTCACCGGCGCGGACCGCGACCGCCGCCGGACCGGCGGAGGAAGTCCGCGTCGGGGACACCGTGCACGACCCCGTCCGCGACCGCGTCGGTGTCGTCATGGACCACCTCGGGCCCAACTTCCAGCTCCGCCCCCTCGGGGGCGGCCGGGAGTGGGACGCCGACCCCGCCCGCGTACGGCCGCCGACGCCGGCCGAACTGCTCAGCGCCCGCGTCGCCGACGTCAACACCCGCAGCGTCCGCCGTACGAGCCTCGGCGAGGTGCCGGGGAGTACGTGGGGGCCCGACCGGCACCAGGACGAAGACCCGGCCTTTCCGGGAGGAGCACCAGTGACCAGCGCACCGAGCCCCCCATCCGCCCACGGCAACAGCAACGCCAACGCCAACAGTGAAGGGGACGGGCTTCCCGGTCAGCCGTGGTCGCCGACCGACCAGTCCCATCAGGACAGTTCGACGCCTCCCGGCGACGGGGAGCACCGGAAGTGACGTCTTCCGGCGAACGGACGGGGCGGCGGCTCACCCGCACGGAGTTGGGCCGCTTCCTCCTGGACACGGACGGCGAACGGGCCTGGCTGGGCTCACCGGACAACCCGGTGCCGGCGTCGTAAGGGCAACGGCGCATCGCCCGTTCCGCCGTGACGCTGCGACGCCGTGGCGCTGCGGCGGCTTGGCGCTGCGGCGGCTTGGTACGGTGCGCGGGTCCGACGCGGAGCAGTGGCGGCAGCGCTCACGGGAGAGGGGCCGGGCGACGGTGCGGGGTTCGGAGAGCGGACGTGCGCGGGGCGTGGCGCTGGATGTCGCCAGGTCGCTCGGCCTGGCCGTGGACGACGCGGTCGTTCTGCATGACTCGAACAGGGTCACCCTGCGTCTGCTGCCCGGTGATGTCCTGGCCCAGGTGGCACCCGTCGCGCACCAGGTCGCCCGGTTCGAGATCGGCCTCGCCCGGCGGCTCGCCGCCACGGGGTGTCCCGTGGCCGCGCTGGAGCCTCGGGTGGCGCCGCGCGCCTACGAGCGGGACGGCTTCGTGGTCACGTTCTGGACCTACTACGAGCCCGTGCCGTCCCCCGAGATCACACCGGCCGAGTACGCGGGCGCGCTGGCGCGGCTCCACGCCGGCATGCGCACGCTGGATTTCCCCCTGCCGCATTTCACCGAGCGGGTCGAGCGGGCGCTGCGGCTCGTGGCGGACCGGGACCGCACTCCGGCGCTCGCCGACGCGGACCGGCGGCTGCTCGGGGACACGTTGCGGACGCTGGGGCGGGCGATCGCCGAGCGCGGCGCCGCCGAGCAACCGCTGCACGGGGAGCCGCACCCCGGCAACGTACTCGCCACCGACGGCGGACTGTTGTTCATCGATCTCGAAACGTGCTGCCGAGGGCCCGTCGAGTTCGACCTCGCCCACGCGCCTGACGACGTGGGCGCGCACTATCCGGCTGCCGACGCCGAGTTGCTGCGTATGTGCCGGCTCCTCGTGCTGGCGATGATCACCACTTGGCGCTGGGACCGGGACGACCGGCTGCCCGACGGCCGCCGGCTGGGGGTGGAGTGGCTCGGCCGGCTCCGGGCGGGACTCGCTGACGACGGCCCGGACACCCACGACTGAACAGCGCGTGGCGCTCCCCGTCGTCTCTCCCGTCGCCTGTCGCCGTCGTCTCACCCCGGTCGCCGCTCCCCGTCGTCTCACCCCGTCACCGACTGCCCCTCCCGGTCGCGCAGTTCACGCCGGAGGATCTTGCCCGACGTGGCCCGGGGGACTCCGTCGACGAACTCGACGCGGCGGATCTTCTTGTGCGGGGCCACCTGTTCCGCGACGTACGTCATGACCTCGGCCTCCGTGAGCCCGGTGGCCGTGGGCTGCCGGACCACGTACGCCTTCGGGATCTCGTTGCCGTCCTCGTCGTACACGCCGATCACCGCCGCGTCGGCTATCGACTTGTGCGTCAGCAGCAGCGCTTCGAGGTCCGCGGGGGCGACCTGGAAGCCCTTGTACTTGATGAGTTCCTTCACCCGGTCGACCACGAACAGCCAGCCGTCGGCGTCGACGCGGCCGACGTCGCCCGTGTGCACCCAGCCGTCGGCGTCGATCATGTGGGCGGTCTCCTCGGGGCGGCCGAGGTAACCCTTCATCACCTGCGGTCCCCGGATGAGGACTTCGCCGTCCGAGCCCACCGGTACGTCCGTGGTGGGGTCGTCCAGGGAGACGATGCGCATCTCCGTGCTGGGGAGCAGTTTTCCGACCGCTCCGGCCGGCGGGTCGTCGGCGTCGAGGGGGACGACGTGGGTGCCCGGGGAGAGTTCCGTCATGCCGTACGCCTGCCGGACCGGCGGCAGGCCCAGGCGGGCCGAGCACGCCTCGGCGAGGCGGGCGTCGAGCGGGGCGGCGGCGCTGACGATGTAGTCGAGCGAGGACAGGTCGTACCGGGCGACGGCCGGGTGCTTGGCGAGCGCGAGGACGATCGGCGGGGCCACGTACAGGCCGTTGATGCGGTGGGTCTGGATCGCGCCGAGGAACTGGTCGAGTTCGAAGCGCGGCAGGACGACGACGGTGGCGCCGGTCCGCAGCGGGGCGTTCATCAGGGCCGTGAGGCCGTAGATGTGGAAGAACGGAAGGACGGCGAGGATGCGGTCGCCGGGGCGCATCGGTATGACGGGGTCGAGTTGCGCGAGGTTCGTGGCGATGGAGCGGTGCGTCAGCATCACGCCCTTGGGGGTGCCGGTGGTGCCGGAGGAATACGGAAGGGCGGCGATGTCCTCGGCGGGGTCGACGACCGGGTCCGTGAAGGGTTCGCCGGTCGTCGGCTCCGGCTCGGACGCGATCATGTCGAGGACCGACCGGTGGCCCGGCGTCCGGTCGCAGACCAGGATCTCCACGACGCCGCCCGCCAACTCGGCCGCCCTGCGGGCGACTTCGAGGAGCGGTGAGACGGTGACGATCCAGCGGGCGGCGGAGTCCCGGAGCTGTTTCGCGAACTCCTCGGCGGTGGACAGCGGATGGACGGTGGTGACGGACGCGCCCGCCCGGGTGGCGCCGTAGAACACCACCGGATACGCGACGGAGTTGGGGCTGTGCAGTGCCAGCACGTCGCCGGTGCGCAGACCGGCGGCGACGAGTCCGGCGGCGGTACGGCGGTGGAAGACGTCCAGTTGGGCGTAGCTGACGGCGGTGCCGTCCGTACCGTCGATCAGCGCGACGGCGTCCCCGAACTCGGCGGCGCGGCCCAGCACGGCGTCGTGGATGGGCTGGTCGACCGCCTCGACCTCCGCGTACTCACTGTGAAAGATCATGCCGACGATCCCTTCGACGCGCGGACACCGGACCAGGCGCCCCGGCCCCTCGACCGGCCACTCGACCGCTCGGCCCCTCGACCCCTGGGACGGACAGAATGGCCTGCCTCAGTACGACTTGGGGAGACCCAGGGACTGGTGGGACACGTAGTTGAGGATCATTTCGCGGCTGACGGGCGCGATACGGGCCACCCGGGACGCGGTGACGAGGGACGCCAGTCCGTACTCGCGGGTGAGGCCGTTGCCGCCGAGGGTCTGTACGGCCTGGTCGACGGCGTGTACGCAGGCTTCCGCCGCCGCGTACTTGGCCATGTTCGCCGCCTCGCCCGCGCCCGCGTCGTCGCCCGTGTCGTAGAGGTGGGCGGCCTTGCGCATCATCAGCCGGGCGAGTTCGATCTCGATGTGCGCCTGGGCGAGCGGGTGGGCGACGGCCTGGTGGGCGCCGATGGGCTGTTGCCAGACCTGGCGGGTCTTCGCGTAGTCCACGGCCTTGTCGAGCGCGTAGCGGCCCATGCCGAGGGCGAAGGCGGCGGTCATGACACGTTCGGGGTTGAGACCGGCGAAGAGTTGGAGGAGTCCGGCGTCCTCGTCGCCGACGAGAGCGTCCGCCGGCAGCCGTACGTCGTCCAGCACCAGCTCGAACTGCTTCTCCACGGCGTGCAGTTCCATGTCGATCCGCGAGCGGTGGAAGCCCGGTGCGTCACGGGGGACGATGAAGAGGCAGGGCTTGAGGGAGCCCGTCCTGGCGTCCTCGGTGCGGCCGACGACGAGGGTGGCGTCGGTGATGTCGACGCCGGAGACGAAGACCTTGCGGCCGTTGAGTATCCAGCCGCCGCCGTCACCGTCGGGGCCCCGGCGGGCGGTGGTGGTGAGGCGGTGCGAGTTCGAGCCGGCGTCGGGTTCGGTGATGCCGAAGGCCATGGTGCGGGAGCCGTCGGCGAGGCCGGGGAGCCAGGCGCGTTTCTGGGCCTCCGTGCCGAAGCGGGCGATGACGGTGCCGCAGATGGCGGGCGAGACGACCATGAGCAGCAGGGGGCAGCCCGCCGCACCCAACTCTTCGAGCACGATGGAGAGTTCGGCGAGTCCGCCGCCCCCGCCGCCGTACTCCTCGGGAAGGTTCACCCCGAGGTGGCCGAGCTTGCCCGCCTCGCTCCACAGGGTCGCGCGGTCGAAGTCGCGGCCGTGGCGCCGGCCGAGGGCGGCGACGGCGGCGCGGAGATCCCGGTGTTCCTGCGTTTCGACGATGCTCATGCGGATCTGTCCTCCTGTACGGCGGGGTCCGTGGGCGCGGTGTCCGTCGGTGCCGCGGCGGTGTCCGTCGGGACCGGGGCAGGGTCCGTCGGTGCCGCGGCGTTGTCCGTCGGGACCGGGTCGGGGTCCGTGGGGGCGGCGGTGACGACGGCGAGCAGTGCGCCGACCTCGACCTGGCCGCCGGGGGTGGCGTGCAGCGCGGTGAGGGTGCCGGAGGCGGGCGCGGTGACCCGGTGCTCCATCTTCATGGCCTCCAGCCAGACGAGCGGCTGCCCGGCGGTGACGGCGCTGCCCACGCCGAGCCCCTCCGCGATCCGTACGACCGTGCCGGGCATGGGCGCGAGCAGCGAGCCGGGCGCGGTGGCGGCCCTGGGGTCGGTGAAGCGGGGGTGGACGCGCAGCCGGTGCGCGCCGGCCGGGCCGTCGACATGGACGTGGCCGTCGCCGTACTCCGCGACGTCGAAGTGGCGCAGTACGCCGTCGACTTCGAGGCCGACCCGGCCGGGCGTGACGGAGGCGGGGCGTACGGAGTCGTCCTCGGCGCGGTAGCCGTCGCGGGTGCGGTGGTAGCGCACCTCGTACGGGGCCCGCTCCCCGTCCTGCCCGTACGTCTTGGTCTGCGGCTGCGACGCGAGGTTCCGCCAGCCGCCGAGGGGGTGCCCGCGCCGGGCGGCGTCGGCGAGCGCGGCGGCCAGGGCGGCGTGCCGGGCCTCGCGGTCGTCGCCCGGCCCGGTGAGGGCGTCCAAGTGGCGCCCGTAGAAACCGGTGTCGGCCCGACCGTCCGTGAACTCCGGGTGTTTCAGGGACCGTACGAGCAGGTCGCGGTTGGTGACCGGACCGTGGACGCGGGCCCGGCGCAGCGCGTCGGCCAGCAGCCGGACGGCCCCGGCCCGGGTGGGCGCCCAGGCGATCACCTTGGCGAGCAGGGAGTCGTAGTGCACCCCGACACGGTCGCCGGGCCCGTAACCGGAGTCGACCCGCAGCCGGGGCCCGGCGCCCGGAGCATCCGGAGCACCGGCCGCCGAGGCACCCGTACCCGCGCCCGGCACCGTCAGGGCGTGCACGCGGCCCGGCCGAGGTGCCCAGCCGTTCGCCGGGTCCTCCGCGTACAGCCGGGCCTCCACCGCGTGTCCGCGCGCGGCCGGCGGCTCCGGCGGGAGCGTCCCGCCTTCCGCGACGGCGAGTTGAAGGGCGACGAGGTCGACGCCGAACACCTCCTCCGTCACGGGGTGTTCGACCTGGAGGCGGGTGTTCATCTCCAGGAAGTGCACCTTGCCGGTGGGCGAGACCAGGAACTCGACCGTGCCCGCGCCCCGGTAGTCCACCGCGCGCGCCGCCGCGACGGCCGCGTCCGTGAGCGTCGCGCGCAGCTCGTCGTTCAGTCCGGGCGCCGGGGCCTCCTCGATCACCTTCTGGTGCCGCCGTTGCAGGGAGCAGTCGCGGGTGCCGAGCGCCCACACCGTGCCGTGCGCGTCGGCGAGGATCTGCACCTCGACGTGCCGGCCCCGCTCCACGTACGGCTCCGCGAAGACCTCGCCGTCGCCGAACGCCGAACGGGCCTCGGCCGACGCCGCCTCCCACTCCTCCCCGATCGCGTCACGCGTGCGGACGATCCGCATCCCGCGCCCGCCGCCGCCCGCCGCCGCCTTGATCAGCAGCGGCAGATCGGCGTCGGTCGCGGTCGCCGGGTCGACGGGAGCGAGCAGGGGGACGCCCGCCGCCGCCATGAGTTCCTTGGCGCGTGTCTTGGACGCCATCGCCTCGATGGCCTCCGGCGGCGGCCCCACCCACACCAGCCCCGCGTCGAGCACGGCCCGCGCGAAGCCGGCGTTCTCGGAGAGGAAGCCGTAGCCGGGGTGCACGGCGTCCGCGCCCGCCGCCAGCGCGGCCTTCACGATTCTGTCGCCGCGCAGATACGTGTCGGCGGGCGCCGCCCCCGGCAGCCGTACGGCCGCGTCCGCCTCCCGTACGTGGGCGGCCCCGGCGTCCTCGTCGGAGAAGACGGCCACCGTGCCGATGCCGCGCTCGCGGCAGGTGCGGAAGACGCGGCGCGCGATCTCGCCGCGGTTGGCGACCAGCAGGGCCGAGATCATCGGGGTCCCGGTCGTTCGCGTGGTACTCACAGTCCCTCACCACCTCACATGCGGCAGACGCCGGATCACATACGGAAGACGCCGAAGCCGGACCGGACACCGTCGACCGGCGCCGTGTGGATCGCCGACAGGCACAGGCCGAGCACCGTGCGGGTGTCGCGCGGGTCGATCACCCCGTCGTCGTAGAGCCGCCCGGACAGGAACGCGGGCAGCGACTCCGACTCGATCTGCGCCTCCACCATCGCGCGCAGCGCCGCGTCCCCCTCCTCGTCGTACGCGTTGCCCCGGGCCGCCGCCGACGCGCGTGCCACGATCGAGAGCACCCCGGCCAGTTGCTGCGGGCCCATGACGGCCGACTTGGCGCTCGGCCAGGCGAAGAGGAACCGGGGGTCGTAGGCCCGGCCGCACATGCCGTAGTGCCCGGCGCCGTACGAGGCGCCCATCAGCACCGACAGGTGCGGGACGGTCGAGTTGGCGACGGCGTTGATCATCATCGCGCCGTGTTTGATGATGCCGCCCTGCTCGTACTCCCTGCCGACCATGTAGCCGGTGGTGTTGTGCAGGAAGACCAGGGGGATGTCGCGCTGGTTGGCGAGCTGGATGAACTGCGCGGCCTTCTGCGACTCGGCGCTGAACAACACGCCCTGCGCGTTGGCCAGTACGCCCACCGGGTAGCCGTGCAGCCGCGCCCAGCCGGTGACCAGGCTCGGCCCGTAGAGCGGTTTGAACTCGTCGAGGTCCGAGCCGTCCACGATCCGCGCCACGACCTCGCGCGGGTCGAAGGGGATCTTCAGGTCGCCGGGCACGATGCCGAGCAGTTCGTCCTCGTCGTACACGGGCGGCTCGACCGTCACCGGGTCCGGATCGGCGTGCGCCTTACGGTGGTTGAGACGCGCGACGATACGGCGTGCCTGGCGGATCGCGTCGGGTTCGTCCAGGGCGAAGTGGTCGGCGAGCCCCGAGGTACGGGCGTGCATCTCGGCGCCGCCGAGCGATTCGTCGTCGCTCTCCTCGCCGGTCGCCATCTTCACCAGGGGCGGTCCGCCGAGGAAGACCTTCGACCGGTCCTTGATCATCACGGTGTGGTCGGACATGCCGGGCACGTACGCGCCGCCCGCCGTCGAGTTGCCGAAGACGACGGCGACGGTGGGGATACGGGCGGCGGAGAGCCGGGTCAGGTCGCGGAAGAGCGCGCCGCCGGGGATGAAGATCTCCTTCTGCGACGGGAGATCGGCGCCGCCGGACTCGACCAGGCTGATCAGCGGGAGGCGGTTCTCGTACGCGATCTGGTTGGCGCGCAGCGCCTTCTTCAGGGTCCAGGGGTTGGACGCGCCGCCCCGCACGGTGGGGTCGTTGGCGGTGACGACGCACTCGACGCCCTCGATCACGCCGATGCCGGTGACCATGGACGCGCCGACGGGGTAGTCACTGCCCCAGGCGGCGAGCGGGGACAGTTCGAGGAACGGGCTGTCGGGGTCGACAAGCAGCTCGATCCGCTGACGGGCCGTCAATTTGCCGCGCTCACGGTGCCGGACGACGTACTTCTCGCCGCCGCCCGCCAGCGCCTTGGCGTGCTCGGCACCCAGGTCGGCGAGTTTGGCCAGCATCCCGGCGCGATGGGCGGCGTAGTCGGGGGACGTGGTGTCCAGCGCCGAGGGGAGCACGGTCACAGGAGTACCTCCGGGATGTCGGCGTGGCGCGCGCGCAGCCACTCGCCGAGTGCCTTGGCCTGGGGGTCGAAGCGGGCCTGCGCGGCGACGCCCTCGCCGAGGAGGCCCTCGACGGTGAAGTTGAGCGCGCGCAGCCGGGGCAGTGCGTGCCGAGTGACCGTCAGATTGACCGTCTCGGGCAGGAGTTGGCGCAGCCGGTCCACGGTCAGCTCGTGGGCCAGCCACCGCCATGCCTCGTCGGTGCGGGCCCAGACACCGATGTTGGCGTCGCCGCCCTTGTCGCCACTGCGGGCTCCGGCGACCAGGCCGAGGGGGGCGCGGCGAGTGGGCCCGGCGGGCAGCGGGTCCGGCAGCGGGGGTTCCGGGACGGGCTCAAGTGACTTGGTGTGCGACGGAGTCGGTATCGGAACGCGGGTGCCGTCGGGCAGCACCGCCGTGTGCGGGACGTCGGCGGCGGGCACGTACGCCGCCTCGAAGACGCCGTACGGCGCGCCCTTGCCGGGCGGCGCGGTGACATGGAAGCCGGGGTAACTGCCCAGCGCCAGTTCGACAGCGGCGCCGGTGACGGCCCGGCCGACGGCTTCGGGGTCGCTGTCGCGGACGACGAGCCGCAGCAGCGCGCTCGCGGTCTCCTCGGTGGCGGCGTCCGGGCGGTCGGTGCGGGCCAGCTCCCAACGGACCTCGTCCGGCGCCTTGGTGACCTCGGGGGCGGTCAGCGCGTCGGCGATCTGCTCCCGTACGAGCCGGGCCTTGTCCTCGATGTCGAGCCCGGTGAGCACGAACACGATCTCGTTGCGCCAGCCGCCGATCCGGTTGAGGCCGACCTTGAGCGCGGGGGGCGGGGCCTCGCCGCGTACGCCGGAGATCCTGACCCGGTCGGGGCCGTCCGTGGTGAGCCGCACGGTGTCGAGCCGGGCGGTCACGTCCGGGCCCGCGTACCGGGCGCCGCCCGTCTCGTACAGCAACTGCGCGGTGACGGTGCCGATGTCGACGGTCCCGCCGGTGCCGGGGTGCTTGGTGACGACGGCGCTGCCGTCCGCGTGGAGTTCGGCGAGCGGGAAGCCGGGGCGGCGGACGTCGTGCTCCCGGAAGAAGGCGTAGTTGCCCCCGGTGGCCTGGGTGCCGCACTCCAGGACGTGCCCGGCGACGACGGCGCCCGCGAGCGCGTCGAGGTCGTCCGGGCCCCAGCCGAAGTGGGCGGCGGCGGGGCCGGTGACGAGGGCGGCGTCGGTGACGCGGCCGGTCACGACGATGTCGGCGCCCGCGCGCAGGCAGTGCGCGATGCCCGCGCCGCCGAGGTAGGCGTTGGCGGTGAGCACGCCCGCGCCCCAGTCGCGACCCGCCAGCAGGTCGTCGCCCTCGACGTGGGCGACCCGGACGGGGACACCGACCCGCTCGGCCAACTCCCGCACGGCGGAGGCGAGTCCGGCCGGATTGAGGCCGCCCGCGTTGGCGACGATCCGCACCCCGCGGTCGTGGGCGAGCCCGAGCCCTTCCTCCAACTGCCGGAGGAACGTGCGGGCGTAACCGGACGCCGGGTTCTTCAGGCGGTCGCGGCCGAGGATGAGCATGGTCAGCTCGGCGAGGTAGTCGCCGGTGACGACGTCCAGGGGGCCGCCGGTAAGCATCTCGCGCAGCGCGTCGAAGCGGTCGCCGTAGAAGCCGGAGGCGTTGCCGATCCGCAGGACGCCGGGGGTGGCGCCGAGCTGCGAGGGGCCGGTGGCCGGTCGGGAGTCGGAGGTCGGTCGGTCGGTGGCCGGTCGGGAGTCGGAGGCCGGTCGGTCGGTGGCCGGTCGGGAGTCGGAGGCCGGTCGGTCGGTGGCCGGTCGGGAGTCGGAGGCCGGTCGGTCGGTGGCCGGTCGGGAGTCGGGGGTCGGTCGGTCGGTGGCCGGTCGGGAGTCGGGGGTCGGTCGGTCGGTGGCCGGTCGGGAGTCGGGGGTCGGTCGAGTGTCGGGCATGCTCAGGCTCCCCGTGCCGGGCGGCCGGGACCGGCGGGGCCGGCGAACGCCTGGGCGATGTCCAGCCACCGGTCGGCGTCAACGCCCTCCGCCCGTACGGCGAGATCCGCGCGGTGGGCGCGCTGGGTGACCAGGAGGCAGAAGTCGAGGGCGGGGCCCGTGACGCGCTGGTCGGCGTCCTCGGGGCCGTACGTCCACAACTCCCCACCGATGCCGGTGAGTTCGACGCGGAAGGGTGCGGTGGGCGGCTGCTCGCCCCGGACCAGGTAGGCGTAGTCGCGGGCCCGTACGCCGATCCACGCGACATGGCGCAGCCGCGCGGTGGGCGCGCGCCGGGCGCCGAGCGCGTCGGCGACGTCCTGGCCGTGCGCCCAGGTCTCCATCAGCCGCGCGGTCACCATGGACGGCCCGCTCATCGGCGGCCCGTACCAGGGGAATCGCGCGCCGGGAGGCGCCGCGCGCAGCGCCTGCCGGAGCCGTTCGCGGCCGGCGCGCCAGCGGGCGAGGAGATCGGCGGGCGGCAGCGCGGCCCCGTCCGCCGCGCCGTCGTCCACGAAGGTGTGGGGGGCGGTGAGCGCCTGCCCGGCCACGTCGGCGAAGGCGGCCTCGTCGGTCACGGCGAGGAGGGACGCGGTGTCGGTCCAGGCGAGATGGGCGATCTGGTGGGCGACGGTCCAGCCGGCGGCGGGGGTCGGGAGCGACCAGTCCGCGTCGGCCAACCCGGCCACGAGCCGGTCGAGTTCGTCGCTCTCGTCGCGCAGATCGTCCAGCAGGGGCACGAGGGGGTCGGCGGCGGGAGGGTCGGACACGGCGTCGGACACGGCGGGGTCGGACACGGGCGCTCCGATCGGGCTGGCGGGACGGGGACCGGTCGTGCTCGTACGTCGTCGTGCTCGGCGTACGTGGTCGTACATGGCCGCGCTCCGCCGTACGTGTCCCGGAGCATGGCAGCGCCCATGGAAACAAGCAAGCGTGCTTGCTTTACTTCTTGCCGCTCGTGCCGCCCGTGCCCCTCATACCGCCGTTGCCGCCCTTGCCGCTTCCGTGCGCCCGTTCGGCCTTCCCGTCCCGGGTCCCGCCCTCCGCCACGACGACCTCCCGTTTGCCGCCCTGCGTCCGGACCGCGCCCATGCTCGCCGCGATGACCAGGGCGATCGCCAACGCGTCGGTCATCGACAGGCCCTGGTGCAGCACGAAGAAGCCCGCCATGGCCGCGAGGGCCGGTTCCGCGCTCATCAGGATCGCGAACGTCGGCGCGGGCAGATTGCGCAGCGCGAGCAGTTCGAGGGTGTACGGCAGGACGGAGGACATCAGCGCGACCGCGAGGCCCAGCCCGATCGTCGACGGCACGAGCAGCTTGGACCCGGCCTCGACGATCCCCAGGGGCAGGGACAGCAGGGCGCCGAACGCCATGGCCAGCGCGAGGCCGTCGGCCTGCGGGAAGCGCGACCCGGTCCGGCCGCTGTAGACGATGTACGCGGCCCACATCACGCCCGCGCCGAGCCCGTACGCCACCCCCACCGGATCGAGCCGGTCGAACCCGCCGCCGCTGAGCAGCAGCACGCCGCCGAGTGCGAGCCCGGCCCACAGGAGATTGCCGAGGCGGCGCGAGACGATCACGGAGAGCGCGAGCGGACCGAGGAACTCCAGCGTCACGGCGGCGCCGAGCGGGATACGGGCGGCGGCCTGGTAGAAGAGCAGGTTCATCGCGGCGAGGACGGCGCCGAAGACGAGCACGGTGCCCCAGTCGGCGCGGGCGTACCCGCGAATCCGGGGGCGGCAGACGACGAGCAGGACGAGGGCGGCCAGCATGAGCCGCAGCGTCACGACCCCGACGGCGCCGGTCCTCGGCATCAGCAGTACGGCGATGGAGGCCCCGAACTGCACGGACAGCATGCCCGCGACGACGAGCGCGACGGGCCCGAGCGCGCGCCGCCCCTTCTCCTCCCGGACACCACCGGCACCACCGACGGCGCTGACGCCACCGGCACCGTCGGCACCGGTCGCCCCGGTGCCCCCAATGCCACCGACGGAGCCGACCGCACCGGCGGCCTCGGGGTTCGGCCCGGCGATACCGACGGCCGGGGTACGCGGCTCGTCCACCGGGACCTCCTCCAGATCATCGAGAGCAACGCAATGTACTTCGAGATCGAAGATACTGCACCCGAAAAAGGACACCGCACCCGAGTCGCCCCCGCCCCGGGCCGATCACGGCCACTCCGGCGGCCGGCTCGTCAACCCTTCTGCTCACCCAGTGGCGGCACACCGCCGAGGTGTACGCGGGACCCGGCCCTCCTCGCGGCCGTGACGCGCGATCCCGAGGGCGACCTCGGTCCCGCCCAGTGCCCGGGGACGCAGACATGAGCCCCAAGCGCGGAGACCGCGCCGCGCCGCCTCCGATCAAGGGCGAGTACGGCCTCCGATTCGCCGGCGGCGAGGCCGCAACGGGCTGGGAGCATCTCTCCCGGCATGCGACGGGCAATGTACGCAGGGCGTACGACCGCATACGGGCCGATCCGCGTGGGACGGACGCTCCGGATCGGCAGCATCCGCTCAAGGGGGCTCTCGGGACTGGTTTGTTCAAGGGCCAGCACCTGGAACGGTGGCAGTTCGAAGTCACCGCCGGAGGCCGGCCTGGTTGACGAGACGAACCGAACGGTGTGGATCACCTTCGCCGGAACCGGGCATCCGGAACTCACGGAGTGACCGGGCCGTCCGTACCCCCCGCGCCGTCCGCGCCCGTCGTCTCCTCCCCCAGTGCCTCCGCCAGCACCTCCGCCAGGTGCCTCGCGTCCGTGTTCGTCAGTTGGGTCAGCTGGGTGCGGCACGAGTAGCCGTCCGCGAGGAATGCCGTGGTGGGGGACGCCGCGCGGACCGACGGGAGCAGTTGGTCCTCCGCGCAGGCCACCGAGACGTCGTAGTGGCCCTTCTCGAAGCCGAAGTTGCCCGCCAGGCCGCAGCAGCCGCCGCTCAACTCGCCCGCCAGGCCCGCCCGTTCACGCAGTCGGCGGTCCGCCGCGTCGCCCAGGACCGCGTGCTGGTGGCAGTGGGTCTGGCCCGCGACCGGGCGGTTCACGCGGGGTGGCCGCCAGTCGGGGGCGTACTCCTCCAGGGTCTGGGCGAACGTCCGTACCGACGCGGCGAGCCGGGCCGCGCGCGGGTCGTCCGCGAGGAGTTCCGGCAGGTCGGTCCGGAGCGCCGCGGCGCAGCTCGGCTCCAGGACGACCACCGGCAGGCCCCGGTCGAGCGCCGGTTCCATCCGGTCCAGGGTGCGCCGCATGACCGTACGGGCTTGGTCGAGCTGGCCGGTGGAGACGTACGTCAGCCCGCAGCACACCCGGCCGGGCGGCACCGTGTGCGGGAGGCCCGCCGCGTCCAGGACCCGTACCGCCGCCCGCCCCACCGACGGCGACAGGTACTCGGTGAACGTGTCCGGCCACAGCACCACCGAAGGGTCGGCCACGGGGGCACGCCCGCGCAGCCACCGGGTGAACGTCCGCGGCGCCAGGCGCGGGATCGCGCGCTCCGGGGCGATGCCGCCGAGGCGTTTGGCAAGCGCCGCCGTGCCCGGCACCCGCAGGGCCGCGTTCAGTACGCCCGCGAAGGGCGCCGCCGCCCGGAGCCAGCGCGGCAGCCGCCCCATCGCGTAGTGCGCGGCGGGCCGCCGCCGGCCCGCGTAGTGGTGGTGCAGGAACTCCGCCTTGTACGTGGCCATGTCGACGCCCACCGGGCAGTCGCTGCGGCAGCCCTTGCACGACAGGCACAGGTCGAGCGCGTCCTTGACCTCCGCCGAGCGCCAGCCGTCCGTGACGACCTCACCGGCGAGCATCTCGTGCAGCAGCCGGGCGCGCCCGCGCGTGGAGTGCTGTTCCTCACCGGTCGCGCGGAACGACGGGCACATCACCCCGGCCCCCGAACTCGGCCCTTCCACCCGGCACTTGGCGACGCCCACGCAGCGCCGTACGGCTGCCGAGAAGTCCCCGCCCACGCTGCCGTCCGCCGCGACGCCGTCGTGCGGGTAGGCGAACGCGACGTCGACCCGCTCGCGCGGCAGCACCTCGAAGCGCAGATGCTCGTCGAGCCGGTCGGGCCGGGCGATCGAACCGGGGTTCATGCCGCCCGCCGGGTCCCACAGGTCCTTGAACCGCTCGAAGAGACCGGTCAGTTCGGAGCCGTACATCGTCGGCAGCAGCTCCGAGCGCGCCCGTCCGTCGCCGTGCTCGCCGGAGAGCGAACCGCCGTGCGCGACGACGAGGGCCGCGACGTCCTCGGAGAAGCGGCGGAAGACCCGGACCCCCTCGGTGCTCAACAGGTCGAAATCGACACGGACATGGATACAGCCGTCGCCGAAGTGCCCGTACGGCGTGCCGCGCAGCCCGTGGTCGGCGAGCAGCGCGCGGAACTCCCGCAGATACGCGCCGAGTCGCGCGGGCGGCACCGCGCAGTCCTCCCAGCCCGGCCATGCCTCGCCGCCGTCGGCACTGCGCGTCGCGGTGCCCGACGCGTCCTCCCGTACCCGCCACAGGGCCCGCAGCGCCGCCGGGTCCACCACGACCGTGCTGTCCAGGGCGTCGGCGGCCCGCGCGATGCGCTCGGCGTGCGCGCGGGCCTCGGCGGCGGTCGCGCCGCCGGTCTCCACGAAAAGCCAGGCGCCGCCGCGCGGCAGGTCGTGCGGTCCGGGCACGAGGTCGTCGGCCATGCCCTCGACGGTCAGCGGGTGGTACGGCAGCAGCCCGGCCGCCGCCTCGGCCGCCGCGCTCTCGTCGGGGTAGCCGAGGACGGCGAGCGCCCGCGCGGGCGGCGAGTCGACCAGCCGTACGACGGCTTCCGTGACCACACCGAGCGTGCCCTCGCTGCCGCAGAAGGCACGGGCGAGGTCGGTGCCGTTCTCGGGGAGCAGCGCGTCGACCGCGTAGCCGGAGATGCGGCGCGGCAGTCCGGTGGGGTAGCCGGTGCGCAGGAGCGCGAGGTTGTCCTCGACCAGGGCGCGCAGCCCGGCGGGCGCGCCGTCCCAGCCCCGGCCGAGCCGCAGGGCGGTGCCGCCGTACGTGGTGACGGACAGCTCGTGGACGCTGTCGGCGGTCGTTCCCCAGGCGACGGAGTGCGGGCCGCACGAGTTGTTGCCGATCATGCCGCCGAGCGTGCAGCGGCTGTGCGTGGAGGGGTCGGGCCCGAAGGTCAGGCCGTGCGGCCGGACGGTGTCGCGCAGCCGGTCGAGCACGACGCCCGGCTGGACTACGGCGGTACGTGCCTCGGGGTCGACCGACACGATCGAGCGAAGATGCCGGGTGAGATCGAGGACGACGCCGGCGCCGATCGCGTTCCCCGCGATGGAGGTGCCGCCGCCGCGCGGCACCACGGGCACGCCGTGGGCGCGGCAGACGTCGAGGGCCGCCGCCACGTCGGCCGCGTCGCGCGGGGTGACGACGCCGACCGGGACACGGCGGTAGTTGGAGGCGTCCATGGTGGTGAGGGCGCGGGCGGCGGCGCCGAAGTCCACCTCGCCGCGGACGGCGCCGGCCAGGTCTGCGGCGAGTGCGGTCGCCGCGGCCGTCGAGTCGCTCCCGGGGCCGGGGGGCGGCGCCGTATCCCGGGCCCGGTCCCGCCGCGCGCCCCCCGCGCCACCCTCGTGCCCGCCGCCGTTTCGCTCCCTCTGCTCAGCCATTCCTCCAGGATGCCCGTCCGGCCGTGCCGCACCACCCGGCGGCCGTCCGTCAACCGCGTGTCGGCGGCGTCCCCCGTACGTCTCACGACGTGAACCCCACCCCTGGCGGCGGTCGGAAAACGTCTAGGCTGCGGCCCGTGGCCGATATTCAGATTCCCGCTGACATCAAGCCCGCCGACGGTCGTTTCGGCGCTGGCCCCTCCAAGGTCCGTACGGAGGCGGTCGACGCGCTGGCCGCGACCGGTACCTCTCTCCTCGGCACCTCCCACCGCCAGGCTCCCGTGAAGAACCTGGTCGGCGCGGTGCGCGACGGTGTGCGGGAGCTGTTCCGGCTCCCCGAGGGGTACGAGGTGATCCTGGGCAACGGCGGCTCCACCGCCTTCTGGGACATCGCGACGCACGGTTTGATCGAGAACAAGTCGCAGCACCTGTCGTTCGGCGAGTTCTCGTCCAAGTTCGCGAAGGCGTCGAAGCTCGCCCCGTGGCTGGCCGAGCCGACCGTGATCTCCTCCGACCCGGGCACCCACCCGCAGCCGGTGGCCGAGGCGGGCGTGGACGTCTACGGGCTCACGCACAACGAGACCTCCACCGGTGTCGCCGCGCCGATCCGGCGCGTCGCGGGCGCCGACGAGGGCGCGCTGGTGCTGGTCGACGCCACGTCCGGCGCGGGCGGCCTGCCGGTCGACATCGCCGAGACGGACGTCTACTACTTCGCCCCGCAGAAGTCCTTCGCCTCCGACGGCGGCCTGTGGATCGGCGTCTTCTCGCCGGCCGCCCTGGAGCGCGCGGCGCGTGTGCACGGCTCGGGCCGCCATGTGCCGGAGTTCTTCTCGCTGCCGACGGCGATCGACAACTCGCTGAAGAACCAGACGTACAACACCCCGGCCCTCGCCACGCTCTTCCTGCTGAACGAGCAGCTGACCTGGCTGAACACCCAGGGCGGCCTGGAGTGGTCGACCGCACGCACGGCCGCGTCGGCGCGGGCGCTGTACGGCTGGGCGGAGTCGTCCAAGTACGCGACACCGTTCGTGGTGGACCCGGCGCAGCGTTCGCAGGTCATCGGCACGATCGACTTCGCGGACGAGATCGACGCGGCGGCCGTCGCGAAGGTGCTGCGCGCCAACGGCATCGTGGACACGGAGCCGTACCGCAAGCTGGGCCGCAACCAGCTGCGGGTCGCGATGTTCCCGGCGATCGACCCGGCGGACATCGAGGCGTTGACGGCGTGCGTGGACTACGTGATCGACAAGCTGTGACCGACGAGCTGTGATCGACAGGCCCTGATCGATAGGCTCTGAGCCCGTCCGCCGAGGCCCGCGCCGCACCTGGAACACCGGGTACGGAGCGGGCCTTCGGTGTGTCCGGCGCCGGTCCGGCCGCCGTGAACGTGCCGTGAACGCGCCCGGGTCGTGCGCTCCCGTCACTCTTCCGCGTGACGATTCACGCTCACGTCATTACGAGGAGTCACGGCATACGATGATGGTCTCGACACCAGCCATCAGGAGGCCCGCATGTCTGCCGCAGCAGCCGAGCACCCCTGTGACGGACAGCCGGAAAGCCAGCTCGAGACGGCAGACACTCTCATGGAGCAGCTTCCCGGCTACCGCGTCGAGATCATCGGAGGCGTCATCACCGTGGCTCCACCCCCGGACGGCGCTCACGCGTCCGTGCTCACCGACGTCATGATCCCGTTCCTGGCCGTCGGGATACACGGTCAGGAGTCGAGAGTCCTCCAGAACGTCGGAGTGTGGCTGCCGAGCGGCCAGGAAGATTTCGCGATTCCGGATCTGGCGGTGGTCGACGCCGACTTCGAAGAGCATCTGTCGCAGTACAACTGCTACGACCCGGCCGTCTTCCGGCTGGTCCTCGAAGTCACCTCCGGCAACTACCAGCAGGACCTGCGGAACAAGGTCACCGCGTACGCCGAGGCCAAGATCCCGGTCTATGTGATCGTCGACCGCAAGCACAACCGGCTGCACGTCCTGACCGAGCCTGTCGCGGGCGACTACGCCAGCCACCGCATCCACGCGCCGGGCGAGCAGGTCGTCCTCCCCGACTCGATCGGTGCCGAGGTCAAGCTCGACGTCGCCGCCGTGCTCAAGGCCGGCGAGCCCAAAAAGACCACCTGACGCTCAGTGGCCGAGCCGCTGGAACCGGCGTACCGCGAGCGTACGAGCAGCAGCGTGATCACCACCGGCCAGGCGCCTGTTGAGTACGACGTACCCATTGAGCGTACAACGTACCCAATGGGCCCTCAGGCCACTAGGCTTCGGCCATGACGACAACCGAAAGCAGCGGCGGCGGCGATGTGTCGCGCAGCCTGGAGCTTCTCTGGGGGACCGGTGAGCGGGCGGCCCGGGGCCCGAAACCGGGGCTCTCGCTCGGCCGGATCGTCACCGCCGCCGTCGCGATCGCGGACGCCGAGGGGCTGGCCGCCGTCTCGATGCGCCGGCTCTCCGCGGAGCTCGGCGCGGGCACGATGTCGCTGTACCGCCATGTACCCGGCCGGGCCGAGCTCGTGGACCTGATGCTGGACCGCGTCCAGGGCGAGCCCGTCCGCCTGCCGCGACAGGACACCGCCGTACCGCGCGAGGACGGCGCCCCCGGCTGGCGGGCGACCGTCGAGACCGCCGCCCGCGCGGAACTCGCCCTCTACCGCGCGCATCCCTGGCTGCTCTCCGTCAACCAGACCCGCCCCGTCCTCGGCCCCGGCGCGGTCGGCGGCATGGAGGCGATGCTCGCCGGCCTCACGGGCACGGGGCTGACCGATCCGGAGCTGATCTCGGTGATCGTCATGGTCAGCGGTTACGTCTCCGGGGTCGCCCGCTCGCACCTCCAGACCGTCGAGGCGCGCACGGCGAGCGGCGTCGGCGACGACGAGTTCTGGCAGTCGCAGGAGCCGGTCCTGACCGAGGTGATGAGCAGCGGGCGCTATCCGGTGATGGCCGGGCTGTCGGCGGAGGCGTTCGCCCCCGACTTCGACCACTTCGAGTTCGGACTCCAGCGGCTGCTCGACGGACTCGCGGTCCTGGTCGAGCAGCGCACCGGCTGAATACCCGGTCCCGGCACGTGATCCCGATCCCGGTACGCCGGCGTCAGTCGCTCCCGCGCCGCCGCCTGAAGCCGAGGAACAGTACGGCGGCGCACACCAGCACCACCGCGCCCATCGTGAGATTCCCGCTGTCGCCGTCGCTCCCGGCGCCCTCGCCCGTACCGCTGCTGCCCGCGCCCCCTCCGCCACCGCCGCCGGACGAACCGTTCCCGATGTCGACGCGGTTGACCTCGCTGCGCGTGCCCTCGGTGCCGAACATCGCCGCCGATCCGTCCAGCGTGTACGTCACCGACTCCGCCTGGCCCTGGACCGGGGCGCGCACCCGGTGGTCGGCGCCGGGGCGGCCGTCCTTCCAGACGTACGCGCGGGCGCTGAAGTACGAGCGCAGCAGCAACTCCTTGCCGTCCGGCGAGAACGCGCCGTCCGTCACCCACGGCACTTCGCCCACGCGCGTGAAGGTGTTGGTGCCACCGGCCGTCAGCTTCGCCGGGCCCTCGTAGAGGGCGCCGCCGTCCTCGTTCTTCGAGGCGATGTAGACGCGGCCGGTGGTGGGATGGACCATCAGCGCCTCGGCGTCGCGGGGGCCGTCCTCGTACTTCACGGTGAACTGGGTGGCGTCGACCGTCGCGTCCGCGAGCCGCTCGGGCTCCGGGAAACGGTAGATCCAGACGTGGTCCCAGGTGCCGCCGAGGTTGTCACCGATGTCGCCGACGTAGATGTTCCCGTCGGCGCCGACGGAGATCGCCTCCATGTCGCGGGGCTCCCCGACCCCGCGCATCGTCAGGGTCGCGACGGTCTCACCCGTGCGGGAGTCGATGCCGTAAACGCGGGGCTGGTCCTGGTCGTTGTGCGTCCAGTAGACGCCGGGGTGCGCGCGGCTGGCGGCCAGGCCGCTGGACTCCGTGATGCGCGGGTCCGCGATCCGGAAGCTCCGGTCGGGGTCGGCGGCGGGGGCGGCGACCGCCGAGGGGGCCGCCGGAAGAAGGAGTGCCGCCGCCAACAAGGCGGTACCGGCGGCACGGAGACGCGAGGAGGCGCGCACGACCTTGACCATGACCATGACCCAAGACTGCCACCTCACCGCCACCTCACGGACCGGTACCGGCCGCCCGCCCGCGCACGGGGCGCCCGCACCCGTCGCAGACCGCGCGCGCCGGATCCTCGTTCAGCCGCCCGCACTCCTCGCAGACCAGCTCCAGCATGCACGGCGGCTCGCCGCCCTGTTCGTCCCCACCGGCGTGTGACATCGGCGCACCCCTTTTCTCCGGCGGCTCCCAGCGTACGGAACCGGCTCCGCGGGGCGGCCGGACAAGGGCTTGCTTCGAGCGCGCTCGAAGGCGTTGGCTGTTGAGCCATGAAGTACACGCAGCTCGGACGCACCGGACTCAAAGTCAGCCGACTCGTCCTCGGCACCATGAACTTCGGCCCGCACACCGACGAGGCCGACAGCCACGCCATCATGGACGAAGCGCTCGACGCGGGCATCAACTTCTTCGACACCGCCAACGTCTACGGCTGGGGCGAGAACAAGGGCCGTACGGAAGAGATCCTCGGCACCTGGTTCGCGCGGGGCGGCGGCCGTCGGGACAAGGTCGTGCTCGCCACGAAGGTCTACGGCAACATGGCGCCGGAGGGCGACCCGTGGCCCAACCACGACAAGCTGTCGGCCCTCAACATCCGCCGGGCGGTGGACGCCAGCCTCAAGCGGCTCCAGACCGACCACATCGATCTCTACCAGTTTCACCACATCGACCGTGACACCCCGGTCGAGGAGATCTGGCAGGCCATCGACACCCTGATACAGCAGGGCAAGATCCTCTACGCCGGTTCGTCGAACTTCCCCGGCTGGAAGATCGCCCAGACCAACGAGACGGCACGCCGGCTCGGCTCGTACGGCCTGGTCAGTGAGCAGTGCCTGTACAACCTCGCCGAGCGCCGCGCCGAGATGGAGATCATCCCCGCCGCGCGGGAGTACGGCCTCGGCGTCATCCCCTGGTCGCCGCTCCAGGGCGGGCTGCTGGGCGGCGTGCTCCGCAAGGAGCGCGAGGGCGGCAGCGCCAAGCGGTCGGTCGACCGCCTCAAGGACTCCACGATCCGTGAGCAGATACAGGCGTACGAGGACCTGCTCGCCAAGCACGGCATCGAGCCGGGCGAGGCGGCCCTGGCCTGGCTTCTCACCCGCCCCGGCGTGACGGGCCCGATCGTCGGCCCGCGTACGTCGGAACAGCTGGAGTCCGCGGTGCGCGCGGTCGAACTGGAGCTGTCGGACGAGGTCCTGGCGTCCCTGGAGGAGATCTTCCCGGGTCCGGGCCCGTCCCCGGAGGCTTTCGCCTGGTAGCACCCCGGTCGCCGGGCGGGCGGCGGCGACCGCGGCTGGCCGCCGCCGCCCGTCCGCCCGTCGGGCGGCGGTGTCAGCCGAACACCGACGTCACGGCGACGATCACGAACATCAGCACCAGGGCCGCGGCCATGATCCGGTTACGGGTTTTGGGGTCCACACGTCGAGATTAACGGCCACCGGCGGCGGGACTCCCGCCGGGCCTCGTGGCGGGCTTCCCGCCGGGCCTCGTGGCGGGCTCCGCGTCCGGCTTCCCGGTGGGCTTCCCGGCCGGCTGCCCGGTGGGGCACCGCAGCAGCGTCTCGTAGCGCGGCTGCTCGCCCGTCACCCCGGCCACGGGCAGCCGGCTCCGTACCAGCGCCAGCTCCCCGACCTCCCACGCCGTGCCCTCGAAGCCGTCGAGCGCGGCGGCGTACGGCCGCAGATCCGTCTCGGAGCGTGTGCGGGCCAGCGTGAGATGGGGCCGGTACGCCCGGTGCTCCTCCATCGGCAGCCCGGTCCGGCGCGCGGCGGCGTCCGCGCGCTCGGCGAGACGCCGCAGCTCGGCGATCCCCCCGGCGGCGCCCGCCCACAGCGCGCGCCCCCCGAAGTGCCCGCCGCCGCGCAGCCGCAGCGAGAACGGCTCCGTACGACGCGCCGCCCGCTCCAGCCGCTCACCCAGCTCGGGCACGAGCCTGTCGTCCACCTCGCCCATGAAGGCGAGCGTGAAGTGCCAGCCCGCCTGTCCGGTCCACCGCAGTCCGCCGGCCCCGGGCAGCCCCCGTACCCGCCGCGCGACGGCGGCGGCGAGTTCGTCGGCGGCGTGCGCGGGCGGCAGTACGGCGGCGAAGAGACGCATGCCGGCCAGTCTGGCACCCCGGCATGACCAGGTCACCGTGAGTATCGTTGTCCCGCGCGGCTGCCGAGATTCGTACGGCGGCGGGGAGGAGCGCCACGATGACCGTCGTAGAGACCGACATGGCCGACGAGAGCGACGAGCCCCCGCAACTGACCTGACGGCCCGGCACTCACGCCGCCGTCGCCAGGCGTCGTTCCCGCTGGACGAACGTCACATGAGGGCGTCCCCGCCGCAGGTCTATCTTGACGCGCAGGCCGCCCACCCGGGCGAGCATCACGCCCACTCCCACCGCCGCCAGCGCGGCGACCGCGCCGCCGGAGGCGAAGCCGATCCTCGCGCCGTACGTGTCGGTGATCCAGCCGACGAGGGGGGCACCCAGCGGTGTGCCGCCCGTGAAGACCATCATGAACAGGGCCATCACCCGGCCACGCATGGCCGGGTCCGTGGTCATCTGGATGCTGGAGTTGGCGGTGACGTTGACGGTCAGACCGCACATGCCGATCGGCACGAGCAGCACGGCGAAGAGCCAGAACGAGGGGGCGAACGCCGTCACGATCTCCAGTACGCCGAAGAGCAGCGCCGCCGCCACCAGCAGCCGCATCCGGGAGGTGCCCCGGCGGGCCGCGAGCAGGGCGCCGATCAGGGAGCCGGTCGCCATAAGGGTGTTGAGCAGGCCGTACGTACCGGCGTCGGCGTGGTAGACGTCGTCCGCGAACGCCGAGAGCCAGATGGGGAAGTTGAAGCCGAAGGTGCCGATGAAGCCGACGAGCACGATCGGCCAGATCAGCTCGGGCCTGCCCGCCACGTAGCGCAGCCCCTCCCGCAACTGGCCCTTGCCGCGCGGGGTGCGGGCGGCCTTGTGCAGTTCGGAGGTGCGCATCAGCAGCAGACCGGTGAGGGGCGCGATGAAGGAGAGGCCGTTGAGGAGGAACGCGTAGCCGCTGCCGACGGCCGTGATCAGGACACCGGCGACGGCCGGGCCGACGAGCCGGGCGGACTGGAAGTTGGCGGAGTTGAGGCTGACCGCGTTGCGCAGCTGGTCCGGGCCGACCATCTCGTGCACGAACGACTGCCGTGCCGGGTTGTCGACCACGGTGACCAGGCCGAGGACGAACGCCGTGGCGTACACGTGCCAGACCTGGACCTGGCCCGTGAGGGTGAGGGCGGCGAGTGCGAGGCCGGTGACCCCCATGGCGGCCTGGGTGCCGAGGAGAAGGGTGCGTTTGTTGCACCGGTCGGCTATGACGCCGCCGTACAGGCCGAAGAGCAGCATCGGCAGGAATTGCAGGGCCGTCGTGATGCCGACGGCGGTGGAGGAGCCGGTGAGGGTGAGCACCAGCCAGTCCTGGGCGATGCGCTGCATCCAGGTGCCGGTGTTCGACACGACCTGTCCGGTGGCGAAGAGCCGGTAGTTGCGGATCTTCAGCGAGCTGAACATGCTCGTGCGGGGCTGTCGGGTGGGGTCGGGGGTGGCTGGTGCGGGTGCGGAGTCTGCTCCGGGTCCCGTACTCAAAATCGGTTCGCCTCCTCGGCGTCGGCGGTGTTGTTCAGCGGTCGCGTACGGGGTTCCAGGGGTGTGCGGGCTCGCGGAGGCGCGGGCCGGGCGGGTGGTGGACAGGAGCGGGGGCGGGAACGAGGGCGTGGGGGACGAGCGCCTGGGCGCGGCCTACGCGGACGAGGGCGCTGGCGGGGACGGGGGCGGCGGCCGGGGCGGGGGTCACAGCTGGGCGAGTTTCTCCAGCACGGGCGCGGCGGCCCGGAGCTTGGCCCACTCGTCGTCGTCCAGCCCGGCGGCCACGGTGGTCAGCCACGCGTTCCGCTTGCGGCGGCTCTCCTCCAGCATGGCCTCGGCCTGCTCGGTCGGTGTGACGACCTTCTGCCGGCGGTCCTCGGGGTGCGGCTCCAGCCGGACCAGGCCCTTGGCTTCGAGGAGGGCCACGATGCGGGTCATCGACGGCGGCTGTACGTGCTCCTTGCGGGCCAGCTCACCGGGGGTGGCCGAGCCGCAGCGGGCGAGGGTGCCGAGGACCGACATCTCGGTCGGGCTCAGCGACTCGTCGACCCGCTGGTGCTTCAGACGCCGGCTCAGCCGCATCACGGCCGAGCGGAGTGCGTTCACGGCGTCCGCGTCGCCCGCGTGGTCGCCGTCGCCGTGCGAGAGATCAGCCATGGTCGTTAGCGTAACTCATTACCTTGGCTAAGGAAAATGGAATCAGCGCCCGCGCGCCAGGAGGCACAGATCCCACACATCCCACACATCGCGGCCTGCAAAGTCACTCGAACGAGTGAGGAATCCCGGAAGGCCACGCCTCGGCCCGTGCCCGCCCCGACGCTGGTCGGCATGGGATCGACGGTGCTCAGCCTGCGGATGGACGGTGAGCTGCTCGAACGGATCCGGCAGCACGCCGCGCGGCGCGGCATGAGCGTCCAGGACTATGTGGTCGGGACGCTCATGCGCGACGACTTCGACGAACGCTTCAAGGCGTCGGTCGACGAGACGGAGCGGTTCTACGGCGCCGCGTAGGCCGGGCGCCGCAGAACCGGGGCACGGCGGTGGCCTCCCGTGGGAACGCCACCTCGGGGAGCCGGTGCGGCAGGACTTCAGGACGTCCGGGCTTCAGGACGTCCGGGCTTCAGGACGTCCGGGCTTCAGGACGTCAGGCCCAGCGCCGGCATCGCGTAGTAGAAGAGGAAGACCGCCGACACCATGTACATCGCGACCGGCACCTCACGGCCCCGCCCGGCCGCCAGCCGCAGCACGCTGAAGGCGATGAAGCCGATGCCGATGCCGTTGGTGATCGAGTACGTGAACGGCATCAGCGTCATCGCCAGGAACGCCGGCACGGCGACCGTGAAGTCGCTCCAGTCGATGTCCTTCACCGACCCGGCCAGGATCAGGAAGCCCACCGCCAGCAGCGCGGGCGTCGCGGCCTGGGACGGGACCATCGTGGCGACCGGGGTCAGGAACAGCGCCAGCGAGAACAGCGCGCCGGTCACCACGGACGCCAGTCCGGTCCTCGCCCCCTCGCCGACCCCCGCCGTGGACTCCACGAAGCAGGTGGAGGCGGACGACGAGGTCGCGCCGCCGGACGCGACGGCGATGCCGTCCACGAACAGCACCCGGTTGATCCCCGGCAGCCGCCCCCGCTCGTCCATCAGTTTCGCCTCGTCGCCGACGCCGAGGATCGTGCCCATCGCGTCGAAGAACGTGGACAGCAGGACGGTGAAGACGAAGAGGATCCCGGTGACGACGCCGACCTTCTCGAAGCCGCCGAAGAGACTGAACTCCCCGACCAGTCCGAAGTCCGGTGCGGCCACCGGGTTTCCCGGCCACTCCGGGGTCGTCAGACCCCAGCTCGGCACGTCCGCGACCGACTCGACGACGAGCGCGACGACCGTCATGGCCACGATGGAGATCAGGATCGCGCCGGGCACCTTGCGGATGATCAGTACGAGGGTGAGCAGCGCGCCGAGCGCGAAGACCAGCACGGGCCAGCCGTTGAGGTGCCCGTCCGGGCCGAGCTGGAGCGGCACGGTGGTGTGCGCGGCGTCCGGGATGCGGGAGACGAAGCCGGAGTCGACCAGGCCGATCAGCATGATGAACAGGCCGATACCGATGGCGATGCCCTTGCGCAGGCTCGCCGGTACGGCGTTCATCACCCGTTCCCGCAGCCCGGTCGCGACCAGCAGCATGACCAGGAAACCGGCGAGGACGACCATGCCCATGGCGTCGGCCCAGCTCATGCGCGGGGCGAGCTGGAGCGCGACGATCGTGTTCACGCCGAGTCCGGCGGCGAGGGCGATCGGCACGTTGCCGATGACGCCCATCAGCAGCGTGGCGAAGGCGGCCGTCAGGACGGTGGCGGTGACGAGCTGGCCGCTGTCGAGCTGGTGGCCGTACATGTCCTTGGCGCTGCCGAGGATGATCGGGTTGAGCACGATGATGTACGCCATCGCGAAGAAGGTGGCGAAGCCTCCGCGCACCTCACGGCCGACGGTGGAGCCGCGCTCCGTGATCTTGAAGAAGCGGTCGAGTGCGACCGGTGATGGGGTGGTGGCCTGATCCTGGACGGGCATGCGCAACCTCGGTCGTGGCGGTCGTGGCGGTCGTGGCGGTCGTGGCGGTCGTCGGACGTTCGAACAGTCGTGACGGTCATTGGACGTTCGGACGAATCGAACAGGCCATCCGCCAAAACGGGTTCAGTATGAACAGATAGGTTGATGATCGCTATCTCCGCGCGTAGAGCCTTGGCGTACGGGCCCGGCCCCGCCCGCGCCTCCGCCGGGCCCGGCCTCGTACCCCGCCGCCTACACTGAGCGCATGGCCAAATGGACCCCGACGCACGAGGCACCCGAGCCCCTCGAAGGGCCGGTCGTCCCGACCATCGTCGGCGGCACCGTCCTCTGGTTCGTCCTCTTCGTGGTGCAGGTCCCGTTCTACGGCTGGTTCGAGGACCACGGGCACACCTGGTGGGTGTGGACCTGTCTGGCCGGAGCCGGGCTCGGGCTGATCGGCATCTGGTACGTCCGCAGGCGGGAGACCGCGATCAGGCGCGCGACGGCGGACCGGCACGCGGGCGGGGGCGCGGACGGACGCGCGGGCAGTGGCGCGGACGGGGACGCGGGCACGGACGGCGGCGGGGACGGCGACACGTCCGGGACCCCCGCGCCGTAGTACGGGTCGCTCCGGTACCAGGGGATTACCGGCGGGCCGGGCCCCTCGTACCACGGTCGGATCTTCGGGCCGGGCAACGCGGGAACGCCCGCTCACCGCCGTAACGTCGACCTCATGACTGAGCGGCCGAAGACCGACACCGACGACGGCGAGCCACGCGGCCCCTCCATCGACGCGGGCGCGGAACTCGACCCCGTGCACCCCGTCGCTCCCCCGCGCCCGGACGGCCCCGGGAGACCGGCCGGGCCGGACAGGCCGGCCGGGCGCGCCGCCGGACTGACCTCGGCCGAGGTCGCCGAGCGGGTCGCGCGGGGCGAGGTCAACGACGTTCCCGTACGCAGCAGCCGGTCCACCGGCGAGATCGTCCGCGCCAACGTCTTCACCCGGTTCAACGCGCTCATCGGGATCCTCTGGGCGATCGTGCTCCTGGTCGCGCCCATCCAGGACAGCCTCTTCGGCTTCGTGATCATCGCCAACACGGGCATCGGCATCATCCAGGAACTGCGCGCCAAACGGACCCTGGACGGTCTCGCCGTCATCGGGGAGGCCAGACCGGTCGTACGGCGTGACGGTGCCGCGACAGGCATCCCGACCTCCGGGATCGTCCTCGGCGACGTGGTCGAACTCGGCCCCGGTGACAAGGTCGTGGTGGACGGCGAGATCGTCGAGGCCGACAACCTGGAGGTGGACGAGTCCCTGCTGACCGGTGAGGCCGACCCGGTGCTCAAGCACCCCGGCGACCCGGTGATGTCGGGCAGCTTCGTGGTCGCGGGCGGCGGCGCGTTCCGGGCGACCAAGGTGGGACGGGAGGCGTACGCGGCCCAACTCGCCGAGGAGGCTTCGCGCTTCACGCTCGTCCAGTCCGAACTGCGCACCGGCATCAGCACGATACTGAAGTACGTGACCTGGATGATGGTCCCGACCGCGATCGGGCTGATCATCAGTCAGCTCGTCGTCAAGGAGAACGACTTCAAGGACTCCGTCGCGCGGACCATCGGCGGCATCGTCCCGATGATCCCGGAGGGCCTGGTCCTGCTCACCTCGGTCGCCTTCGCGATCGGCGTCATCCGGCTCGGCCGCAAGCAGTGCCTGGTACAGGAGTTGCCCGCGATCGAGGGCCTGGCCCGCGTCGACGTCGTGTGCCTCGACAAGACCGGCACGCTCACCGAGGGCGGTATGAACGTCACCGAGCTCCGGCCGCTGGGCGACGCGGACGAGGGCCGGGTCCGTACGGTGCTCGGCGCCCTCGGCGCGTCCGACCCCCGGCCCAACGCCAGCCTCCGGGCGGTCGTCGACGCCTACCCGGGCACCCCGGGGTGGCGCGCGACGGCGGCGCTGCCGTTCTCGTCGGCCCGCAAGTACAGCGGCGCCACGTTCGAGGAGAACGGCGCCGGTGGCCCCACGAGCTGGCTGCTCGGCGCGCCCGACGTGCTGCTGCCGGAGGGCGATCCGGCGCTCGACGGGATCGACGCGCTCAACGAACAGGGCCTGCGGGTCCTGCTGCTGACCCGCGTCGACGGCGCGCCCGCGCTGGACGCGCCCGGCGTGAGCGACGGCGCCGTGCCGACGGCCCTCGTGGTGCTGGAGCAGCGGCTGCGTCCGGACGCAGCCGAGACGCTGACGTACTTCGCCGCGCAGGACGTCTCGGCGAAGGTGATCTCCGGCGACAACGCGGTCTCGGTCGGCGCCGTGGCGGCGAAGCTCGGCCTGCCGGGCGCGGACCGTACGGTCGACGCGCGCCAACTGCCGTCCGAGCGGGAGGAGATGGCGCGGGCCTTGGAATCGGCGTCGGTCTTCGGCCGGGTCAGCCCGCAGCAGAAGCGGCAGATGGTCGGGGCGTTGCAGTCGCACGGCCATACGGTCGCGATGACCGGTGACGGGGTGAACGACGTACTCGCGCTGAAGGACGCCGACATCGGGGTCGCGATGGGGTCGGGTTCGGAGGCGACCCGGGCCGTCGCGCAGATCGTCCTGCTCAACAACAGCTTCGCCACCCTGCCTTCGGTGGTGGCGGAGGGCCGCCGGGTGATCGGCAACATCACCCGGGTCGCGACCCTGTTCCTGACGAAGACCGTCTACTCCGTGCTGCTGGCGATCCTGGTGGTGTGCACACAGGTGGAGTACCCGTTCCTGCCCCGGCATCTGACGCTGATCTCCACGCTCACGATCGGCGTCCCGGCGTTCTTCCTGGCCCTCGCGCCGAACAAGGAGCGCGCCCGGCCCAACTTCGTCCGCAGGGTGATGCGTTACTCGGTGCCCAGCGGGACCATCGCCGCGGCCGCCACGTTCGTCGCGTATCTGCTGGCCCGCTCGCACTACAGCGGTCCGGGCGCGCTGGCCGCCGAGACGAGCGTGGCGACGCTGACCCTGTTCCTGGTCTCGATGTGGGTCCTGGCGATCATCGCCCGCCCCTACACCTGGTGGCGGGTGGGACTGGTGCTGCTGATGGGCTTCTGCTTCCTGCTGGTCCTGGCCGTACCCGCGCTCCAGAACTTCTTCGCCCTGAAGCTGGTGGGCACGACGCTCCCCTGGGCGGCGGTGGCGATCTCGGCCGTGGGCGCGGTCCTGCTGGAGATCGCCTGGCGCCTGGTGGACCGCCGGTTCCCGGCTTAGCGGGCGGAGAGACGGCGACGGCGGAGGGACCCCGTGCGTGGTGCGCGGGGTCCCTCGTGGCTGGTGCAGTGGCGGCTGGGCCGTGTCTGCCTCGTGGTTACTTCACGTCGACGAAGTCGCCGGCCGGCACGATCGCCGGGGTGGTGGACGTACCGGCGAAGTTCCAGCGCCAGTAGCCGTCGACGCTCGCCTTGACGGTGGTCTTCAGGGTGCCGGTCGTGGAGGTCTTGACCGTCTTGAGCGTGGTGTAGCTGGTGCTGGTCGACTTGCGGAACTGGAGCTGGACGGACTGGGTCGCGTAGCCCTTGTAGGTGCCCGTCTCCCAGTTGGCGCGGGACAGCTTGCCCGTGACCGTGATCGTGCCGCCCTTCTTCACCGGCTCGGGCGCGGCGTTGACGTCCAGCTTGGACAGGCGCTGGAGGCTCGTCTTTGCGAACTTGTCGCTCTGGGTGCTGTAGCCGTCGTTCGCCAGCACGTAGGCGCCGACATTCCAGGTCTTGGAGTCGCTGTTGACCAGCCAGAGCGGGTCCACCTCGATGGTCTGCGTGCAGGTGGAGGTGGTGTTGGCGGCGTTCGCCACGCAGGTGGCGGGGCCGGTCGCGCCGAAGCCGAACGCTTCGGGGTCGTCCAGGCTGGAGCCGATCCAGATGATCGCGTCGGAGGCGGCGATGCCCTCCGGGTGCGACGCGGTGATCGAGAGGGTGACCTTCTTGACGGCGGTGGCGCCGACGACGATGGGCTTGCCGCCGTTCACCACGGCCTTGTTGATCACCGGGGCCTCGGCGGCGGCGCGGGCGTTGCCCTTCGACGCGGCGCCGGTGCCCTGGTGGGTGGCGGAGCCGTACGACGGCACGCCGGGACGGTCTGCGGTGGGCGCGGCCTGGGTGGTCGGGACGGTCAGGGCCGACAGAGCCAGGGCACCGGTCACGACTGCGACGGTGGCGCGGATTCGCATGCATTTCCCCATGGGTCAGTGAGCCTGTTGGCTCGACCGGTCAGACGACGAAACGGGGCAGATGGTTGTGCGCCGAGTGACTTTTTGGTGAAGATCACACGCTCGGCCCGTTCAGTCGAACCAGCGGTCGCGGGCCAGTTCGTCCGTACGTGACGCGTCCTCCAGCAGCGCGGCCACCTCGAAGCGGCGCGGCCACTGCCCCGCCGACCAGGCCAGCCCGGCGGCGACCCCCTCCACGGTGGCGGCGTGGACCGTGCCGTCCGGGGTGCGCCGCCAGTCCAACTCCACGCCGCCCGCGAGCAGTTGCTCGTGCTCCACGTAGGTGGCGGGGGTGCCGGCCCCGAGCAGTACGTGGACGGACTCCGGTACCTCGTACTCCTCGCCCTCGGTGGTCACCTCCGCCGTGACGCTCTCGCCGAGCCGCCCCACCTGCAACAGTTCCGCCAGGTCGGCGGCGCGCGCCGGGGCGACCGGCAGCAGCGGGAGTCCGCCGGCCAGCGGCAGCAGGTCGGGCGCGTCCGCGATCAGGGCGTCCGCCGCGTCCACGATCCGCACCTCGCCGTCCACGACGGCGCGCAACTCGTCGGGGAGGGTGACCTGTTCGGGGTCCAGGTGGGCGACGGCCGTGTAGAGGGCGTGCAGTTGACGGGCCGTCACCTCGCGGTCCGGGTCGGCGAGGCGGCCCAGCAGTTCGGCGGCGCCGCCCGGTTCGTCCAGCAGCGCGGCGACCGAGGTCCGTACGCCCAGGGCCCGCAGCACCTGCGCGTCGTCGAAGCCGGACGCGTCCACGGAGTCGTACAGCCCGTTCAGCAGCGGGTCACCGCCCGCCGCGCGCAGACCGGCCGGGCGGCGGCCGTCGAGCACCGGGTGGTCGCGCAGCCACCAGGCGGTGTACGAACGCACGCTCTCGGTCGTGCCGTCGGGCAGCAGGACGCGGACGGGCGCGGTCAGCGCGTCGCGCAGCGGCGGCCGGGCCAGCAGGGCGAGGGCGCGGGGCCAGGCGTCGTCGTCCACCAGGTCCAGATCGCGTACGGCGACGATCTCGGTGGCGACCGGCGGCACGGGTGTCCCGGGCAGCCGGTCCAGTACGTCCTCGCACCAGACGTCGACGGCGTCGAGCAGCCCGGCGTCGTCCGGCTCGGCGAAGTCGCCGTCGCGCGGCTCCAGTTCGTCGGGGTCGAGGACGACGTCCGTGGCGCGTACCAGGGCGAAGGTGGCCAGCACCCCGCAGGCGGCGAGCGGCTGTTCGCCCCAGCGCTCGGCCAGGTCGGCGTCGCACAGCGCCAGTTCGTCCTCCCGCATGATGTCGGCGAACGGGCTTCCGGGCAGGACGAGTTCACCGGCCGGGGCGAGTTCGCCGTCCTCGTCGGGCAGGGCGAGGGCGGCCAGCCACGGCTCGTCACCGGCCTCCAGGTCCGCGTCCCGCACCAGAGCGAGGACCGTCTCCGCCAGCTCATCCGCGTCCAGCGACCGCTGGTCGTCCCAGACCTCCTCGGAGTCCAGCGAGGCGGCGACCGCCGCCCGTACCTCCGGGGTGGTCAGCACGGCGCGCGGGGTGGCGGGCAGCGCGCCCAGCTTCTCCAGCAGCGGGTGGGCGGCGTCCGGGTGGGCGACCTTCAGGCCGAGCCTGGCCAGGTCGGCCGGGGTGTCGGCGAGCGGCAGCAGGACCCGCCGGGGCCCGATGGCGGTACGTCCGCCGGCCAGCGGCACCGGCAGTCCGGACAGCCGGTCCGGGTCGACCCCGGCCAGCGACTCGTACAGCCGGTACCACCACTCGGGGGCGCGCTCGGCGCCGCCGATGCGCTCGATGGCGTCGCCGAGCGGCAGCCGGCCCACCGTCAGGGACCGCAGCTCGGCGCGCCGTTCGAGCCCGGCGGGCAGCAACGTGGGCAGAACCTCGGCCAGTACGCGTACGGTGTCGGCGCCCGCGCCCTCCACGACCTCCGCCTCGAAGGGCCGCAGCGCGGTCAACTCCTCGCTGGGGGCGGCCGGTTCGAGGAAGGCGACGCGGGGCAGCCGTTTGAGGATCGCGGCCCGCAGCACCCCGTCCAGCTCGCCCTTGCCGAGCGGCCCCGGCACCAGGTCGATGGTGCCGGTGGACACCGGCCGCCAGTCGCCGAGGAGTTCGGCGTAGGCGTCGGCGGCGCGCTCCACGAGGAAGTCGGTGAGCGGTCCGGGCGCGGGGTGGCGCCGGGTGGGGTCCAGCGGCAGCGAGGCGATCAACAGGGCGGGCACGCCCAGCGGTTCGTCGGTCGGTGTCGGCGCGTGCACGACGGGCGCGGTACGGGGCGGGACCGGGGCGCCCGCCTCGTCCACGGGGACGGCCCAGGTGACGGACCAGTGGGGCCGCAGACGTTCCTCGACGGGCCGGTCCGTGAGAAGGCCGGGGTCGGTGGCGCCGTGGTGGCTGACGACGCGCCAGCGGCTCGGGGCGTCGGCGGCGCTGTCCTCGACACGCACGTACGGGCCGTGCTCGCCGCGCGTCAGCACCCGCTCGCCGTCGGGTGTTTCGACCACGATCTCGGCGAGTCCGGGCAGGGTCAGCAGCAGCGCGTCGTCGATCGCTGCGAGCAGCCGCTCGACGAGGTCGAGGGCCGTCCCGTCGCGCAGAGGCAGGATGACGACCGTGTCGTACCCCTCCGGGGCGCTGCCCTCGGCGGGCAGCGGCAGCCGCAGCAGCGGCACGTGCCCGTCACGGCGGCGCAGTTCGTCGCCGAGCCCGGGGCTCGCCCCGGCGGCCTCCTCGGCCAGCCCGCGCGCCTCGGCCAGCGACCAGCGCACACCGCCGTGCCTGCCGACGACGGCCGGCTCGTCACTGACGGCGATGACGGCGGCGAACCCGACCCCGAAGCGCCCGACGGCGGACTCGTGCCCCTCCTCGCGCTTGGCGGAGGCCCGCAGGGTGCTGAGCGATTCGACGCCGGCCGCGTCCAGGGGGGCGCCCGTGTTGGCGGCGACGAGCACGGCGGGGCCCTCGGCCCCGGCGGGCCGCAGGGTGAGCCGAAGGCGGCCCGGGGTGCCCGCGCGGGCGGCGGCGTCGGCGGCGTTCTGCGCCAGCTCGACGACCAGCCGGTCCCGGTAGCCGCCGAGGGCAAGGTCCTCCTCGGCGTTGGCGTCCTCCCGGAAGCGGGCGGGCCCCGCGGCCCACGAGTCCAGTACCGCACGCCGCAGCCGAGCCGTTCCGAACGGGTCGGCCCCCTCGGTCGTCGTGACGCTCACCCTGTGACTCCGCTCTGTCCACGCCGCCGATTCCACGCCGGCGGCTGCCGGTCCCGTATGGCCAAGTGTGCGGGCCCGAACGTACCGCGCGTCACGACCGCGGCGGGGTGCGGGTCCACCACTCCGGGTCAGGAGAGCGCGAGAGGGTGCCCGGGTGCGTACACGCCCTCGCCGACGCCGATCACGGTGTCCCCGGTGACGTACACGCTGCGCATCACGAGCAGCGCGTGGTTCTCGTCCCGGTCCTCGTCCCGGCCCTCGCCGAGGCCGAGATCGGCGCGGTCCTGCGGGGTGGCGATGCGGGCGTCCACGGTCCTGGAGGCGACGGTCACGGTCTGGCCGGAGCGCTGCTGGTAGACCGCCTGCCACGACGGATCACAGGCTTCCGGCTCGTCCACCTCCGTTACGACGGCGGCGACTTCGAGGCTGACCCAGGACTGGGACGCCTGGAGGACGACATCCCCGCGCTGAACGGTTTGCGCGCGGTTCACGCACTCACCTTCGCCCAGGATGCCCGCGACCCATTCGGGCGCCTCGACCCGGACGCTGTGCCTGTGGTGGATGGTCTCGTCGGGCTGGGTGATCCCGATCAGGATGCGCCGCGTCCCGGAGATGAGCGCGCGCCGGTCCCTGACGAAGACGCCCTTGCCCTGCTGTCCATGGACATAGCCCTCCGCCTTGAGCAGGGCGATGGTGCGGTAGACGGCGTTGTCGGACAGGTTGAACTGCTGCATGAGGAAGCGGGTCGGGGGAATCTTGTCGCCCGCCTTGAGCGTCCCGGCGTCGATCCGCGCTTTCAGTTACGCGGCCATGCCTGCGACCGTCCCCGGCATTGGGTCTCCTTCGAGTGCTTCCTGTCGGATGTTCCCCGACCATAGCCCACCCTGCTCAAGCTTCCGATAGGAAGTCACTTCCTACAGGAAGCCGTCTGCCACAGATGCCGTCGGCGCTGGTTCACCGACGCGTGAATGGAGGAGTGGGCCATGATCGGCGAAGCACGGCCAGAAACGGGGACCACGGCTTTCGACGCCGCCAGGGCAGGCCGGCCACGGACCGGCGGAAGGCCGGAGAGCAGTACACGCCATGGCGGTGGGCCAATCAACCTCGCTCGGAACAAGGCGAGTTGAGCGAAGCCGTCGACCACGCCCCCACACGTCGGACCACACAGTGGCACCGCGCACGCCGCCACCGACCACATGACGCGACCCGCCGGAGCGGGGCCCATGCCCCTCAGGCAGGGACGGCAGGGCCTGCCCCGTACGAGACAGAAGCGCCGTCGTGTGCCCGCGGTTCAGTCGTCCAGGTCGATGACGAAGTCAACGACCGTGGTGTCGCCTCTGCGCACGATCGGATGTGCGACCTCCACGACACGCCCACTGTCCGCGATGTGACGCCGCGTGTAACGCAGCACCGGAACCCCGGCGCCCACGCGCAGAGTCGCGGCTTCGGCCTCCGTGGGCATCGCCGCCGTGAAACTTTCGGCGATCCGGTTGACGCGGATACCCAGGCTGCCGAGCTGGGCGCGCGTGCCGCCCGGCCACGGCTCGTTGATCGGATCCGCCACGGGCGTACCCGCGACGTCCGACCAGCGCACATAGCTGGTGGACATCTGCGTCGGCTGGTCGTTGTCATAGAAGACGAAGTGCCGGGCGAGGAGCCGTTCACCGGACTCGCACTCGAACAGCGCGGCCAACTCGGCGTTGGCCTCGACCCGTTCGAACCGCTTGTCGAGCCGGCACTCGGACCAGCTGATGCCCTGGTCACGGGTGTACGGCGTGGCCCTGGCACCGGAGGCCGTGCGGTACCGGTCGGCTGCCATGCGGTGAACGGGTGGCTGCGGTCTCACCCGCGTCCCGGCTCTCGCCTTGGACTCGATCAGCCCCTCGTTGCGGAGCAGGCCGAGCGCGTTGCGGATCGTCGTCTCCGATACGCGGTACGCCTCGCACAGTTCGGGGAGCGTGGGCAGCCGGTCACCCGGCCCGTACTCGCCGGAGGAGATGCGGCGCCGCAAGTCAGCGGCGATCCGCAGGTACTCGGGCTGTGCCACCGCCACACCACCTTCCTCAATGATCGCGCCAATCTGTACACACATACTCTCCCCTCCCACTTGACCAGCGCCAACTCTCGGCGAGACGGCACCGCAAGTGGGGGCCTCGGTTCTCGACACCGCCGTCGGCGGACTGGCCGAATACCGGGGGACTGCCGCCGCCGGGCTGTGGCGGTTGCGGTCGTTCAACGGCGTGGACGAATGGGAGGCGCGCCCCGAGGACGTGCGGCGGACGGAAGAAGTCCACGTACCGGGCGCCATCGCGATCCCTGCCGCGCGCACCGAGCGTGACGAGTGCGTCGCGTGGCGATGGGCCGAACAACTTGCCTTAGATGAAGGCGAGTTGAGCGAAGCCGTCGACTGCCGTCTCTACTCCGGACGGCACCGGAGCGCCGCGCACGCGACCGCTTGTCGCACGGCGTGACCCGCCGGAGCGTTCAGCCGTCCACGTCGAAATCGAAGTCGACCACTGGGGTGTCCCCACTGGGCACGATCGGATGTGGGACCTCCACGACCCGCCCCGTGTCCGCGATGTGCCGTCGGGTGAACCGCAGCACACGGACTCCGGCACCGACCGCCGAGTCGCGGCCTCCGACTCCGTCGGCATCGCCGCGGTGAAACTTTCGGTGACGCGGTTGACGCCGATTCCCGGACCGCCGAGCCGAGCGCGCGTTGCCGCCCGGCCACGGCTCGTTGACGGGCGAGTCCGCGACGGCGCCTCCGATACGCGGTACGCCCCGCACAGTTCGGGGAGCGAGCGCGGTCGGCCAGTGCTCTCGCGTAGGAGATGCGGCGCCGCAGGTCAGCGGCGATCCCCGGGCACTCGGGCCGGGTCACCGCCGCACCAGCGTCCGTTGCCCTGGCGGTACCTGTGCTGGTCCTCGGGCGTCGGGGTGAAGTACGTCCGGCACCTTGTGCAGTACCAACGCCACTCGTCGGGGTCCGCGCACACACCGGTCATGTCCTTCCACACCGCGATGCGGCACGCGTTGCAGTGCGGAGGAGGAAGGGGCATCACCGCGGTGATTCCGTCCGGGTTCATACGGCCAGCGTCCTGAGCCGGGGCGTGGGTGTCCGGCGGACTCGCTGCCGGCCACCCGAACGGGGGACCTTGGCGATCTCCGTACCGGTGTCGGCGCGGCCGGCGGGGACCGGACCGTCGCGCCGTGCGGCGAACCCTGTCCGGCGGAATGTCAACGGCCGGTCGCGGAAGCCCTGGTTGCCACTGCGGGCGCGCTCCGACGGGCGCCGGGGCCGCCCCCGACGCGCGCGTGGAGCGGGCCCGGCAACGTCTCGGTCACGAGGGTGACTTGGGCGACGCGTCGCCCACCGGCACCAGCACCGGGCGGCGACGTACGCCGCCGCCTCCCGTACCCGCCACGCCCAACGAGCGCCCGCGCCTCAGTGCTGGTCCGGTGCCCCGGGCGGTCCGTCCCCAGCCGCGCCCAGTTCGAACGCGTCCGCGCCCAGTTCGTCCAGGACGTGCGGGGCCGGGCGGGGTGGCGTGGGCATGACCGCCGCCTCGGAGTGGCCGCCGCAGCCGTACGCCAGTGAGACCACCCGGCCGTCCGCCGGTGAGAACTCGTTCGCGCAGACGCCGAACGCCTGCCGCAGCGAGCCCGCCAGCGGCAGCAGGAAACCGCACGACACGCAGGGCGCGGGAGCCGCCTGTGCCATCGGGGTCTTCGCGCCGAACGCCTCGTCCCACCGGTCGGCCGCGATGTGGAGCCCGTAGCGGGACAGCACCCGGGCCCGGCGCATGCCCAGTTCCTCGGCGACCGAGGCGATCGTGCCGCGCGCGATGACCGGGAGGGCCGCGTCGACCGGCTCGCCGCCCCGGTCCGTCTCCTCCGCGTCCTCCGCCTCGACCAGGTCGGCCAGGGCCCCGGGGGTGATGACGTCCGGCAGGGCCGAGTTCGGCGGCGGGGCGTCCTCGCCGCTGTAGCCGGGCTCCAGACGCAGGTCCTCGGCCTCGGTCGGCAGCAGATCGCCGGGGCCCATGTCGCCGGGGCGCAGCCGGTCGCTCCAGGGCACCCATTCGGGCGCCTGGAGGGAGTCGGGGCCGGGCAGCAGCACCGTTTCGTCAAGGGTGACGATCTTGGAGCGGGACGCGCGGGCGACGGTCACCGCCCAGCGCCAGCCCCGGTAGCCCATCTCCTTGCATTCGAAGAGATGCGTGACGACGCGGTCACCCTCGGAGACCGCCGATACGTGCTCGCCGACGACGCCCGGCGCGGCAGCCTCCTCGGCTGCCGCCCTCGCGAGGTCTACCGCCTCGGCACACAGGCGGTCGGGGGTTCGGCTTCGAGTCGTCGCAGCACTCACAGGTCTCGCTTCTCTCCTACGCCGTTTCACGGGTGCGCCTGGCCGATTCACGATGTACGGGCCGAGGGCGGAGCGGACCAGAGGGCCGCATCGACGTCCACGCCCGACTTCTCCCGGGCACACCTACCGTCACCCATTCTGCGGGATGACAAAGAGGCGCGCGGCCGGGAACAACCGCCGGAGTCGCGCTACGCACGCTACCCCCTCCACCGCCCGGCGCCCACCTGCACGCCCCCTTTCCCGGAGTTCGGCCAGCCCGGAGGCGGTGCGGGCACCTCGGGGAGGGCCCGGAACGGACGGGTCGACGGGTGCGGGACACGCCGGGAAATCCCTGCAAAGTAATGAGAAGAACCACCGGGCTCCGCGCGTCAGCGACGTCCTGGGCGTTCCGCCACGGGAAGTCGGGGCAGTATGACGGGGTGGCAGCCGTCAGGTCGTCCGAGAGACCCGGGCCGTTCCGCCGAGCGGGCCGGACGGTCGGGCGCGCCCTGCGCCGGCCGTTCACCGGCACCGCGAGGGGCATCCGCCGGGCCACGCACGCGCACGGCGCGGGCGAATCGGGCCTCGGGCGGCTGATCGAGCTCCACGCGGTGAACGGCGCGGGCGACGTCATGATCACCGTCGCCCTCGCGTCGACGGTCTTCTTCTCCGTACCGACCGACGAGGCCCGTGGCCGCGTCGCGCTCTACCTGGCCGTCACCATGGCCCCCTTCGCCCTGCTCGCCCCGGTCATCGGCCCGCTCCTCGACCGTGTCCCGCACGGCCGCCGGGCCGCGATGGCGGGCGCGATGCTGACCCGGGCGCTGCTCGCGCTGACCATGTCGGGCGCGGTCGCGACCGGCGGTCTGGAGCTGTATCCGGCCGCGCTCGGCGTGCTGGTGGCGTCGAAGGCGTACGGGGTCGTCCGCAGCGCCGTCGTCCCCCGGCTGCTGCCCCCGCGCTTCCCCCTGGTGCGGGCCAATTCGCGGGTGACGCTCGCGGGGCTCCTCGCGACGGGCGCGGCGGCCCCGATCGGGGCCGGGCTCCATCAGCTCGGGCCGCAGTGGCCGCTGTACGGCGCGTTCGTCATCTTCATCGCGGGCACGTTCCTGGCGTTCACCATGCCGCCCAAGGTCGACTCCGCGAAGGGCGAGCGCAAGGCGCAGCTCGTCGCGCGGGCGGGCAAGAAGCGGCCGAGTCTGCGGACCGTCGGCCCCTCCGTCTTCAACGGCCTCCAGGCGAACGCGGCCCACCGCGCGCTCTCCGGCTTCCTGATCTTCTTCCTGGCGTTCCTGCTGCGCCAGCATCCGCTGGCGGGGGAGAGTGCCGCCTTCTCGCTGGCCATCGTGGGTGTCGCCGCCGGTACGGGCAACGCGGTCGGTACGGCGGTGGGCGCCTGGCTCAAGGCCCGCGCGCCGGAGCTGATCATCGTGACGGTGCTGACGCTGGCCCTGACGGCGGCGATCTGCGCGGCGGTCTTCTTCAGCGGCGTGATGATCGCGGTGCTGTGCGCCACGGCCGGTTTCACCCAGGCGCTGTCCAAGCTGTCGCTGGACGCGGTGATCCAGCGGGACGTGCCGGAGGAGGTCCGTACGTCGGCGTTCGCCCGTGCCGAGACGCTGCTCCAGATGGCGTGGGTGGTGGGCGGCGCGATCGGAATCGCCCTGCCGCTCAACGGGGTTCTGGGGCTGTCGGTGGCCGCCGCGCTGGTGGCGACCGGGGCGGTGTTCTCCGTACGGGGGCTGCTGGGCGCCGCCCGGCACGGCGCGCCGCATCCGCGCGCCGCGTGACGGCCGCCGGACGGACAGCCGACGGACGCCGGACGGCTCACGGCTGACAGCTGACGGACGGCTGACGGCTGACGGCTGACGGCCGCGTGACGTACGTTCCGTCGTTCCGGTGGTTCCGCCGTTGCGTCGTTCCGGTCGTTTCGTGGGAGGAGCCCGAGGTGTTCCGTTCGAGGACCCTTGGTGTTCGTTTCGAGGAGCCCCGGCTCCCACGGCGCGCCGCACCCGCGCGTCGCGCGGACGCGGCCGGGCGATAGCCTTCGGCCCATGACCGTTGCGTTTATCTCTGCCAGGGCCCGCCGGGCCGGTGTCGCGCTGGGCGCCGTCTCCGCGGGCCTGCTCGTCCTCTCGGCGTGCGACAAGCCGACGCCGATCGCGACGGTGACGATCGGTACCGACTCGGTGCACTCCGAGGCGGCCTGCTACCAGGACGGCAAGTCGCTGGGCAGCCAGCCCACGCTCCAGAAGTGCCTCAACGACTCGCCGGGGAAGACCGTGTCGGTCTCGCTCGACGACCCGATCCACTTCGGTGTCGACCCGTCGATCGCGCACAACGGCTGGACCTTCTACGTCGAGGGCCAGCGGGCCGAGGCGCAGCCGAACAAGGACACCTACCGGACCATCCAGGCAGGCCAGTTCTTCGCCTCGCAGACGGGTACGCCCGTGCGGGCGGTGAATCTGAGCATCGTGGAGACGAGCGACAAGGAGAAGGCCGTGGTCGGGGTCTGGAACTTCGAGCTCAAGCAGAAGTCCTGACGCGTCGTGAGCGTTCCGGCGCCGTGGGCACCGTGGGTGTCGTGGGCACCGTGGGTGTCGTACGCGTTCTGACGTCATGACCGTTCCGGCGTCGTGAGCGCTTTCCGGACCCGGCGCCCCCGCCCTGCCCGGCGCTGATGTTCCGCCGTCTCCGAGGAAGGGGCGTTCGTGCGCGTACTGGTGGTGACGGCCGTGGCCGCCGAGGCCGACGCGGTCTGCGCCGGGCTCGGTACGGACCCGGCCCCGGTCCCCGTTCTTCTGCCGGGTGGTTACGCGCTCGCCTCCCACCCGGCCGCCGACGTACTGGCCGCCGGGGTCGGCCCGGCCGCGGCGGCGTCCGGTACGGCGACGGCGCTGGCCGCCGCGACACTCGCCCGCTCCCCGGCAACGGCCACCTCCCCCGCCCCCGCCCGCTCGGCGTCCCCGTCTCCGCCTCCGTCTCCGTACGACCTCGTCGTCTCGGCCGGTATCGGCGGCGGGTTCCAGCCGTCGGCCCCGGTGGGGTCCCTGGTGGTGGCGGACGCGATCGTCGCCGCCGATCTGGGCGCCGGGACGCCCGACGGGTTCCTCCCGGTGGACGAACTGGGCTTCGGCCGCACCGTGCACCACCCGCCCCCGGAGTTGTCCGCCCGGCTCGCGGGCCTGCTGGGCGCCGCGTACGCGCCGGTGCTGACCGTCTCCACCGTGACCGGATCGGCCGCCCGTACCGCGGAACTGACGATGCGTCACCCGCGCGCCGCCGCCGAGGCCATGGAGGGCTTCGGTGTCGCGGAGGCCGCCGCGGCGTACGGCGTGCCGGTGGTCGAGATCCGCGCGGTCTCCAACGCCGTTGGCCCGCGCGACCGTTCGGCCTGGCGCATCGGCCAGGCGCTGGAGGCGCTGCGGTCCGCCTTCCGGCAACTCAGCCCCGTCTTCGAGGAGTCGACATGAGCCACGCCGACGACACCGCGCGGCCGCCGCTGCGGATCGCGTACTCGCCCTGCCCGAACGACACGTTCGTCTTCGACGCCTGGGCGCACGGCCGGGTGCCGGGCGCGCCCGGACTGGACGTGACGTTCGCGGACATCGACCTCACCAACGGCATGGCGCAGCGCGGCGAACTGGACGTGCTGAAGGTCTCGTACGCCGTGCTGCCGTGGGTCCTGGACCGGTACACGCTGCTGCCGTGCGGCGGCGCGCTCGGCCGGGGCAACGGCCCCCTGGTCCTGACCCGTGGGCCGGGCGCCGACCTGACCGGCGCGACGGTCGCCGTACCGTCCGAACGGTCCACCGCCTACCTGCTGTTCCGGCTCTGGGCGGCGGCGGTCCTGCCGGGCGGGGTGGGCCGGATCGTGGTGCTGCCGTTCCACGAGATCATGCCGGCGGTCCGTGACGGGAAGGTCGACGCGGGGCTCGTCATCCACGAGGCACGGTTCACCTACCAGAACTACGGGCTGCACCGGCTCGCCGACATGGGCGAGCACTGGGAGTCCACGACGGGGCTGCCGATCCCGCTGGGCGCGATCATCGCCAAGCGGGAGCTGGGCGCCGAGACACTGCGGACCCTGGCGGAGTCGGCGCGTACGTCGCTCCGTATGGCCTGGGCCGACCCGGCCGCCTCGCGCCCGTACGTCCGCGCCCACGCGCAGGAGATGGACCCGTCGGTGGCGGACCAGCACATCGCCCTGTACGTCAACGAGTTCACGGCGGACCTGGGCCGGGACGGCTACGGGGCCGTGCACGCCCTCCTGACCCGCGCGGCGGCGGAGGGGTTGGTGCCGCCGCTGGAGCCGGAGGCGCTGGAGTTCGTCTGACGGCCGAGCGGGCGGGCTGACGACGGGCCGGGTGTACGGACCTCTCGCGCGTGTACCGGCGGGTGGGGGCGGGCAGGGTGTACCGACGGAGCGGGACGGACGGGCCGGACGGGTGGGCATGAACGGACAGACGGATACACATGGGCGTGGACGGACGGATGCGCCACCTGCGACGGGTGCGACGGGTTTACCCGGACGGACGGGTACCGGCGGGACCTCGGTCCTAGGACCGGTTCCCACGGGTCTGGTCCGCGCGGCCGATCCTCGGTCGCCCGGCACCGCCCTAGCGTGACGTCCATGACCAATACACGGGTAAGCGGCGACGCGAATACGAGCGGTGTGCTTGAGGAGGCCCTGGAGCGGCTGCACGCCTCCGGCCCCGAGATCTACGAGTGGCGCCTCACCAACCACGCCCCCATGGTGGTCGAGGCACTCGCCACGCACGGGCAGTCGGCGGCCGTGCACCGGTGGCTGGACGCCTACCAGTCCAGACTGGACGACTTCCCCACCCCCGTCTCACCCATCACCCACGCCAACTGGCGCGAGGCACTGGGCGACACCCGCCGGGGGGCGGACTGGATCGGTTACTTCCTGCGCGCGATCGAGGAGCGGCCCTGGCGCGACGTGCTCGCCGAGTGGTGGCCCCGGCTGCTGCCCGGCATGTACGGCGGGTCCACCCACCCGGTGATCCGGGTCGGGCACGCCGTACGCGTCCTCACCGAGAGCGGCGAGAACGCGCCCCGCGTGGCCGAACTCGCCCACGGACTCGGCTACTGGGCCGCCCGGCACCGTCCGATCACCGGCCCCGCCCCGCTGCTCGGCACCTGGGACGCCGACGGCGCGCTCGACGCCGTACCTCCGATCGGCGAGTTGCGAGGCCGCTTCACGGAACGGCTCACACGGGTCGACCGGCTGCCGGTCTGGCCCGCCGACGTCACGGACCCGGACGAGGCACGGCGCCGGCTGACGGAACTGGTGGCCGCCGCGACCCACCGCTACGCCACCCACGGCCACGGCGAGCCGACCATGCTGGTCCACGCGGCGACGGCTCCGAACGCCGTACTGCGTACGCTGCCCGCCCTGCCCCGCGCCCAGTGGATTCCGAGCCTCCACGCGGCCTGGACGGCGTCGGCGGCGGTGACCGCGATGTACGCCCCGTCCCGGCCGGCCCCCTTCACCCCGGTCCCGGGCGTCACCACCGAGGAGGTCCTCGAACGGGCCCTGTCCCACGGCGACGAACACGTCATCAAGTTCGCCGACACGGCGGCCGACGTCGGCGACGAACGGGCGCTGACCGCCGCGCTGTGCGCCGTCGATCTGAGCGAGCCGCTCAGCTACTGAGGCGACGGGACGGCCGTGCCGGGGGTGGACCGGGTACGGAGGGGTGGGCCGGGGGACCGGGCGCGGACGGAGGGGACCGACGTACGGGCGGGGGGTGTTCCGGTCCCGACGGCCCTTCCTAGACGTCGAGTTGGTCCGCCACCGCGCGGAGGAGGCCCGCGATCTTGGCGCCCTGGGTCTTGTCGGGGTAGCGGCCCCGCTCCAGCACCGGGGTGATGTTCTCCAGGAGCGTCGTCAGGTCCTGGACGATCGAGGCCAGTTCGTCGGGCTTGCGGCGCTGGGCCGCCGCCACCGAGGGGGCCGGGTCGAGGACCGTGACCGAGAGGGCCTGGTCACCGCGCTGGCCCGCGACGACGCCGAACTCGACGCGCTGGCCGGGCTTCAGTGCCTCTACTCCGGAGGGGAGGACCGATGAGTGGACGAAGACGTCGCCGCCGTCGTCACGGGAGAGAAAGCCGAAGCCCTTCTCACGGTTGAACCACTTGACCTGGCCGGTAGGCACGTCTGTCCTCGTCCTCATGTGTCGGGGGCGCTGGCGCGCACAGAACGGCTCTGGATAGCACTACAGCGGGTCGGACGACCCGCCGTCCCCCAGGCTAGTGGTCCGGGGGCCGGTGACAAGACGTCGCCGGTTGGTTCCTGTCCGCAGGGAACTACCCTGGTCGCGTGACCCCTACTCCTTCCTCACCCACGCCGGGACCGGCCCCGGAAACCCCTGCCCGGACGACCGGACCCGGTGACCGGCTGGTCCGGATCGGCGCGATCGTCTTCATCTTCGGCGCGGTGGCCACACTGGTCACGGTGGCCCCGCTGTTCCTCGGGACGGACCCGTTCCCGACGGTCGCGTACGCCCTCTCCATGCTGATGGGCGTGGGCTTCCTGATCGCCGGCGCGGGGCTGCTGCGGTCGATCGCCGCGCAGCGCCGTCAGGCGAGGCCGGGAGCGGAGGCGCGGTCGGGGGCGGAGGCGCGGTCGGAGGCGCCGGGTTCGCCGGGTGCCGAGTCGCGGTCGGTGGCCGGTTCCGCCCCGTAGTCACCCCCGTAGTCGCCCGTGCCGTCACGCGCGTCGCCCTCGTCGCCCGGCTGGCCCGCCTGGCTCCCCGCGTACGAGCGCAGCCACGCCGGGAACGCCAGCAGGTCCGGCAGCACCACGTCGGCGCCCGCCGCCCGCAGTTCCGCCTCGTCGCAGGGACCCGTCGGGACCGCGACCGAGAGCGCCCCGGCCGTACGGGCACCCCGTACGTCGCCGGTGTGGTCGCCCACGTACACGCTCGCCCCGTGCTCGCGCAGCGCCTCCGCCTTGGCCTCCGCCCACAGCCACCCGATGACCGCGTCCGGTTCGACGCCGAGGTGAGCCAGGTGGATCCTGGCGTTCGGCTCGTGTTTCGCCGTCACCACGATGGCCCGGCCACCGAGCGCCTGTACGGCGGCGACGGCCTCGCGGGCGCCCGCCATGAGGAGCGTCGGCGCGATGGCGTGGGCCGGGTAGATCTGCCGGTACCGGTCCCCCATCTCCGCGATCCGCGCCGCCGGGAACCAGTGCGCCAACTCCTCCTCCAGCGGCGGGCCGAGCCGCGTCACGGCCAGGTCGGCGTCGATCGCGACCCCGGTCTCGGCCGACAGCGCCCGGTACACCGCGTGGATGCCGGGCCGGGAGTCGATGAGCGTCATGTCGAGGTCGAAGCCGACGGTCAGCGGTCGCGCGGCGGGCGGGCGCGGGGACGGAGCCGAGGTTGCGGTCATACCGGCATTGTGCCCGGCGGCCTTGCGGCGGTCTCCCGGCTCCCCCCGGGATCCGGCGGGCCGATGCCTAGACTTGGGCCCGCCTCTCCGAGCCTCGTCACACCGACCGTACGAACCCGTTCGAGTTCGTTCGAACATGCACGGGCCCTCGCGCACCCGATCGGTCTCCGACCGCACCCGACCGCACCCGACCGCACCCCGATTGGTCCCCCTTGGTCCCGATGCCGGCCGCCGCCCCGCCGATCCACCCCGGCAGGCGTGCCCTCGTCGCGCGCCGCGTCGGCTGGACGGCGGCGGCCTCCGTCGCGCTGCTGCTCGCGGTCCTGCTCAGCCTCGCGGTCGGTGCCCGCGCCATCGCGCCGGGCGCCGTGGCCGACGCCCTGCTCGGCGCGGGGCACGGCGACGACGCCGAAGTCGTACGGCAGTTGAGGGTGCCCCGTACCGTCGTCGCCGTGCTGGTCGGCGCCGCGCTCGCGCTCGCCGGGACGGTCCTCCAGGGCATCACCCGCAACCCCGTAGCCGACCCCGGGGTCCTCGGCATCAGCCAGGGCGCGGCGGTCGGCGTCGTGCTGGCCATCGCGTTCGCCGGGGTGCACACGCTGACCGGCTACGTGTGGTTCGCGTTCGCCGGGGCGGCGGTCGCCTCCGTGGCGGTGTACGCCGTCGCGGCCCGGGGCCGGGGCGGTGCGACGCCCGTGAAACTCGCCCTCGCCGGCGCCGCGATCAACGCGCTCCTGGTGTCCGTCACGATGGGTGTCCTCACGACGCGGGCCGCCGCGCTGGACGAGTTCCGGTTCTGGCAGGTGGGGTCGGTGGCGGGCCGGGACGCCGTACTCGTCGGCCAGGTCTGGCCGTTCCTCGCCGTCGGCGCGCTGCTGGTGGTCTCCGTGGCGCGCGGGCTGGACGCGCTCGCGCTCGGCGACGACGTCGCGAAGGGGCTCGGCCGGAACGTCGGGGCCGTACGCGTCGTGGGCGGCGTCGGCGCGACCGTGCTCGTCGGGGTCGGCGTCGCGGCGGCCGGTCCGATCGCCTTCGTCGGCCTCGCCGTCCCGCACATCGCCCGCGCGCTCGTCGGCGGCGACCACCGCTGGCTGCTGCCGGTGGCGGCGCTCGTCGGGCCGGTGATGCTGCTGGTCGCGGACGTGATCGGCCGTGTCCTGTTCCCGCCGGGCGAGGTGCCGGCCGGGGTGATGACGGCGCTGCTCGGTGCGCCGTTCCTGGTCGCTCTCGTCCGCAGGAAGGCGGTACCGGCATGAGCGACCTCAGTGACGTGAGTGACGTGAGCGAGGCGGGCGAGGCCCGTGAGGTGAGCGGCGAGCGCACGGGGGCGGGGACGGGGGCGGCCCCGTCCGACCGGGCGGTGATCGGCAAGGGCGGCGGCGGGGTGCGGCCCGTCGGATACCGCGTCGTACGGGCCCGGTTCGGCACCGCGCGCGTGTCGTTCCTCCTGCACCGGCGCGCGTCCCTCGTCGCCCTCGCCCTCTCCGTACTGCTCTGCCTCGTCTGCGTCGCCCACCTCGGCGCCGGCGAAAGCTCCGTCGCCCCCGCCGAGGTCCTGAAGGTGCTGCTGGGCCGGCCGTCGCCGGCCGAACTGGTCGTCGGCACGCTGCGCCTGCCGCGTATGACCGTCGGTCTCCTCGTCGGCGCCGCCTTCGGCGTCTCGGGCGCGCTCATCCAGACCGTCGCCCGCAACCCGCTCGCCAGCCCCGACATCATCGGTGTCTCGCAGGGCGCGAGCGCGCTGACGGTCTTCGCGATGACGTACGGCGTCGCGTCCTTCACCGTCCTGCCCTATCTCTCCGTCGTCGGCGGCCTGCTGGCCGCCGCGCTCGTGTACGTCTTCGCCTGGCGCGGCGGGCTGCACGCCACGCGCTTCGTCCTCGTCGGCATCGGTGTCGCGATCGCGCTGCGCTCGCTGACCACGCTGTTCATGACCAAGGGCGACCCGCTCGTGGCCCAGCAGGCGCAGGTGTGGATGACCGGTTCGCTCAACGGCCGGGGCTGGGACGAGGCCGGACAGCTCGGCTGGGTGCTGCTGATCCTGCTGCCCGCCGTGGCGTGGGCGGCGTACGCCCAGCGCGCGGTGTCGCTGGACGACGGCACTGCCACCGCGCTCGGCGTACGCCTGGGGCGCGTACGCCTCGGGCTGGTCCTGCTCGGAGTGGTACTTGCCTCCGTCGCGACCGGCGCCGCCGGGCCGGTGGACTTCGTGGCGCTGCTCGCCCCGCAGATCGCCCGGCGGACGACGCGTACGGCGCAGATCCCGCTGCTCTGCTCGGCGCTGCTCGGCGCGGTGATCGTCGTGCTCGCCGACCTCTGCGCGCGCAAGCTGTTCGCGCCGACCGAGCTGCCCGTGGGGGTACTCACGGCGGCGATCGGCGCCCCGTATCTGATCTGGCTGATCATCCGCAGCCGTACCGCAGGAGCCGGAACATGAGCACGGAGAAGGGCATGAGCGGGATGGTGAAGGCTCCGGTGAGCAGGCTCGCGGCGCACGAGCTGACGCTCGCGTACGACGACCGCCCGGTCGTGCACGCTCTCGAACTGGCCGTCCCCGACGGGCGGGTGACCGTCGTCGTCGGTCCGAACGCCTGCGGCAAGTCGACCACCCTGCGGGCGCTCGGTCGGCTGCTGAAGCCGAGGAGCGGCGCGGTGCTGCTGGACGGCGCCGAGCTGGCGCGCATCCCGACGCGGACGATCGCCCGGTCGATCGGCCTGCTGCCGCAGTCGCCGTCCGCGCCGGAGGCGATCACCGTCGCGGACCTGGTGGCGCGCGGGCGCCAGCCGCATCAGCGCTGGTGGCAGCAGTGGTCGGCGCGGGACGAGCGGGCGGTCACGGAGGCGATGGCGCGTACGGACGTCACCGAACTGGCCGGACGGCCGGTCGACGAGCTGTCCGGCGGCCAGCGGCAGCGCGTGTGGATCGCGATGGCGCTGGCGCAGGAGACGGATCTGCTGCTGCTGGACGAGCCGACGACGTTCCTCGACATCGCCCACCAGGTGGAGGTCCTGGACCTGGTGCGGCGGCTCAACCACGAGCAGGGACGCACGGTGGTGATGGTGCTGCACGACCTCAACCAGGCGGCGCGGTACGCCGATCACCTGGTGGCCATGAAGGAGGGGCGGATCGTGGCCGAGGGCCCGCCCGGCGAGGTCGTGACGGCGGAGCTGGTGCGGGAGGTGTTCGGCCTCGCGTCGGTGGTGGTGCCGGACCCGGTGACCGGGTCGCCGCTGGTGGTGCCGGGGGCGCCGTACCGGCCGGGGGACGGGGCGGCCGGCCCGGTGTGACGCCCGTACGCGTGGCGGAAGGCCCGGCTCGGCGGGGCGGCGCGCTCCCCGTCTCAGCGGCGGCGCGAGCGCCACACCAGGAAGAGCGCCGAGCTGACGGCGGCCACCCGGACGACCACCGGCAGCGCCTCCGTGATCGAGTCGCCCATCGCGCCCGCCGGGATGGGTTCGCCCCAGCGCCCGGTCGTACGGCCCCACAACCAGAGCCCGGCACCGGCGACCGTCACGATCGGCAGGCCGAAGACCGCCAGTTTCGCCTCGAAGGGTGACAGGCGGCGGGAGGCGTACGCGAGGACCCAGCCACCCGCGAGCGCCAGCCAGGAGCCGAGGATCGCGCCGACGACGAGGAGCCCGGCGGCCAGCAGCAGGAACGGGTTGGTGAGCTGGAATCCGGGTCGGGCCTTCTCGGCGGGAGCGACGACCACGGCCGGGGCCGAGGGGGCGGACTTCTTCGTACGGCGCGGCAGGCGCGGCAGCAGACGGGGCAGCAGCCCGCCCGGTTCGGTCTTCTCCACGGGCTCCGGCGCGGCTGCCGCGGCTTCCGCCTCCTTCGCGAGGCGGGCCTTCTCGGCGAGTTCCTCGGGGGTGGGCGGCGGTTTCAGTATCTCGGGGATCTCGACGCCGCCGACGAAACCGGAGACGCCGGTGGCCGTGCCCAGCGGGCCGGGGTCGACGCGCCACCAGTCCGGTTCGCTGCCGGACACGCCGAGTTCGTGCGTGGGGGCCAGGTGGGGCGGGGAGGCGGTGGGCGGGGCGGACGGCTCGGGTGCGGACCCGCGTGTCTGCTTCGGCAGCGACGCCCCGCCGCCCAGGCCGAGTCCGAGGCCCCGGCCGCGTCCGCGCCGCGCGCGTTGCTTCGGGAGCGCGGGCCCGGACGGGGGCGGCGGGCCGGCCCCCGGCTCCTCGCCGCCAAGGCTCCAGCTCCCGGCGGGACTTCCGCCGCCCGCGGAACCGGAACCACCCCCGGAACCGAAACCACCCGCGGAGCCGGAGCCGCCCGTAAAGCCGGAGTTGCCGTCCGCCGCCGCGCCCACCACGTCGTCCGGCGAGCCGAGCCGGCCCAGGATGCGGCGGACGGCGGCCGGGCTGTCGCCGCCGAACGTGCCGCGCTGCCGGTCGATCTCGCCGCGCAGTCCGGCGACGAGTCTCATCCGCTCACCGGAGGGCAACTGCCGCTGCTGGGCCACGTCTCCGACCCGGCTCAGATAGTCGTAGACGAGCTGGTCGCTCTCGATCCCCACAGTGCCCTCCGCTGACGCGCCCGCCGTACGCTGCCGATGGTGTCGCGCTCGTACCCGTACGTCCAGTACGACATACGGGCACGGCGTCACCCCGGCAGTCGCCGGGCGACCACCCGGCGATCACCCGGCGATCACCTGGCGGGGGGCGGCCACGGAACGTCCGCCAGCAGCGGCAGGATCATCTCCTCCTCATAGTCCAGGTGCGCGGTCAGCTCCGCCGTCATCTCCGTCAACTCGGCCCGGAAGCGGGCGGGTTCGACCGTTCCGAGGTCGGCGAGCAGGGCCACCAGTCCGTCCTGGAGACGCGCGACCGTACGGTGCTCGGCGCTCAGCCGGTCGAAGACCTCGGCCAAGTACGGGTGATACTGGGCGATTCCGGGGAAAAGGTGCCCGTCCTCGGCGGTGTGGTGGAACTCCAGCGCCTGGCAGAACGCAAGGCAGCGCTGCCGGATCTGGAACCCGAGGCTCGGCGCGGGCGGCGCGCCGGGGCCCTCGTGGGCGGCGAGCGCCGTGAGGTGGGCGTCCACGTCGTCGGTCACCAGCCGCAGTTGGGCGCGCAGTTGGCCGTGCACCTCCTGGAGCTTGTCGGCGAGGGTCCTGACCCGGCGCGGGCTCTCCCCGGCCGTGGCGCGCTCCAGCACCACGACCGGCGGGGCCGGGGCCGCCCCGTCGGCGGTACCGGGCGCGTCGGCCAGGGCTGCCGGGGCGGTCGGGGCCGGCGCGCCGGCCGGGATCGCGAGGGCCTGGAAGGAGTCGTCGCCGATCTCGACGCCCACCACCGGGTGGTCGAGCAGATCCTGGTACCAGGCGGGGAGACGGCCGGGGGCGTCCGGGTCGGACGCGACGACGAGGAAGGACTCGCCCCGGCGGGCGTACCCGAGCCGGACGGTCCGGGCGGCGGACCCCGGCGCCGCGCTCGTGGTGGTCAGCAGAAGGACGTCCGCGCCCTCGGTGTCGGCGGCGGCGGGATCGGCGAGGGAGTCATGGGGCGACGTGGGCATGCGCATGCGTTTCTGGCTCTCCGAAGAAGGGGCGCGGCCCCCGGGGACCGGCGCGGAAAAGCGGAAAAGAAAGTGGAAGGGGGAGGTGGAAAGGGAGAAGGGACGCGCGGTCGCGGTGGCGCCGCTGGGCGCTCGCTCGCTGCGTCGGATCACGCGCGACGCGTCAGACGCGTCGGATACGGGTCGCGGAGTGTGTACTCATGGCGGAGTCCTCGTATGAAGGGTGCTCGCCCGGTCACCGGCCCGCCCACTGCTCTTCGGCCGGCGCCACGCGGCACCGCCCCCATTACACGCAGCTCTCCCGCGCCTGTCAACAAACCTCAACACCCGCCCCGGCACCGCCCCTTGGCCCGCGCCGTCCGTCGCCCCGGCGGCCGGCGCCCCGGTCAGCGGCCCCGCAGGGGCTAACGTGGGGCGGATGGGAACCAGCTGAACGCCCTGGAGGCGCACGTGTCCGAACGATCCGGCGGAACGCCCCCGCGTACGCTCGCGGAGGCCCTGCGCACCCGCGACGACGACGCGCTGGCCGCCCTGCTGCGCGCGCGTCCCGACCTGCTGAGCCCCGTCCCCAACGACCTCGGCCAGCTCGCCACCCGGGCCGGTACCCGCGCCTCCGTCATGCGGGCGCTGGAGCGGCTCGACCGTTTCACGCTCCAGACCGCCGAGGCGCTGGCGGCGGCGGCCGAGCCCGCCTCGTACGAAGGCGTCCGCGCGCTGATGACCGGCGACGAGGGTGATCCGCGTGTCGAGGCGGCCCTGCCGCGCGCCGTCGACGCGCTGCGCGAGCAGGCGCTGATCTGGGGCGCCGACGACCGGCTGCGGCTGGTCCGCACGGCCCGCGAGATCCTGGCCCCGTCGCCCGGCCACCCGTCCCCGACCGGGCTCGGGCCGACCGTCGCCGAGGCCACGGCGGGGATGTCGCCGGGCCGCCTCCAGGAGATCATCACCACCGCCGGGCTGCCCTCCACGCACGACCCGGTCTCGGCGGTCGCCGCGCTGACCACGCTGTTCACCGACCGCACCCGGATGGCGGCGCTCCTCGACACCGCCCCGTCCGAGTCGCTGGCCGTGCTCGACCGGCTGGTGTGGGGGCCGCCGTACGGCGAGATCACCTCCAAGCCCGCGCCGCCCGTGCAGTGGCTGCGGGACCACGGGCTGCTGCTGCCGACCTCGACGCGCACCGTCGTACTGCCGCGCGAGGCCGCGCTGCATCTGCGGGGCGGGCGCGCGCACCGGCACACCGAGCCGGAGCCGCCGGAGATCCTCCCGCACCCCTCGGCGGTGTCGGTGGCCTCGGCGGCGTCGGCCGTGCCGGGGGCCTCGGCGTCCGCCGGCCGTCCACAGGTTGTGGACAGCGCGGCGGCGGCGCAGGCGTACACGGCGCTGGAGACGGTCGAGGAGCTGGCCCGGGAGTGGAACGAGGGCGGCCCGAACGTCCTGCGCGCCGGTGGCCTCTCCGTACGGGACCTCAAACGCACCGCCACCGCCCTGGACGTCACCGAGCCCGTGGCCGCCTTCTGGGTCGAACTCGCCTACGCGGCAGGGCTGTTGGCGGCGGACGGACAGGCGGACGAACGGTACGCGCCGACGCCCGCCTACGACGAGTGGCCCGACCTGCCGCCCGCCGAACGGTGGGCGCGGCTGGCCGCCGCCTGGCTCACCGCCACCCGCACGGCGGGCCTGGTCGGCAGCCAGGACAGCAAGGGCCGTACGCTCGCCGCCCTCGGCCCCGATCTGGACCGGGGCAGCGCGCCGGAAGTACGGCGCCATGTGCTCGACCTGCTCGCGAGTCTCCCCGAGGGCACCGCGCCGGACGCCGAGAGCGTGCTCGCCCGGCTGCGCTGGGAGCGCCCGCTGCGCGGCACGGCGGCGAACCGGCCCGAGGACCTGCGGGCGCGCGTCGCCGCCTGGACGCTGAACGAGGCGGAGATGCTCGGAGTCACCGGCCGGGGCGCCCTGTCGTCGCACGGCCGCGCGCTGATCGCCGAGACGCCCGGCGGAACCGGGGGCACGGCGGTCCCGAAGCCCGTCTCCCGCGCGGGAGACTCCGGCGCGGAACTCTCCGTGGGCGGTCTGCGCGCCGCCCACGCGCTCGCGCCCCACCTCCCCGAACCGCTCGACCACGTACTCCTCCAGGCCGACCTGACGGCCGTCGCCCCCGGCCCGCTGCTGCGCCCGCTGGCCGAGACGCTGTCCGTGCTGGCCGACGTCGAGTCCCGGGGCGGCGCCACCGTCTACCGCTTCACGCCCGCCTCCGTACGCCGCGCGCTCGACGCCGGGCAGGCGGCGTCCGACCTGCACGCCTTCCTCGCGGCGCACAGCCGTACGCCGGTGCCGCAGCCGCTCAGCTACCTGATCGACGACATGGCGCGGCGCCACGGGCATCTGCGGATCGGCTCGGCGTCGGCGTACGTGCGCTGCGACGACGAGGCCGTCCTGGAGGAGATCCTGGCCGACCGGCGCTCGGGCGCCCTGCGGCTGCGCCGTCTCGCACCCACGGTCCTCGCGACCCAGGCCGACCCCCGGACACTGCTGGAAGGGCTGCGCGCGATGGGCCTGGCGCCCACCGCCGAGTCCCCCGAGGGCGATGTCCTGGTCACCCGGGCGCACGCGCACCGCACCCCGCCGCGTACACCGCCCGCCCCCGTGCCGGACGGCCCGCCGGTGCCCGCGCCGACACTGCTCGGGGCGGCGGTACGGGCGATCCGGGCGGGTGACCAGGCGGCCAACGCCGTACGCGCGACGCTCCCCGACCCGGTCACCTCCACGGCGCCGACGGGCGGCGAACTGCCGCGCACCGCACCGGCGGAGACGCTGGCGACGGTGCAGGCGGCGGCGCTGACGGGCTCGGCGGTCTGGATCGGGTACGTCAACGCGGAGGGCGCGGCGAGCCAGCGCGTGATCGCGCCGGTGCGGGTCGAGGGCGGTTTCGTGACGGCGTACGACCACACGGCGGACGAGGTCCGCACATACCCGCTGCACCGCATCACGGGAGTGGCGGAACTGGCGGACGACCCGGCGTAGGGCGCCGCCGGGAGAAGGGGGCCGGGAGGGCCGGGAGGACCGGGTCCGGGAGGCCCGGGAGGCCCGGGTCCGGGTCCGGGTCCGGGTCCGGGTCCGGGTCCGGGTCCGGGTCCGGGTCCGGGTCCGGGTCCGGGTCCGGGTCCGGGAGGGCTACTTCCGGAAGCGCCCGGCGAGGGACGAGCCGGCCTTGGCCTTGGGAGCCGCCTTGGTGCCCGCCTTGGCCTGCGCGGCCGTCGTCTTCGCGGACGCCTTCGTGGATGTCTTGGCGGACGCCTTGGCGGGCGTCGTCTTCACGGACGGGGCCTTCTTGACGAACGGCCTGTTCACGAAGGGCCTTTTGGCGGCGGTCTCCTTGGGAGCCGCCTTCCGGGCCGTGGTCCGGGTACCCGTCGCGGGCTCGCGCCGTACCGCCGACCGCACCCGCTCGCTCCACGGCGCACGCCCGCCCGCGTCCGTGACGACACCCGCGCGCCGGGCCTTCTTCTCGGCCACCCGCTCGCGCTCCCGCTCCTCCTCGCGCTGGGCCCGCGCCTCCAGGGACCGGAACCCCAGGGTGTGGAAACGGTGGCTCAGCCGCCGCCCCAGCAGCAGATACGCGAGGAACGCACCGCTCGTGTTCATGATCACGTCGTCCACGTCGAAGGCCCGGCCCTCGACGACCGCGCCCTGCGCCAGCTCCACCACGATCATCATGGCGGCGGTCAGCGCGATGACCCGCAGCATCCGGAACCTGCGCGGCACCAGCACCGGCAGCAACAGCCCGAACGGCGCGCCCATCAGCACATTGCCGCCGACCTGCTTGCACGCGGCGAGGAACGTGTAGTCCTCGGCGTACATCCGCAACGAGTGCCCGGGGCGCAGATTGGCCCCGGCTATCTCCGACGAGGCGGGCGACGGGGTGAGCGTCAGGCTCGCCAGTACGACGGCGAACCCGGCGAGCAGGATGAGCGCGACAGCGAGGATGACCACCCGCAGCACGGCCCCGCCCCACGACGTACTCCAGTCCGCCCCGCCCCGCCCTGCCCCATCCCCCACACGCGCGCTCCCGCGCCCACCGTTCCGTCCCGCTTCAGCCGCCATACGCCCCGCTTTCCCCGGCCGGGGCCACCTACGCACGCAGACGCGGCCGGGTGCGGGATGTCCGTGGGCGCGCGTGCGGGTGAGGTGCGGGTCACTTCCGTGCCGAAGACGGCCGCGATGCGCGACACTGGTCGTTTGGCCGGTGCGGAAGGGATGCGGGTACGTGAACGGACCTCTGATCGTCCAGAGCGACAAGACGCTGCTGCTGGAGGTGGACCACGACCGGGCCGACGCCTGTCGGCGGGCCATCGCCCCGTTCGCGGAGCTGGAGCGCGCGCCGGAGCACATCCACACCTACCGGCTGACCCCGCTGGGGCTGTGGAACGCCCGCGCCGCCGGGCACGACGCCGAGCAGGTCATCGACGCGCTGGTGGAGTTCTCGCGCTATCCGGTGCCGCACGCGCTGCTCGTGGACGTCGCCGAGACCATGGCCCGGTACGGGCGGCTCACCCTCTCCAAGCACCCCACCCACGGGCTCGTGCTGACCAGCACCGACCGCCCGGTGCTGGAGGAGATCCTGCGGTCGAAGAAGGTGCAGCCGCTGGTCGGCGTACGGATCGACCCGGACACCGTGGCCGTGCACCCCTCCGAGCGCGGGCAGATCAAGCAGACACTGCTGAAGCTCGGCTGGCCGGCCGAGGACCTGGCCGGGTACGTGGACGGCGAGGCGCACCCGATCGAGCTGGACGAGCGGGAGTGGGCGCTGCGCCCGTACCAGAAACAGGCCGTCGAGGGCTTCTGGCACGGCGGGTCCGGGGTGGTCGTCCTGCCGTGCGGCGCGGGCAAGACGCTCGTCGGCGCGGGCGCGATGGCGCAGGCGAAGGCCACGACGCTGATCCTCGTCACCAACACCGTCTCCGCCCGGCAGTGGAAGCACGAGCTGATCCGGCGTACGTCGCTGACCGAGGAGGAGATCGGCGAGTACAGCGGTACGCGCAAGGAGATCCGCCCGGTCACGATCGCGACGTACCAGGTGCTCACGGTGCGCCGGAAGGGCGTCTACCCGCATCTGGAGCTGTTCGACTCGCGCGACTGGGGCCTGATCGTCTACGACGAGGTGCATCTGCTGCCCGCGCCCGTCTTCAAGTTCACCGCCGACCTCCAGGCGCGGCGCCGGCTGGGGCTGACGGCGACGCTCGTACGGGAGGACGGCCGTGAGTCGGACGTCTTCTCGCTCATCGGGCCCAAGCGGTTCGACGCGCCGTGGAAGGAGATCGAGGCGCAGGGCTACATCGCGCCCGCGGACTGCGTCGAGGTACGGGTCAATCTGACGGACGGCGAACGGCTGGCGTACGCGACGGCCGAGCAGGACGAGAAGTACCGGTTCTGCGCGACGACCGCCACGAAGCGCAAGGTGACGGAGGCGCTGGTCCGCAAGCACAAGGGCGAGCAGACACTGGTGATCGGCCAGTACATCGACCAGCTGGACGAGCTGGGCGAGCATCTGGACGCCCCGGTGATCAAGGGCGAGACGAGCAACGCGCAGCGGGAGAAGCTGTTCGAGGCGTTCCGGCAGGGCGAGATCTCGGTACTGGTCGTGTCGAAGGTGGCCAACTTCTCGATCGACCTGCCGGAGGCGACGGTCGCGATCCAGGTGTCGGGCACGTTCGGGTCCCGGCAGGAGGAGGCACAGCGGCTCGGCCGGGTGCTGCGTCCGAAGGCGGACGGGCACGAGGCGCGGTTCTACTCGGTGGTGGCGCGCGACACGATCGACCAGGACTTCGCGGCGCACCGCCAGCGCTTCCTCGCGGAGCAGGGGTACGCGTACCGCATCGTGGACGCGGACGAGTTGCTGGCGGGCGGCTGAGGGAATCGCGTACGCCAGGCCGGCGGGCGCCCGGGGGTGGTACGGCTCCGGGCGCGGACGCGAGCGACGGTTGCGGGTGCCGGGACGCCGACCCTTGCTGCCACCAGGGCGGTCGCGCTCCGCGCTCGGGCGGCACGAACCGGAAGGTCCCGGCCGCGAGCCGCGAAGCCGAGCGCGACAGCCGCTGCCGTACGGGCCCCGGCCTTCCGCGAACAGGAAGCCGAGCCTCCGCACGCACCACAGTCGGTGGTGGGACCGACTGCGGGGTGTCCGGGGGGACGGCGACGGCGCAGCGGGACGGGCACCGGCCAAGGCGGCGGCGGTTCGCCGACTCAGCGCATGACGCCCGCCTCCTCGCCGTACTCCCCCAGCACGGCCACGGTGAACGCGGCGCCGACGAAGACCTTGACGGCTCGCAGCGCGTTGCCCACCGGATGCGGGGTGTGCGCACCGGAATGAGGCTCGGACCCGAGCGCCGTCGCCCCGCTGCGCGCGGGGCGGACGTGCCCGGAGGGAATCGGGGTGAAGGTCGCGGTACTCATATGTCCATGGTCCTGCGCGGGCGCCGCAAACGCGTCGGTCCGGGGTGGTAATCCGGGACGCCGTTCGCTACGACTCCAGGGATAGGGGATCCCTTAGGGCATCCCCGAGAAGGCGTACGCCTCCGTCCCCCCGAGGAACCGGGGTCCGACGGAGACGGGCGCGCGGTCGTGAGCGTTGTTCGTCCATGTCGGGTGGGCGGGGTGCCGGTCTTGACGGGGGCGCCAGCGGGGAGGGACAGCCCCGCGCGAGCGGGGAAAACCATGTTCCGGCCGCAGTCCTCGCCTCCCCAGGCGGAACACCCCCGCCCGTGCGGGGAAAACGGTGCCTGCCTCGGTAAGAGCGCGCAGGATCTCGGAACACCCCCGCCCGTGCGGGGAAAATCTCGGCACCATGCAGAGCGCCACCCGCCGCAGCGGAACACCCCCGCCCGTGCGGGGAAAACCTTGACGATTTGCGCGCGCACCTCGTCCAATTCGGAACACCCCCGCCCGTGCGGGGAAAACCCTTCGTGACCTGCGGCCCAGCCGGGGCTTTGCAGTTCCTTCGCGTGAAACTGACGGACGCCGTTCGTCAACCCGTCGAGCGTAACCCGTGCAGTGGTCGCCGCAGCGGATGAACAAGACCGGCGCCCGCCCGACTCGCCTCACCCGCAGGCCAGTTGGGTCTGCCCGGCAGTGGACGGTGGCGCGCGCGTCTCCGAGTCCTGGTCGGGGTCCGCGCCGTCGGGGCGGGAAACCCGTTCGCCCGCCCGCCGCCCCGTGGCTACACTCTCCCTCTTCTCCCCGCCTCCCTCCGAGGAGCGGCGCCGGCCGGTCGGAAACCGGGTGGCCGCCCTGACGTGATCCACCGCCGACGCCTCGCCGCCACCCCCGCTCCAGCCCGGGTCGCGGCCCGTCGGCCTGCGTACATCCGGAGGCACCACCGTGTCCGCGCACGACCCCGCACCAGACCACCACCGGGCCGACGACCCGCTCGCCCGTGAGCGGGCCCATCTCGACGCCTCCCGCTCCGCGCTCCGCGCCATGCGCGAGGACGTGCAGGCCCTCGACATCCGTGACGTGACGGCGAACTGGGTGAACGCCGCCGTCCTCGAAGCGCAGATCGACGACCGCATCAAGGCCCTCGCCGACCTCTCCCACACCCCGCTCTTCTTCGGCCGTCTCGACTATCTGCACGCGGTCGGCGCCGCCGAGGCCGAGGGCGCCGAGGGCGAGCGTTTCTACATCGGCCGGCGGCACGTCCACGACGCCGGCGGCGACCCCATGGTCATCGACTGGCGCGCGCCCGTCTCCCAGCCCTTCTACCAGGCGTCCCGGAAGAACCCGCTGGACGTCGGGCTGCGCCGCCGCTTCGGCTACACGGCCGGGGAGCTGACCGCGTACGAGGACGAGGACCTCTCCGACCCGGCGAAGGCGGACACGCCGCACGCCGGCAAGCTGCTCCAGGCCGAGATCGAGCGACCGCGCGTCGGGCCCATGCGGGACATCGTCGCGACGATCCAGCCCGAGCAGGACGAGATCGTCCGTTCCGGGCTGGGCGGTTCCGTGTGTGTCCAGGGCGGTCCCGGCACCGGAAAGACGGCGGTCGGTCTGCACCGGGTGGCGTATCTGCTGTACGCGCACCGGGAACGGCTGGCCCGCACCGGCACCCTCGTCATCGGGCCGAACGCCTCCTTCCTCCACTACATCGAGCAAGTGCTCCCCGCGCTGGGCGAGTTGGAGGTCAAGCAGGCGACGGTCGACCAACTGGTCGCGTCGGCGCCCGGCCAGGTGCGGGTGCTGGGCGCGGACAGCGCGGAGACGGCGGTCGTCAAGGGCGACGCCCGGATGGCGCGGGTGCTGCGGCGGGCGGTCCGTTCGCACGTCACGCTGCCGACGGAGCCGGTCGTCGTGGTGCGCTGCTCCCGGCGCTGGCGCGTACCGGCGTACGAACTCGAAGAGACCGTAAGGGAGTTGCTGGACCGCGACATCCGTTACGGCGCCGCGCACGACGCCCTGCCGCAGCGCATCGCGCACGCCGTGCTCGTTCAGATGGAGAGATCCGGTGAGGCGCCCGACGACCGGGTGCAGGACGCGGTGGCCCGCAACCCGGCGGTGAAGGCGGCCGTGAAGGCGATCTGGCCGGCCGTGGACCCGGCGAAGCTGGTGCTGCGGCTGCTCTCCGACGCGGACTTCCTCGCCGCGCACGCGGAGGGGGTGCTGACGGCGGACGAGCAGAAGGCGCTGCTGTGGGCGAAGCCGCCGCGCGGCGTGAAGGCGGCGAAGTGGTCGTCGGCGGACGCGGTGCTGATCGACGAGGCGAACGACCTGGTGTCCCGCACGCATTCGCTCGGCCATGTCGTCCTGGACGAGGCGCAGGACCTGTCGCCGATGCAGTACCGGGCGGTGGGCCGACGCTGTTCGACCGGGTCGGCGACGGTGCTCGGGGACCTGGCGCAGGGCACCACGCCCTGGGCGACGGGGAGTTGGGCGGAGGCGCTGGCTCATCTAGGCAAACCGGACGCGGTGGTGGAGGAGTTGACGGCCGGCTTCCGCGTACCGCGTGAGGTGATCGCGTACGCGTCGCGCCTGCTGCCCGCGATCTCGCCGGGGCTGACGGCGGTGGCGTCGGTCCGTGAGTCGCCGGGCTCGCTGGAGGTACGGCGGGTCGAGGCGGCGGAGGGCCCGGACACGGCGGACGGGGCGGAGGACGGTCCGGACACGGCGGTCGGTCTGGACGCGGCGGTCGTCGGCGCGTGCGTGGAGGCGCTGCGCCACGAGGGTTCGATCGGCCTGATCACGGCGGACGCCCGGGTCCCGGCGCTGGCCGCCGCGCTGACGGCGGCGGACCTGCCGTATCTGGAACCCGGGCAGGAGACGACCGCTGCCTCCCGCCTCACCCTGGTCCCGGCGTCGCTGGCGAAGGGCCTGGAGTACGACTACGTCGTCCTGGACGAGCCGGCGGCGGTGGTGGCGGGCGAGCCGGACGAGCGGACGGGCCTGCGCCGTCTGTACGTGGCCCTGACCCGCGCGGTCTCGGGCCTGACGGTCCTCCACGCCTCCCCGCTCCCCCGCCAGCTGGACTCCGCGTGGGCGGGATCCGGCGAGTAGGCGACACTGTCGGGGTGAACGCGAACGAGGAGCCCGGGGCGGAGACGGCGGCGGACGTGACGGGGACGGACGTGCCGACGGCGGACGTGGGGGCAGGTGCGGGGGCGGCGGCGCACGGCCCCGGGGCTGACGGGGCTGACGGGGCTGACGGGGCTGACGGGGACGGTACGGCCACCGGCGCCCCGCCCGCACCGGAGGCCCGGAGCCAGGACCGGGGCCCGGAGGACCGGGGCCCGGACGGGGACCCGGACCGCCCCCACGCCCTCGGTTCCGTCCGGCGGCCCTTCTGGATCGCTCTCGGCGTCGCCCTCGCGCTGCTCCTCGTCGACCAGGGCACCAAGTGGTGGGCCGTCGGGGCGCTCGGGGACGCCCGGTCGATCTCCGTCATCGGCGACGTCATCCGCTTCTGGCTCGTCTACAACCCCGGCGCCGCCTTCTCCATGGGCACCGGCGTGACCTGGATCTTCACGATCTTCGCCGGGGTCGCCGTCGTCGGCATCGCCTGGTACGCCCGGCGCGTGCGCTCCACCCCCTGGGCGTACGCCCTCGGGCTGCTCCTCGGCGGCGCCACGTCGCACTTCGGCGACCGGCTCCTGCGCGAACCCTCTTTCGGGCACGGCCATGTCGTCGACTTCATCGACTACGCGGGCTTCTTCGTCGGCAACGTCGCCGACATCGGGATCTTCGCGGGAGCCGTCGCCATCGTGGTGCTCTCGTTCAAGGGCATCGAGGCGGACGGGACAGTCACCCCCGCCCGCCCCGACGACCGGGCGGAGGCAGACACGGCGAACGAGACGGACGGGACAGGCGGGACGACCGGGACCGGCAAGACCGGTGAAACCGGCGCGGCGGGCGCTCCGGGCGCCGACCTCCCGGCGTAACCCGCGCCCCGTGCGCCCCGCGCACCCGCTCCGTCCCGCCCGCGTCCCCCGCCGGCCCCGCGCAATCCGCGTAACCCGGACAGGGCCTACGCGTCGATCGCCTCGCGCCACTCCCGTACCGTCGCCTCGTCCACCGGCGCCTCCCAGCCGTTCGGCCGTGCCGCGCCGCCGATGTGGAACGCGTGCAGGCCGCCCGCCCGCAGCCGGGGCAGATGGTCGAGGCGCAGGCCGCCGCCGACGAGGAGTTCGGGACCGTAGCCCGGTTCGTCGTCGGCGGCGGACGCCGCCTCCGCCAGCAGGACGGGGATGCCGTCGTCCACGCCGTTCGCCGAACCGGCCGTGAGATACGTGTCCAGGCCCGGCAGGTCCGCCAGCCGCTTGCGCAGCTCGTCACGGTCGGCCGCCCGGTCGATCGCGCGGTGGAAGGTCCAGCGGCACGGGTCCAGCTCCGCGACCAGCCGTTCGACGGTGACGAGATCCGGGTTGCCGGCCGGGTCGAGGAAGCCGAGCACGAACTCGTCCGCCCCCTCCATCCGCATCGCGCCCACGGCGTCCACCAGCGCGTCCACGTCGTCCGGGGTGCCCGCCGCGAACCCGTCCTGGAGTCTCAGCATCACGCGCAGCGGAATGTCCACCGAGGCGCGGATCTTGGCGAAGGTCTCGACCGGCGGGGTGAGACCGTCCGCCGCCATGTCGGTGACCAGCTCAAGGCGGTCCGCCCCACCCGCCTGGGCCGCGACGGCGTCCTCGGCGTCGAGGGCGATCACCTCCAGGACTGCACGCTTGCTCATGGGAACCCATTCCGTTCGGGAAGCTGGTCGAGAGGAGACCTCTATAGGTCTAGTCCAATAGCCAGCCTACGACGTCGCACGGCGCGACCGCATCACTACGCCTACCCCCACACGACATCACCGATCGCCGCTCCGCACGGCGAAGGCCACGTTCCGCCCCTCCCCGTCACGATCGTGGTGCCCGTCATGCCCGTCGCGCCCGAAATCCGGGAGAACGGCGCCCGTACGCCTCGGATCACTCGTGCGGCAGGCGCTCAGTGCGCCGTCGGCGCCGCCTCACCCCTGCCGTCACCCCCGCCCTCGCCCTCCCCGCCGTGCCGCTCCTCCTCGTGCACCGCGGGCGGCGGCTTCTCGGCGACCACGGGGTCCATCGCCGCCCCCACCCCGTACGCGACCCCGAACACCGCGACGAGCACGGCGGCGTACGCGGCGATCCTGACTCCGGTGTTCGACAGCCCAATGTTCGACCGTCCGGCGTTCGCCTTGACATCCATGGTTCGAAGATACCCCTAGGGGGTATAAAGTCAACCTCGGAGAACCGAGGAACTACCCTTGCCCGGGATAGGGGCGAGGGGTATACCGGAACAGGGGAAGATACCTCCCAGGGGTATGACGAACTCCCGGGAGCCCCGACACGGAGGAGACACCAGTCATGAGCACCGCCCGGACGACCGACACATCCGCCGGCACCCCCGGCGCCCCGGCCGCCGCCACGGCCGACGTCGAGCTGGCCATCGGTGGTATGACCTGCGCCTCCTGCGCGGCCCGTGTCGAGAAGAAGCTCAACCGCATGGACGGCGTCGAGGCGACGGTCAACTACGCCACGGAGAAGGCCAGGGTCAGCTACGCGCCCGGCGCCCTCTCCGTACGCGACCTGATCGCCACCGTCGAGGCGACCGGCTACACGGCGGCCGAGCCACCCCCGCCCCGGCCGGCCCGCCCCACCCCGCACACCGGCCCGGACGGGCGGGAGCAGGACGGGCGGGAGCAGGACGGGCGGGAACAGGACGGGCGGGAACAGGCCGAGCCCGACCAGGCCGACGACGGGCTGCGCCCCCTGCGCCAACGGCTGATCACGGCCGTCGTACTGGCCGTGCCCGTCGTCGCGATGGCGATGATCCCGGCCCTCCAGTTCGCGTACTGGCAATGGCTGTCCCTGGCCCTCGCCGCCCCCGTCGTCACGTACGCCGCCTGGCCCTTCCACCGCGCCGCCTGGACCAACCTCCGGCACGGCGCCGCCACGATGGACACGCTGATCTCGGTCGGTGTGTCGGCGGCGTTCCTCTGGTCGCTGTGGGCGCTGTTCTTCGGCACGGCGGGCACGCCCGGCATGACCCACGCCTTCGAGCTGACCGTCGCGCGCGGGGACGGCGCGGGGAACATCTACTTCGAGGCGGCGGCGGGCGTCACCGCCTTCATCCTGGCCGGGCGGTATTTCGAGGCCCGCTCCAAGCGCACGGCGGGCGCCGCGCTCCGGGCGCTGCTGGAGCTGGGCGCCAAGGAAGTGACCGTGCTGCGCGACGGCCGTGAAGTGACGCTTCCGACGGGCGAGTTGGCGGTCGGGGACAGGTTCGTCGTACGGCCCGGGGAGAAGATCGCGACCGACGGCACGGTGGTGGAGGGCACGTCCGCCGTCGACGCGTCGATGCTCACCGGCGAGTCGGTGCCGTTGGAGGTCGCCCCCGGCGACGGGGTCACGGGCGCCACGCTCAACGCGGGCGGCAGGCTCGTGGTGGAGGCCACCCGGATCGGGTCCGACACGCAGCTCGCCCGGATGGCGCGCATGGTGGAGGACGCGCAGAACGGCAAGGCGGCGGCCCAGCGGCTCGCCGACCGGATCTCCGCCGTCTTCGTGCCCGTGGTCATCGCCCTCGCGCTCGGCACGTTCGGTTTCTGGCTGGGCAACGGTGCGGGCCTGACGGCCGCGTTCACGGCCGCCGTCGCCGTACTGATCATCGCCTGCCCCTGCGCCCTCGGGCTCGCCACCCCGACCGCCCTCATGGTGGGTACGGGGCGCGGCGCCCAGCTCGGCGTCCTGATCAAGGGCCCCGAGGTGCTGGAGTCGACGCGCGAGGCGGACACGATCGTCCTCGACAAGACCGGCACCGTCACCACCGGCCGGATGGCCCTTCTCGGGGTTCACCCGGCCACGGGCACCGACGCGGACGAACTCCTGCGCCTGGCGGGGGCGCTGGAGCACGCCTCGGAGCACCCGATCGCCCGCGCGGTGGCGGCGGGCGCGGCCGAGCGGGTCGGCGCTCTGCCGGGAGTCGAGGACTTCACGAACGTCCCCGGCCTCGGCGTCCGGGGCGTCGTGGCGGGCCGCGCCGTCGTCGCGGGCCGGGCGAAGCTGCTGGCCGAGTGGGAGATCCGGCTCCCCGAGGAGCTGGAGAGCGGGCGGCGGGCGGCGGAGGCGGCGGGCCGTACGGTCGTCGCGGTGGCCTGGGACGGCGAGGCGCGCGGCATCCTGGAGGTCGCCGACGCCGTCAAGGAGACCAGCGCCGAGGCGGTGCGCCGGCTGCGCGCCCTCGGGCTGACGCCGGTCCTGCTCACCGGGGACAACCGGACCGTCGCCGAGGCGGTGGCGAAGGAGGTCGGGATCGACGAGGTGATCGCCGAGGTCATGCCGGAGGAGAAGGTCGAGGTCGTCAAGCGCCTCCAGGCGCGGGGCGCGTCGGTCGCGATGGTCGGGGACGGGGTCAACGACGCCGCCGCGCTCGCCCAGGCGGACCTCGGACTGGCCATGGGCACGGGGACGGACGCCGCCATCGAGGCCGGTGACCTGACCCTGGTGACCGGCGATCTGCGTGCCGCCGCCGACGCCATCCGGCTGGCCCGCCGGACGCTCGGCACGATCAAGGGGAATCTGTTCTGGGCGTTCGGCTACAACGTCGCGGCGATCCCGCTCGCGGCGGCCGGGCTCCTCAACCCGATGATCGCGGGCGCGGCCATGGCCTTCTCGTCGGTGTTCGTGGTCGGCAACTCGCTGCGGCTGCGGGGCTTCAAGGCGGCGGGCTGAGGGGGCGGACCGGGAGCGGGACGGGAGCCGGACCGGCGCGGGACGAGACGCGGACCGGGGGGCCCGCGGGCTCGGAGCGGCCCGGGGGACGTCTCCGTCGATCACGCCGGCGGACACCCCCCGGGCCGCTCCCCGGCGGGGCGCCGAGGGATAGGGTGGGGGCTTCCCCAGACCTGCCTCGGAGGTGCCTTCCCGGTGGCTGACAGCTTCGTTCACCTGCACAATCACACCGAATACTCGATGCTGGACGGTGCCCAGCGGCTGAAGCCGATGTTCGCCGAGGTCGCGCGGCAGGGCATGCCGGCGATCGCGATGAGCGACCACGGCAACATGTTCGGTGCCTACGAGTTCCAGCAGGTGGCCAAGGGCTTCGACGGTGTGAAACCGATCATCGGGATCGAGGCGTACGTCGCCCCCTCCAGCCGCCGGAATCGCAAGCAGGAGTTCTGGGGCCCCGGCGGAGTCCGGGCCATGTCGGACGACGGCGAGGGCTCGAAGGACGTCTCGGGCGGCGGCCGGTTCACCCACATGACGATGTGGGCGCGGAACGTCCAGGGCCTGCGCAACCTGTTCTACCTGGCCACCGAGGCGTCGTACACGGGCCAGTTCCCGGCGGGCAAGCCCCGGATGGACATGGAGCTGATCTCCGAGCACGCCGAGGGGATCATCGGCACCACCGGCTGCCCCTCGGGCGCGATCCAGACCCGGCTGCGGCTGAACCAGTACGCCGAGGCGCGCGAGGTGGCCGCCTCGTACCAGGACATCCTCGGCAAGGAGAACTACTTCCTGGAGCTGATGGACCACGGCCTGGACCTCGAACGCAACGTCCGCGCCGACCTGTTGCGGCTGGCCAAGGATCTCGACATCCCCCTGCTGGCCACCAACGACGCCCACTACGTGCTGGAAGAGCACGCGGACGCGCACGACAACCTGCTGTGCATCGGCGTCGGCAAGAACAAGGACGACCCGAACCGGTTCAAGTTCAACGGCAGTGGCTACTACCTCAAGACCGCCGCAGAGATGCGGGAGTTGTTCTCGGAGCTTCCCGAAGCGTGCGACAACACCCTGCTGATCGCCGAGCGGATCGAGTCCTACAAGGAGGTCTTCGACCCCGAGGACGAGATGCCGCAGTTCCCGGACGTCCCCGAGGGCGAGACCCAGGAATCGTGGCTGCGCCGGGAGTGCGTCAAGGGGCTGGAGATGCGCTACGGCACTCCCCTGCCCGACGAGGTGACCGAGCGGTTCGAGACCGAGATGAAGGTCATCGGCCCGATGGGCTTCAGCTCGTACTTCCTCGTCGTCGCGGACATCTGCCGGTACGCCCGTGACAACCGGATCCCGGTCGGCCCCGGCCGAGGGTCCGCGACCGGCTCGATCGTCGCGTACGCCACCCGTATCACCGAGCTGTGCCCGCTGGAGCACGGTCTGCTCTTCGAGCGGTTCCTGAACCCGGAGCGCATCAACCCCCCCGATGTCGACCTCGACTTCGACGACCGCCACCGCGACCGGATGGTGCGGTACGTCGTGGAGAAGTACGGCGACGAGTACACCGCCATGGTGAACACGTTCGGCAAGCTGAAGGCCAAGAACGCGATCAAGGACACCTCGCGTCTCATGGGCTACCCGTTCAGCCACGGCGAGCGCATCACCAAGGCCCTGCCGGCCGATGTGATGGGCAAGAGCATCCCCCTGGACGGCATCTTCGACCCGAACCACCCCCGCTACGGGGAGGCCGGCGAGATCCGGGGGCTGTACGAGAACGAGCCCGACGTCCGGAAGGTCATGGACGGCGCCAAGGGCGTCGAGGGCCTGATCCGCAACACCGGTGTCCACGCGGCGGCCGTCATCCTGTCCAAGACCAGGCTGACCGACCGTATCCCGCTGCACATGCGCGCCAAGGACGGCGTGAAGATCACCGGCTTCGACTATCCCAGTTGCGAAGACATGGGCCTGGTCAAGATGGACTTCCTGGGTCTGCGCAACCTGGGCGTCATCGACCACGCGCTCCAGAACATCCGGGAGAACCGCGGCGTCAGCATCACCACCGACACCGTCCCCCAGGACGACCAGCAGCCCATCCCGCTGGACGACCCGACGACGTACCAACTCCTCGGCCGGGGCGACACGTTCGGCGTGTTCCAGCTCGACGGCGGCGGCATGCGCACCCTGCTGAAGCTGATGGAGCCGACCCGGTTCGAGGACATCGCGGCGGCCCTCGCCCTGTACCGGCCGGGCCCGATGGCGGCCAACGCGCACACCAACTACGCGCACCGCAAGACCGGCCGCCAGGAGATCGAGCCGATCCACCCCGAACTGCGGGACGCCCTGGAGCCGATCCTCGGCAACACCTTCCATCTGCTGATCTACCAAGAGCAGATCATGGCCATCGCCCGGCAGCTCGCCGGCTACACCCTCGGCGGCGCCGACCTGCTGCGCCGCGCGATGGGCAAGAAGAAGCCCGAGGTGCTGGCCGCCGAGTGGGAGAAGTTCCACGGCGGCATGCGGGACAACAAGTACTCCGAGGAGTCCATCAAGGCCCTCTGGGACGTCATGCTCCCGTTCTCCGGCTACGCCTTCAACAAGTCCCACACCGCCGGATACGGGCTGGTGTCGTACTGGACCGCCTACCTGAAGGCCAACTACCCGGCCGAGTACATGGCGGCGCTCCTCACCTCCGTCGGCGACGACAAGGACAAGGCGGGCGTCTACCTCGCCGACGCGCGCAAGCTCGGCGTGCAGGTACTGCCGCCGGACGTCAACGAGTCGGTGGCCAACTTCACCGCCGTCGGCGACGACGTCCGCTTCGGTCTGCGCTCGGTCCGCAACGTCGGTGAGAACGTCATCGAATCGCTGGTCGCGTCCCGCAAGTCGAAGGGCAAGTACGGCTCGTTCCCCGACTTCCTCGACAAGGCGGACATCGCCGCGCTCAACAAGCGGGCCGTCGACTCCCTCATCAAGGCCGGCGCCTTCGACTCGCTGAACCACTCGCGCAAGGGCCTGTCGGCCGTGCACGAGGACGCCATCGACTCGATCATCCCGGTCAAGAAGCAGGCGGCGATCGGCCAGGACGACCTCTTCGGCGACATGGGCGGCAGCGACGACGGCGCCCCCGTCTTCGGCCTCGACTTCAAGATCGACGAGGGCGAGTGGCCCCGTAAGCAACTCCTCGCCGCCGAGCGGGAGATGCTCGGCATGTACGTCTCCGCGCACCCGCTGGACGGCACCGAGCACATCCTGTCCCGCGCCCGGGACACCACGATCAGCGAACTCGTCGGCTCGGGCCGCACCGAGGGCGTGGCTAAGCTCGCCGGCCTGATCACCAGCGTGGACCGGCGGATGACGAAGCAGGGCAACCCGTGGGCCATCGTGAATCTCGCCGACCGTGACGGCGAGATGGAGATCCTGTTCTTCCCGGCCACCTACACGCTCGTGCAGCACGCGCTGATCCCGGACAGTGTGGTGTCCGTACAGGGCCGTCTCAACGACCGTGACGGGGCGGTCAGCATCTTCGGCCAGGAGATCGAGGTGCTGGACGTCTCGTCGGCGGAGAGCGGCGGCAAGCCGCCCGTACAGCTCCAGCTGCGGGCGCACCGCGTGAACGAGCCGACCGTTCAGGAACTGAAGAGGATCCTGGGCGCGCACAAGGGGGACAGTCCGGTACGCCTCCAGGTGCGCACCCCGGAGAAGACGGTCGTCTACTCCCTGGGATTCGAAGTCGATCCGGGCTCGGTGGCCTCGGACATCAAGGGGACCCTCGGCGCGGACGTCTGGATCGGCGTGGTGTGAGGCGGTCCCCGTTCGCGGGCGGGCGTGAGTGAGTGAGCGGCGTGCACCGGCTCCCGGTGCACGCCGCTTCGTGTCCGTTCTGCTTCGCGTACGGGGCGCTTCACCGTTCGTGCCGCTTCGGGTCCTGGCCACTTCGTGTACGGGGCGCCCGGACACCCTCGGCGCCCTCTGTTGCCTTTCCTTCCCATCTGTCATATTCATGACAACCCCCATGGCAACCCCCACTCAGGAAGGGACCGTCACGTGCTCACCGGGACACGTTCCACGAGACACCCGCTCCGCCTGCTCCTGCTGCTCGCCGTCCTCCTCTGCCTGGCCGCGCTGCCCACCACCGGCCGTACGGCCTCCGCCGCCCCCGCCGGGGAGAAGGCGGCGGACTTCAAGGTCCTCGCCTTCTACCAGGGCACCTGGGACGCCGCCCACATCAACTTCGTCCAGGAAGCCAACAGGTGGTTCCCCCAGACGGCGGCGGCCAACAACTTCACCTACGAGTCGACCAACAACTGGAACCGGCTGACCGGCACCGGCCTCCAGGGCGTCGACGTCGTCCTCTTCCTCGACGACCTGCCGCAGAGCGCCGCCCAGCGGTCGGGCTTCGAGAGCTACATGCGCGCCGGCGGCGGCTGGATGGGCTTCCACGTCGCCGCGTTCACCACGGGCGCCCAGCAGTGGCCCTGGTACCACAACCAGTTCCTGGGCAGCGGCAACTTCCGCTCCAACACCTGGGGTCCGACCACCGCCACACTGCGCACCGAGAACACCTCGCACCCGGCGCTCGCGGGTGTCCCGGCGACCTTCACCTCGTCGGTCAGTGAGTGGTACAGCTGGTCGAACAACCTCCGGTCGAACCCGTCCATCAAGGTCCTGGCCTCGGTCGACCGGTCGAGCTTCCCGCTCGGCACGGACCCCAACCAGTCCTGGTACAGCGGCGACTACCCGATCCTGTGGACCAACAGCGACTACCGCATGCTGTACGCGAACTTCGGCCACAACGCCATGGACTACGCCACCAACACCGGCCTGTCCTCCACCTTCGGCAGCGCGACACAGAACCGCTTCCTGATCAACGGCCTGAAGTGGCTGGCCCAGTGATGACCCGCTGAGCGACCGTGACGGGTTTCCGGTGCGGGTTCCCGAATCCGGTCGACGGGGCGGGGCCGGTGGCCATGACGGTCACCGGCCCCGCCCCCGGACGCTCGACCGGCCCCCGCCCCCGGCCGTTCGACCGGCCCGGCCCGGCCCCCGACCGCTCGCTCCCCGACCGCCTCGCTCACCGGGCGTCCACTCCCCGGCGGGCCCGACACCACGCGCGCGCCGCACCGGTGTGCCGCGTCGAAGCTCCGTCGCAGGGCACTCTGAGGGGGAGGGCAGCACACCGGGCCCGACCACCACGCACCCCACGGGGAGACCAGAGTGCCCACGTCCCGCCCGGCACACGCCTGGTGGCCCCCGCATCCCTCACGTACCGGGAAAGCCGGGCGCGCCCCGCGCGACCCCCGCCGCTACGCCCGCGCGCTCCGGCGCACGCCCATCGCGCTGTGGCGGGACGACGCCACCGACTCGGCCGCCGCCCTGACGTACTACACCGTCCTGGCGATCATCCCCGCCCTCCTGGTGACCGTCGCCTCCATCGGCCTCGCCGGTTCGGACGCGACCGGTGAGCTGGCGAACCAGATCACCTCGCTCGTGCCCGCCCAGTCCCGTCAGCTGATCCGCGACGCGCTGGACCAGATGACGCACCAGCGCACCGCGGCCTGGCTGCTCACGATCTTCGGCGCCGTCGGCGCGCTCTGGTCCGCATCCAGCTACCTCGGCGTCTTCCGCCGGGCGCTGCACCGGATGAACGGCGCCGTCGACCACCGCCCTCCGTGGCGGACCGCCCCGCGCATCGTGATCACGGCGTGCGCGCTGCTCGCACTCCTCGTCACGAGCGCCTTCACGCTGGTCCTGACCGGTGACGCGTTCCACCGCATCGGTCCGGCGCTGGGTATCGGGACGACGACGACCGTGCTCTGGTCGGTGCTGAAGTGGCCGGTGCTGCTGGCGCTCGCCGCCGTGCTGGTCCTCATCGTCTTCCGTACGGGCCCGCCCGGCACCCGCCATCTGCGCCGCGCGCTGCCCGGCGGCATGCTCGCGGTGCTGCTGTGGCTGCTGACGTCGGCGGGATTCGCGCTGTACGCGTCGCACTCGGGGACGTACAGCAGGCTCTACGGCTCGCTCGCGGGCAGCGTCGTCTTCCTCGTCTGGCTGTGGCTGTCGAATCTGTCGCTGGTGGCGGGCGCGCAGTTCAACGCGGAACTCGCCGCGGGGGCCGGGCGGCTACGCTCGTCGTCCATGGCAGGTACGGCAGCGGTTCACGGCACCCCCGGCGACGGCATCCCCGAGGACGACACGCGCGACGACGGCGGTCTGCGCGCCCGCTGGCTGCGCACCCTCGGCGCCGTACGCGACAGCGACACCCCCGACCCGGCGCCCTACGCCGAGAACCTGCTGACCCGGTGGTCCGAGCCCCGGCGCAGCTACCACACCACGGATCATCTCCTCGCCGTCCTGGAGCACATCGACACCCTCGCCCCGCACGCCGACGACCCCGAGGCCGTCCGTCTCGCCGCCTGGTTCCACGACGCCGTCTACCGGCCCGAGCGCTCCGAGAACGAGGAGCGCAGCGCCGTCCTCGCGGTGCGCGCGCTCACCGAGGCGGGCGTGCGGGCCGGCGTGACGGAGGAGGTCGCCCGGCTCGTCCGGCTCACCGTCACCCACGATCCCGCGCCCGGCGACCACAACGGCGAGGTGCTGTGTGACGCGGATCTCGCGATCCTGGCGGCGGAGCCGGAGACGTACGCGGCGTACACCCGTGCCGTACGGGAGGAGTACAGCTTCGTCCCGGACGACGCCTTCCGGGCGGGCCGGGCCGCCGTACTGCGCCAACTCCTCGACCTGGAAAGGCTGTTCCGTACGCCGCACGGTGCCGCGGCCTGGGAGGAACGGGCTCGGGCCAATCTCGCGGCCGAGCTGGAGACCCTCGGGAACTGAGACGCGCGCGGGCGGCCTCCCGCCCCGGAAGCCGGTGCCGGAGGCCCGCGCAGGAATGACGAGGCGGGGCCCGGTGGTTGTAGGGGTCATGCCGGACCCCGCTCTCGTCACGCCGCCCAGCCGCGCCCGTATGCCGCTCGCCGTCTACATCCTCGGGCTCTCCGTCTTCGCCCTCGGGACCAGCGAGTTCATGCTGTCCGGGCTGCTGCCGCCCATCGCCGACGACATGGGCGTCTCGATCCCACGCGCCGGCCTGCTCATATCCGCCTTCGCGATCGGCATGGTGGTCGGCGCCCCGCTGCTGGCCGTGGCCACGCTGCGGCTGCCGCGCCGTACCACCCTCGTCACGCTGATCTCGGTCTTCGGCCTCGGGCAGGTCGCGGGCGCGCTCGCGCCGAGTTACGAGGTGCTGTTCGTCTCGCGTGTCGTCAGCGCGTTCGCGTGCGCGGGTTTCTGGGCGGTCGGCGCGGCGGTCGCCGTCGCGACCGTGCCGAAGTCGTCGCGGGCCCGCGCGATGGCGGTGATGATCGGCGGACTGTCGATCGCGAACGTGCTCGGCGTACCGGCGGGGGCGTTCCTCGGTACGCATCTGGGCTGGCGTTCCGCGTTCTGGGCGGTGGGGGCGGCGTCGGCGGTGGCGCTGGTCGGCGTCGTGACGCTCATCCCGCGCATTCCGCTGCCGGAGCGGAAGCCGGAACTGCGGCGGGAGTTGCTGATCTACCGGGACCGCGAGGTCTGGCTGGCCATAGCGATCACGGCGCTCGCGGCGGGCGGGGTCTTCTGCGCGTTCTCGTATCTGGCTCCTCTGCTGACGGACGTGGCGGGGCTCGCGGAGGACTGGGTGCCGACGGTGCTCGGGCTGTTCGGGGTGGGCGCGCTGATCGGCACGATGATCGGCGGCCGGGTCGCGGACGCGCATCTGTTCGGTGTGCTGCTGAGCGGGGTGCTCGCGTCGACGGTGCTGCTGGCCGTGCTGGCGGTGTCCGCGTCGAGCCCGGTGGCGGTGGTGGCGCTCGCCCCGGCGCTGGGTTTCTCGTCGTTCTTCACGGCGCCCGCGCTGAACGCGCGGATGTTCAACGTGGCGGCGGCGGCCCCGGTCCTGGCGGGCGCGACGGCGACATCGGCGTTCAACCTGGGCAACACCGGGGGTCCCTGGCTGGGCGGCACGGTGATCGACGCGGGGCTGGGCTTCGCGTCGACGGCGTGGGCGGGCGCCGCGATGATGCTGACGGCGGCGGGGCTGGTGGCGCTCGCGATGCGGCAGGAGCGTGCGGGGACGCGGACGCGGCTGGTGGCGGGGAGCGGGGACGCACCGTCGGCCAAGGGCGGCAAGGCCGGCAAGGCCAAGTACGCGGACCCGGGCAGGGGCGCGGACGGCGCGGCGGTGGACAAGGGCTGGGACGCGGAGGCAGACGCGAAGACGGGGAGGGCTGCGGACACGGAAAGGTCGGCACCGACGCCGCACGCCTGACGGCCCCGACCGGCCTGCGCGGACCCTGGGCGCCGGCCTGCTCAGGCCCTCGGCCTGTGCGGACCCCTGGCCCCGGGCCGTTTCGGGCTCCTGGGCCCGGTCACGCCCACGACGCATTCAGGCCCTCGGCCTGTGCGAGCCCTGCGTCCCGGGCCGTACAGGCTCCGGTGCCCGGTCAGGCCCACGACCCATTCAGGTCCCCGGCCCTGTGCGGCCCCCTCGCCCCGGCCGTTCAGGCTCCCCTGCCTGGTCAGGTCCACGACCCGTTCGGGCGAGCGGCCTGTGCGGGCCCCCGGCCCCGGTCAGGTCCCCGGCCCGTTCAGGCCACCGGCCCGTTCAGGCCACCGGCCTGTACGGACCCCCGGCCCAGGGCCGTACAGGCTCCCGGGCCCGGTCAGGTCCCCGACGCATTCAGGTCCCCGACCCGTTCGGGCCACCGGCCCGTGCGGACCCCCGGCCCAGAGCCGTACAGGCTCCCCTGCCCGCTCAGGTCCCCGACGCATTCAGGTCCCCGACCCGTTCGGCCCCGCCCCCGGTGGCGGTGGTCCCGTCCCCCCGGCCCACCGCACGCGTCCCCTCACCCCCCGGCCCACCGCTTCCGTCTCCGCAGCCCCGCCCGGGTCAGCCGCCCCACCAGTTCGCGCGACCCCACCTCCACCGCGCCCGCGCGCACCGCGTCGCCGTAACGGTGCTCCGGCACGTCGTAGTGGTCCCGCTCGAACGCCCGCGCGGGGCAGCCGATCCCGGCCGCGAACGTGTGCAGTTCCTCGTACGAGACGTCGCTCACCAGGTGGGACCAGAGCCGCCCGTGCCCCGGCCAGGTCGGCGGATCGATGTAGACGGTCATCCGGTCACCTCACCCGGTCCCCAGAACAGCGCCCAGGGACCCCACCGGAGCCACCACCACCGCCGCCTTGCCGCACACCCAGTGCGGATCGGCGCCCAGTTCCGGCTCCACCTCCAGCGCGTGCGGCCCGCCCTCCGCGGCGAGTTCGGTGCGCGACTCGCCGCAGACGGGGCAGAGCGGCCACCGCCCGTGGGTCTCCAGGAGGGCGTCCTGCACGTCCTGGGCGACCAGCCCGGCCACGTACTCGATCCCTTCCGGCCACTGCCGCACCCACCACCGCCGGTGCGACACGGCGTCCTCCACCAGTGAGACGACCTCGGGCCGCGCGACGTCACCCGCCGCGAGATCGGCGAGGACCAGGGCGCGTGCGGCGTGCAGCGCCTGTTCCAGGGGGTTCATGTCTTCCATGCACCCATTGTCGTACGTGCCCCCGCCGCGCCCGGCCCGCGACAGCCCGCCCCGTCCAGGACCACCCGCGCCCTTGACCGGACCACTGGCTGAAATTATCTTTCAGGCGTGACCAGTGACGTGAAGGAAATTTACAACGGCGAGGCTCCGCCGGCCCCCGCCGCCCTCGCGGCCAAGGTGCGGACCCTCGCGCCGTCCATGACGCGCTCCATGCAGCGCGTCGCCGAGGCCGTCGCCGCCGATCCGGCGCGTACGGCCACCCTCACCGTCACCGGCCTCGCCGAACTCACCGGTACGAGCGAGGCCACCGTCGTCCGCACCGCCCGCCTCCTCGGCTACCCCGGCTACCGCGACCTGCGGCTCGCCCTCGCCGGGCTCGCCGCCCACCAGGAGTCCGGCGCCGCCCCGGCGGTCACGGCCGACATCGCCGTGGACGACCCGATCGCGGACGTCGTCGCCAAGCTCGCCCACGACGAGCGGCAGACCCTCGCCGACACGGCGGCCGGACTCGACACCGTCCAGCTGGGCGCGGTCGTCACCGCCTCCGCGAACGCCCGCCGCATCGACATCTACGGCGTCGGCGCCAGCGGTCTCGTCGCCCAGGACCTCGCGCAGAAGCTCCTGCGCATCGGCCTGATAGCCCACGCGCACAGCGATCCGCACCTCGCCGTCACCAACGCCGTCCAGCTCGGGCCGGGCGACGTGGCCATCGCGATCACGCACTCCGGCTCCACCGGGGACGTCATCGAGCCCCTGCGCGTGGCGTTCGACCGGGGTGCCACGACGGTCGCGATCACGGGCCGCCCGGACGGCGCGGTGTCGCAGTACGCGGACCACGTGCTCACCACGTCCACGGCCCGCGAGAGCGAGCTGCGCCCGGCGGCGATGTCCAGCCGGACCAGTCAACTCCTCGTCGTGGACTGCCTGTTCATCGGCGTGGCGCAGCGGACGTACGAGAAGGCGGCGCCCGCGCTCTCCGCGTCGTACGAGGCGCTGGCCCACCGCCACGCGCCGCGCACCCGCTGACCCGCGTACTCCGTTCGCGCCCGCTGATCCACCCCTTCTCCCCCCGCACCCCTTTGTGCCCGGCCTGCCGGTCCGCCGGCCCGCCGGTTCCGTCCAGCTCGCCAGAAAGAGCCGCCTCCCCATGACCTCCACGCCCAGCGACACGTCCCCGTACGGCGAACTGCGCGCCGAACTCGCGACCCTCACCACCGAGGCGTTCCGCCCCGAACTCGCCGAGATCGACCGCCGGTCCACGGAGGAGATCGCACGTGTCATGAACGGCGAGGACCAGTCCGTCCCGGCCGCCGTGGCCGCCCAGCTCCCCCGTATCGCCGCCGCCATCGACGCCACGGCCGAGCGGATGGCACGGGGCGGCCGGCTGATCTACGCGGGCGCGGGCACGGCCGGCCGGCTCGGTGTGCTGGATGCCAGCGAGTGCCCGCCCACCTTCAACACCGACCCGTCGCGGGTCGTCGGCCTCATCGCGGGCGGGCCGGGCGCGATGGTCACGTCCGTGGAGGGCGCGGAGGACTCGAAGGAACTGGCGGCGTCGGACCTGGACGGTCTGAAGGTGGACGTGAACGACACGGTCGTCGGCATCTCGGCGTCCGGCCGCACCCCGTACGCGGTCGGCGCGGTCGAACACGCGGGCGCGCGCGGCGCGTTGACCATCGGTCTGTCCTGCAACGCGGACAGCCCACTGGCAGCCGCCGCCGAGCACGGCCTGGAGATCGTGGTGGGCCCCGAACTGCTCACGGGCTCCACGCGGTTGAAGTCCGGCACGGCGCAGAAGCTGGTCCTCAACATGATCTCGACCATCACGATGATCCGCCTCGGCAAGACCTACGGGAACCTGATGGTCGACGTCCGCGCCTCGAACGAGAAGCTGCGGGCCCGCTCCCGCCGCATCGTCGCACTGGCGACGGGCGCACCGGACGACGAGATCGAGTCGGCGCTGGAGACGACGGGCGGCGAGGTGAAGAACGCGATCCTCACGATCCTCGCCTCGATCGACGCCCGCACGGCGGCGGCCCTTCTGAGGAACGCGCACGGCCACCTGCGCGTGGCACTCGAAGCGGCGCGGGGCGCCGGCCCGGCGTCGTAGGCGGTTCGTGGGGCCCCTCGGTCGCCCGCCCTGAGCGGCAGGCGTGGTCAGCCGGGAAACGCGGCGGTGTCCAGGCAACGCCCGCGACGACCGGACCAAGAACTACCGGGCGTACGTCCGCGCGCTCGTTCCGCTGTACCCGCTCATCGACCGGTTCGACACACGGGGACCACCAGATCGGGCACACAGAGCTTGTCGACCGGCGCGATGGGTACGCCGAGGGTCCGGTAGATCTCCAGTTCCTCGGAAATATCTCGGTTCGGCGTGCGCTGCGCCTTGGCCGCGATGCCGTAGTGGTGCGCTGCGGCGGCGGTACCAAGACGATCTGCCCTTCATCGATCTCCGCGCGCCACGCGTCGGGCACGTCCGGTTCACGCCACGTCTCCAGCAGGTGTTCCCACGGGCGGAACTCGGATGACGGGTCCTTCTCGACCATCGCGGCCCCGCCGTGGTCCACCAGGAGGCGCAGGTCGCCGGAGGTGTGCCGGCCGCCGCCCCGGCCCTCCTCCGTGCGGAAGTGGTGCCGGGCATGACCGAACGGCCATGCCGAAACGGCTTCAACGGTGGACGATCAGCCACGTCGCGACCGCCGTCACGCTGTCCGACCGGTTGCCGATGAGGTGCGGGCGGTGGCAGGGGTACGTGATCGAGTCACCGGCGGCGAGGGTGACCGTCTCGGTGTCCGCCCCGGCGGACGGCGCGACGCCCGGCACGGCATCGGCCCCTGCGCCCGGCGCGGTGTCCGGCACGGTCAACGGGCCCAGTTCGATGGTGAGTTCGCCCCGCGTGACCGTGCCCACCTCGTACCCGTCGTGGCGCAGGAACTGGCCGTGCGCGTTCGAGACCGAGCCCGGCGGATAGACCGACTCGAAGAACTCGACGTCCGGCGTCGGCGCGGGTGACAGCCTGCGGAAGGTGACTCCACCGTCGAGGAGGATCGGGTCGACCTCCCCCGAGCGGCGGATCGCGAGGCGCCGCTCGACGGCGGGAGCGTCGTCCGTGTCGAACACCGCCGCGAGCGGTACGCCGAGCGCCGAGACGTACGCGATGAGCCGGCTCACCGAGGGCCGCATGGTGCCCAGTTCGATCTGCGACACCGCGCTCGCCGAGATGCCCAGCTCCCGGGCCAGCGCGCGCAGCGACTTCCCCGAGCGGAGCCGCAGTTCGCGCAGCCGCAGCCCGAGGCGTTCGGAACTGACCGCGTCCACCCGCGTGTCCGGCCCCGCAACCGGCTCCACACCAGGCTTCGTACCGGGCTCAGCACCGAACTCCGCACGCAACTCCGCGCCGAACTCCGGACCGGGCTTCGTACCGGAGGACCCCGGACCCAACTCCCGCGGCTCGCCCACCAATTGCGACACATCCTTTACACGGCCGAAAAACATCGCCAGGTGTCAAGTGCTAGCTTGACGCACCCTGTTAAGGAATGACTTAACGGCCCCGGTTGAAAGCTCCTGCCGCCCCACGCTACTCCAGCGCCCCCGGAGGCATTCATGGCCGAGAACACCGCAGCGCCGACCGTTCCACCCGCCCCGCTCCCCCCGAACGCGCCGCCCCGCTACGACCCCAGCCTCACCAACGACGACCTCGCCCCCGTCAAGAAGCAGTCCTGGACCTCGTACAACATCCTGGCGTTCTGGATGTCCGACGTGCACAGCATCGGTGGGTACGTCACCGCGGGCAGCCTGTTCGCGCTCGGACTGGCGAGCTGGCAGGTGCTGTTCGCGCTCGTCGTCGGCATCCTCATCGTCAACGTCTTCTGCAATCTCGTCGCGAAGCCGAGCCAGGTCACGGGCGTGCCGTACCCGGTGATCAACCGCGCGGTCTTCGGTGTCGCCGGGGCCAACATCCCCGCCGTCATACGGGGGTTGATCGCGATCGCCTGGTACGGCGTGCAGACGTACCTCGCCTCGCAGTCGCTGATGATCATCTTCCTGAAGTTCTGGCCGGGCTCCGCCTCGCTGAACGACGCGACCTTTCTGGGTCTGAGCGCCCTCGGCTACCTCTGCTACGCCATCCTCTGGGTCGCCCAGGCCGCCGTCTTCTGGCGCGGCATGGAATCCATCCGCCGCTTCATCGACTGGGCCGGGCCGGCCGTCTACGTCGTCATGATCGTGCTGGCGGTGTACCTGGTGAGCGAGGCGGGCTGGTCGAACATCAGCTTCAACCTGTCCGAGGGCGAGAGCCTGGGCTTCGGCGCCTCGATCCCGGTCATGCTCAGCGCGATCGCGCTGGTCGTCTCGTACTTCTCCGGACCGATGCTCAACTTCGGCGACTTCGCGCGCTACGGGAAGTCGTTCGACGCCGTCAAGAAGGGCAACCTGCTCGGTCTGCCGGTCAACTTCCTCTTCTTCTCCCTGCTGACCGTGGTCACGGCCTCCGCCACCGTCCCGGTCTTCGGCGAGCTGATCACCGACCCGATCCACACCGTGGAGCGCATCGACACGGCGTTCGCGATCCTGCTCGGCGGGCTGACCTTCGTCATCGCGACCATCGGCATCAACATCGTCGCCAACTTCATCTCACCGGCCTTCGACTTCTCCAACGTGAGCCCGCAGAAGATCAGTTGGCGAGCCGGAGGCATGATCGCGGCGGTGGGTTCCGTACTGCTCACGCCGTGGAACTGGTACAGCGACCCGGAGGCGATCCACTACACGCTCGGGCTGCTCGGCGCGCTCATCGGGCCGCTGTTCGGCATCCTCATCGCGGGCTACTACGTGATAGGCCGTCAGCACGTCGTCGTGGACGACCTGTTCACGCGTTCGCCGGGCGGACGCTACTGGTTCCGCGGGGGCTACAACCCGAACGCCGTCTGGGCGACCGCCCTCAGCGGGATACCGGCGATCGCGTCCGTCCTCGTCCCCAAGCTGCTGCTCGACCTCGAACTCAGCACGGTGGACCTCACCGAGGTCTCCGACTACAGCTGGTTCATCGGCTGCGGGCTGGGCTTCCTGGCGTTCGTCGCGCTGGAGCGGCGATCGCCGCAGATCGTGGTGGAAACGATGGACACGGTGGACGAGACCCCGGACTCGGGCCCCGGCCCGGAGCCGGACGAGGACGAGGACCGAAATACGGGCCAGGTGTCGGCCCGATGACACGCATCCGGGTGATCAACCCCAACACCAGCCAGGGCATGACGGACACCATCGGCCGGCACGCGAGGGCCGCCGCCGCGCCGTCGACCGTCGTCACCGCCACCGGCCCGGCGATGGGGCCGGAGTCCATCGAGAGCCACTACGACGAGGCGCTGGCAGTCCCCGGACTGCTCGCGGAGATCGCGGCGGGCGAGGCGGCGGGCGACGAGGGATACGTCATCGCCTGCTTCGGCGACCCGGGCCTCGACGCCGCCCGCGAACTGGCGGCCGGTCCGGTGGTCGGGATCGCCGAGGCCGCGATGCACACGGCGGTACTGCTCGGCCGGAGCTTCAGCGTCGTGACCACCCTGCCCCGGACCGCCGGGCGCGCCTGGGACCTGGCACGCCGCTACGGCTTCGCGGACGCCTGCCGGGGTGTGCACGCGTGCGACATCCCCGTACTGGACCTCGACGACCCGGCCCCGGTCACGGTGCGCACCGTGACCGAGGCGTGCGCGGCGGCAGTGGCCGAGGACGACTGCGACGTCCTCGTCCTGGGCTGCGCGGGTATGGCCCCGCTCGCCCCGGCCCTCACCCACGCGACCGCCACCCCGGTGGTCGACGGCGTGGGCGCGGCGGTGAAGCTGGTCGAGTCCCTGCTGTCACTGGGCCTGCGGACGAGCAAACGGGGCGAGTACGCGACGCCACCCCCGAAGAAGTACTCGGGCCTGCTGGACGGCTTCGGCCTCTGACCCGGCCTGCGGATGCGGATGCGGATGCGGATACGCACGTGTGCGTGTGCGGGTGGACGGGCGGCTGCCGGGGGACAGCCGTCACCCGTCGGCCCCCGAACGACGCTCTGTGCCACTGAATGCCGCTCAACGCCGCTCAATGCCGCTGAGCACGACGGTCGGCGTACCCCCCGTACCGCCCGCGAAAGCGAATCCTCAACGCAGCGGTACGGCGATGGCGTTGTACGTCGTCTCCGGGGTCGGGGTCGTCGTGAAGCGGGCGTTGACGAGGTAGAGGCGGTCGCCGAGGCGGGCCGCCGTCGTCGGGACGTCGAAGCGGGGGTCCGTGATCGAGCGGCGGAGGGTCGCCGTGCGGGCGCGGGGGTCGAGGTCGAAGGCGGTGAGGAGGTTGAGCCGGTTCTGGACCACGTACAGCGTGCGGCCCACCCGCACCAGCCCGTCGCCGTTGAGGACGTCGGACGCGCCGCGCAGGGTGATCAGCGTGGCGTGCCCGGTCTTGGGGTCGACGCGAAAGAGCTTGCCCGCCGGGCCGTTGACGACGATCAGCGCGCGGCCGTCGGGGGTCGTCTCGATGCCGTTGGCGCTGATGCCGGTGGGCGCCTGCTCCCATTCGCCGCCGAGCGGGACTTCCCGGAGATCGCCGCGGCGCCCGCCGCGCCCGCGCGGGACGGTGTAGAGGACAGGGGCGTACGAGTTGGTGAACCAGGCCCGGTCGCCGTACAGGATCACGTCGTTGACGAAGCCGGTGGTCGTCGGCCGGTATGTGGCGGTGAGCCGGTTCGTACGGGTGTCGAGGACCCGGATGGAGCCGCTCACGCCGCCCGAGATGTGGAGCAGGCCGTCGTGGTCGAGCTTCAGGCCGGTCGCGGCGCCGCCCGTCGCGCCCGCGAGGACGGTACTGCCCTCGCCGGTCCGCAGGTCGGCGCGGTGGATCGAGCCGTCGGCGAGGGAGCCCACGTAGGCGTACGGGCCGCTGCCGATGGCGATGCCCTCGGGGCGGAAGCCGTCGGGCAGCGGGAACTCGGTCGGCCAGGACGGGTGCCCGGGACGACCGGGGCCGGGGCCGCCGGGGCGTGTCGGGCGGGTGTGCGCCGCGGCCGTGCCCGCGCCGGCCGCCGTGGCGGCGAGCGCGAACGTGGCGGCGGCGCCGCCGAGCAGGGACCGACGCGAGGGACTGGGGGGTGTCAGGGACATGGTCTGGAGCCTCCGGGGCTTCGGGGGTGCCTGGGGACAGGGACAACTCCGGTGCGCTATGCGCACGTAACGCACCGCACCCGCCGCCGAGTTCCCCGCGCGGAGTCGGACGGGGTCCGGATGTAGCCTCGGCGGCATGGCAGCGAATGATCGGGAGACCGTGTCCGACGAGGTGTCCCACGACGGGTCCGGCGAGGTGACCGGGGCGGTGTCCGGCGAGACGCCCGACAAGGCGGCCGACGCGGCAACCGGCGGAGTGACCAGCGAGACGCCCGACAAGGTGACCAGCGGAGTGACCAGCGAGACGCCCGACAAGGCGGCCGACGCGGCAACCGGCGGAGTGACCAGCGAGACGCCCGACAAGATGGCCGACGCGGCAACCGGCGGAGTGACCAGCGAGACGCCCGACAAGGTGACCAGCGCGGCGACCGGCGGAGTGACCAGCGAGACGCCCGACAAGGCGGCCGACGCGGCAACCGGCGGAGTGACCAGCGAGACGCCCGACAAGATGGCCGACGCGGCAACCGGCGGAGTGACCAGCGAGACGCCCGACAAGGTGACCAGCGCGGCGACCGGCGGAGTGACCAGCGAGACGCCCGACAAGGCGGCCGACGCGGCAACCGGCGGAGTGACCAGCGAGACGCCCGACAAGGTGACCAGCGCGGCGACCGGCGGAGTGACCAGCGAGACGCCCGACAAGGTGACCAGCGCGGCGACCGGCGGGGTGACCGATGAGGTGACCACCGGCAAGGCATCCGTCAAGACGTCGGTCGAGGACTCCGACGAGGTGACCCGGTGGCTGGCGGCCCACGCCGTACCCCTGACCGGGGGCCTCTCCGCCGGTACGCCGGCCGACGATCTCCGGTCGCTCAAGGGGGTTCTCGACGGCGTACGGATCGTGGGGCTCGGCGAGTCGACCCACGGCACGAGCGAGTTCTTCCGGCTGAAGCACCGGCTGCTGGAGTACCTGGTGACGGAGCTGGGCTTCACGACGCTGGCCATGGAGGCGAGCGCGTCCGCCGGGCCTGCCGTCGACGCGTACGTGCGGGGCGGGGTCGGCGACGCCGCGCAGGTCCTGACCGGGCTCGGGTTCTGGACCTGGCGCACCGAAGAGGTCCTGAGCATGTTCGAGTGGATGCGCGTGTACAACGCGGGGCGGCCGGAGAGCGAACAGGTCCGGTTCGCGGGCATCGACCCGCAGCGCTCCGGGGACTCGCTGGCCGTACTCGAAGCGTTCCTGACCAGCGTGGCGCCCGAACGGCTGCCCGACCTGCACGCCAGGCTCGGGGTGCTCGCCACCGCCTATCCGGGCTCGCGCCCCGATCCCGAGCAGCGGCTGATGCGTGAGGCGGTGAACCTGCTGGAGGCCGTACGCGAGTACGAGTCCACCCCGGCCGGTGCCGTCGCGGTGCGGCACGCACGGATCCTGGTGCGGGCCGCGGACCTGGTGACGCGCGGCGGACAGCACGCCGACCCGGAGCGCACGGTCGCCGCCGCCCGTGACCGGTACATGGCCGAGGCCGTCGGGGAGATCCTGACGGACCCCGCGGCCAAGGTGGTGCTCTGGGGCCACAACAGCCATGTCGCGAAAGGCCGTTCGTCCACCGAGGCCGGCGCGCCGCCGCTGGGCGAGCATCTGCGCGAGGGGCACGGCGACGCGTACTACGCCCTCGGGCTGCTCTTCGGCGAGGGCACCTTCCGCGCCCACCGCCTCTGGCCCGGCCCGTGGAGCGGCGTCGGCGGCCTCACCGGCCGGACCGCCGAGGGCAACCCCCTGGGCGCGCCCCCGGCGACCTCCCTGGAGGCCCGGCTCGCCACCGCCACCCCCCACGACCACCTGCTGGACCTCCGCCCGGCGACGGCGGAGGACGCGCCCCGCGCGGTTCGGGAGTGGGCCGCCGCGACGCACGAGACCCGTGAGTTCGGTGCCCTGGTGACGCGCTGGTTCTACCGCCGCGAGACCACCCCGGTCCGCCCGTCCCACGCGTACGACGGCCTCGCGTACGTCACCCGCTCGACGGACTCCCACCCGATCCCGCCGTACCGGGCCCCGGAGTCGTAAGGGTCGGTCACCTCTGCCGCCGGACGGGCTACTCACGCGGTCAAGTGGGCTCCACACCAGGGGAGATGACTTTTCGTCACCGAGTTGCGACACACCGTGTCGACGGTCTAGCGCATCCGGATAACGAACATGACGTCCCCGTCTATCTCCTGATCGACTGCGACGCCAACGAACTGGTCGTCTTCACCAACCCGCAGGCGAGCGGGTACAAGGCCAGCATCGCCCACCCCTACGGCGCCGCCGTCAAGCTCCCCGACCCCGTCGGCATCACCCTGGACACCGACGAGCTCAAGAACTACGCCACCTGAGCCCGCACCGGACTCGCACCGGAAACGCCCCGAGGGCGGCGCCCCCTTTCGGGAGTGCCGCCCTCGGTTCGTGCGTGTGCGTGTGCGTATGCGCTACGCCATGAACCACCGATCCGTCAGGATCAGAAGTCCATGTCACCGCCCGGCATGCCGCCCGGCGCGCCGCCCGCGGCGGCCTTCTCCGGCTTGTCGGCGATGACGGCCTCGGTGGTCAGGAACAGCGCCGCGATGGACGCCGCGTTCTGAAGCGCGGAGCGCGTGACCTTCGCCGGGTCGATGATGCCCTCGGCGATCATGTCCACGTACTCGCCGGTCGCGGCGTTCAGGCCGTGACCGATCGGCAGGTTGCGGACCTTCTCGACGATGACGCCACCCTCGAGACCACCGTTGACGGCGATCTGCTTGAGCGGAGCCTCCAGCGCGAGCTTGACGATGTTCGCACCCGTCGCCTCGTCGCCTTCGAGCTCAAGCTTCTCGAACACCGAGCCGGCCTGGAGCAGAGCCACGCCACCACCGGCGACGATGCCCTCCTCGACGGCGGCCTTGGCGTTGCGCACCGCGTCCTCGATGCGGTGCTTGCGCTCCTTGAGCTCGACCTCGGTGGCGGCACCGGCCTTGATGACGGCCACGCCGCCGGCCAGCTTCGCCAGGCGCTCCTGGAGCTTCTCGCGATCGTAGTCCGAGTCCGAGTTCTCGATCTCGGCACGGATCTGGTTCACGCGACCGGCGACCTGCTCGCTGTCACCGGCACCGTCGACGATGGTGGTCTCGTCCTTGGTGATGACGACCTTGCGGGCACGGCCCAGCAGGTCGAGACCGGCGTTCTCCAGCTTGAGGCCGACCTCCTCGGAGATGACCGTGCCGCCGGTGAGGATGGCGATGTCGTTCAGCATCGCCTTGCGGCGGTCACCGAAGCCCGGGGCCTTGACGGCGACGGACTTGAAGGTGCCCTTGATCTTGTTGACGACGAGGGTGGAGAGCGCCTCGCCCTCGACGTCCTCGGCGATGATCAGCAGCGGCTTGCCCGACTGGATGACCTTCTCCAGGAGCGGCAGAACGTCCTTGACGCTGCCGATCTTGGAGTTGACGATCAGGATGTACGGGTCGTCGAGCGACGCCTCCATACGCTCCATGTCGGTGGCGAAGTACGCCGAGATGTAGCCCTTGTCGAAGCGCATGCCCTCGGTGAGCTCAAGCTCGAGACCGAAGGTCTGCGACTCCTCGACGGTGATGACGCCTTCCTTGCCGACCTTGTCCATCGCCTCGGCGATGAGCTCGCCGATCTGGGTGTCGGCGGCGGAGATGGAGGCCGTCGAAGCGATCTGCTCCTTGGTCTCCACGTCCTTGGCCTGCTCCAGGAGCGCACCGGAGACGGCCTCGATGGCCTTCTCGATGCCGCGCTTGAGGGCCATCGGGTTGGCGCCGGCGGCCACGTTGCGCAGGCCCTCGCGGACCAGCGCCTGGGCCAGCACGGTCGCGGTGGTCGTACCGTCGCCGGCGACGTCGTCCGTCTTCTTGGCGACTTCCTTGACCAGCTCGGCGCCGATCTTCTCGTACGGGTCCTCGAGCTCGATCTCCTTGGCGATGGAGACACCATCGTTGGTGATCGTGGGGGCGCCCCACTTCTTCTCGAGGACGACGTTACGGCCCTTGGGGCCAAGGGTGACCTTGACGGCGTCGGCGAGCTGGTTCATCCCGCGCTCGAGACCGCGCCGTGCCTCCTCGTCGAACGCGATGATCTTGGCCATGTGAAGTGGTCCTCCCGGACAGGGGGTGGATTTCTCCGGACCGTGCCAACGCCCGCGACGGACGGCCCGAGAGCCCTGCGGTTCCTTCCCCACAGGGCTTCGGGCCTCGTCGACCCGGTCCATAAGTTGTCACTCTCACCTGCAGAGTGCTAACGCCAATGATTAGCACTCGACCCCCGAGAGTGCAAGCGACTCCCGAGGGACCGCTGGTCGGACTCCCGTGCGCCCCGGGCCCGACGGGGGCCGCGGCGCGCACGGGAGTGCCCTGCCGTCGGGACGGACCCGGACCCGGCAGCGCCGTCCGGGCCGGCGGCACGCACGCGAGGAGCCGTGGCGGGGTGGACACCCGCGCGGCGGAGGCAGCGGCCGGCGACGCACGCGCGAGGGGCCCGTATCCCTGGTGGGATACGGGCCCCTCGTCGGTGTGTGCGTGCGTCGGTGGCCGATCGCGCCGAGATCAGACGGCGAGCTTGACCATGTCCGCCTGCGGACCCTTCTGGCCCTGCGAGATCTCGAACTCCACTCGCTGACCTTCTTCAAGGGTGCGGTAGCCGTCCATCTGGATCGCGCTGTAGTGGACGAATACATCCGCACCACCGTCGACCGCGATGAAGCCGTAGCCCTTCTCCGCGTTGAACCACTTGACGGTGCCCTGAGCCATGCCCAACTCCCCTATTACTGGCCCCTGCGCGGGACCGCACTTCGCGCCGGAACGCGTCGACCGCGGCTGAATGTATCTGCCCAACTGCCCTCTGCAACAGGGCAATCGGACGAGAATTCTGGGCATGGCGGAATACGCGAAGGGGTGAATTGCCGGGCCATCAGGGGCAAGTCGGGCCGGGCATAACGCAAGAAACTGCGCAAATGACGTCCGTACTTCGACCGCATCTTGTCCCGAACTCATATGCTCGGGGCATGGGCGGCGGCGGGCCTACCCCAACTGTACCGCGTTCAACCTCATGGAATTGCCCCCTCCGCTTCTCTCGCGGAGGGGGCAACACCGTTCACCGTGCGTGCCGTTCAGCCGCCGGCGACCGCCGGGATGATCGAGATGCCGGCGCCGTCCGGCGTGGCGGTCTCCAGGCCCTGCTCGAACCGGACGTCGTCGTCGTTGACGTACACGTTGACGAAGCGCCGGAGCTTGCCTCCGTCGTCCAGGACGCGGGCGGCGATGCCCGGGTGGTTCGCCTCCAGGGACTCGATCACCTGGGACAGGGTCGCGCCCTCGGCCGGAACCTCGGCCTTGCCGCCGGTGTACGTACGGAGGATGGTCGGAATACGGACGTTCACACTCATCGGTTACTGCCTTCCGGGAAGTGACGGAGCTGGCGGAGCGGACTGCGGGCGGCGTCCGGGGACCGGACACCGGGCGTCGTGAGGCTCAACGCGCCAGACCCGCGTCACGGAACGCGTCGAGGCTCGGCGGAATCGTCGCGGTCGGCCCGGTCGTGGGCGCCACGGCGTCCAGCGTCTTCAGCCCGTCACCCGTGTTCAGCACGACCGTCGTGAGCGCCGGGTCGAGCAGCCCGCTCTCGATGAGCTTGCGCGTCACCCCCACGGTCACCCCGCCCGCCGTCTCGGCGAAGATCCCCTCGGTGCGCGCGAGCAGCTTGATCGCGTCCACGATCTGCTCGTCGTCCACGTCCTCGACGGCGCCGCCCGTGCGGCGGGTGATGTCCAGGACGTACGGGCCGTCGGCCGGGTTGCCGATCGCCAGCGACTTGGCGATCGTGTCCGGCTTCTGCGGCCGTACGACGTCGTGACCGGCCTTGAAGGCGACCGAGACCGGCGAGCAGCCCTCGGCCTGCGCGCCGAAGATCTTGTACGGCTTCTCCTCGACCAGGCCGAGCGCGATCAGCTCCTTCAGCCCCTTGTCGATCTTCGTCAGCTGGGAGCCGGACGCGACGGGGATGACGAGCTGGTCGGGCAGCTTCCAACCGAGCTGTTCGCAGATCTCGTACGCGAGGGTCTTGGAGCCCTCGCCGTAGTACGGGCGCAGGTTGACGTTGACGAAGCCCCAGCCCTCGCCCAGCGGGTCCCCGATCAGCTCGGAGCAGAAACGGTTCACGTCGTCGTAGTTGCCCTTGATGCCGACGAGTTCGCCGCCGTAGATCGCGGCCATCACGACCTTGCCCTGCTCCAGGTCGTGCGGGATGAACACGCAGGAGCGGAAACCGGCGCGGGCGGCGGCGGCGCCGACGGCGCCCGCGAGGTTGCCGGTGGAGGAGCAGGAGAGCGTGGTGAAGCCGAAGGCGCGGGCGGCCTCGACGGCGATGGCGACGACACGGTCCTTGAAGGAGTGCGTCGGGTTGCCGGAGTCGTCCTTCACGTACAGCCCGCCGGTCACGCCGAGTTCGCGGGCGAGGTTGTCGGCCCGGACGAGCTTGGTGAAGCCGGGGTTGATGTTGGGCTTGGACGCCACGTCGGCGGGGACGGGCAGCAGCGGGGCGTAGCGCCAGATGTTGTCGGGACCGGCGGCGATGCGCCTCTTCAGGTCCTCGGGGTCGCCCGTCGGCAGGTCGTAGGCCACTTCGAGCGGGCCGAAACAGCTCTCGCAGGCGAAGATCGGGCCGAGTGCGAAGCGTTCCCCGCATTCGCGGCAGGAGAGGGCGGCGGCGGGTCCGAGGTCGACGGTCGCGGCGGCGGGGGCGTCGGTGGCGGGGGTGTCAGTGCCGTCGGCGGCCCGGGAGGCGCTCGGGGAGGCGTTCTGAGAAGTGTGGTGAACAGTCTGCGCAGCCATGAAGGCGAGGCCCTTTCCTCATCTTCCTCGCGACGCATCTCGCCGCGAGACGGAATTGGCACCTTCCCCACCGTGACCTCGCGGTCGGCGGGAGGGTTGCCGGGGCTTCAACGGGCCGTTTCCCTCTGCCCCTCTGGATGAGCGGTATTCGATTGTCAGCGTGACGACCCCCGGCATGCGACGGTCATCCGCGTTGTTCAAAACTGTAACCGAACCCCTGGACGGTTGAGACTCTCGTCCGATCCGCGAGATGGAGATCACGTGCTGCAAGAGGTGGAGCGCTGGCTGGACCGGCGGTCCTGGTCGGCGGCGGACCGGCCGGTGGACCGGCTGGTCGCCGCCAAGAAGGGTGCGCAGGTCAGCGTGGTGCTCCCGGCACTGAACGAGGAGGCGACGGTCGGCCGGATCGTGTCCGTGATCCGGCACGAGCTGATGGCGGGACCCGTGCCGCTGGTGGACGAGCTGGTGGTGATCGACTCGGGGTCGACCGACCGTACGGGGGCGGTCGCGGCGGCGGCCGGGGCGCGGGTGGTGCACCGGGACGACATCCTGCCGGGGCTGCCGGCCGTGCCGGGCAAGGGCGAGGTGCTGTGGCGCTCGCTGCTGGTGACGAGCGGCGACATCGTGTGCTTCGTGGACGCGGATCTGCGGGACTTCTCGGCGGCGTTCGTGTCGGGGACCGTGGGGCCGCTGCTGACCGATCCGGACGTGCAGTTCGTGAAGGCCATGTACGACCGGCCGCTCGGCGACGGGCCGCTCGCCGACCGGCCGCCGGGCGAGGGGCCGCTGGGCGACGGGCCGGGGCGGACGCGCCGGGCGGGCGAGCTGCCGGGGCAGGGCGGCCGGGTGACCGAGCTGGTGGCGCGCCCGCTGCTGAATCTGCACTGGCCGCTGCTGGCGGGGTTCGTACAGCCGCTGGGCGGTGAGTACGCGGTACGGCGCTCGCTGCTGGAGCGGCTGCCGTTCCCGGTGGGGTACGGGGTGGAGCTGGGGCTGCTGGTGGACGCGTTGCACACGGTGGGGCTGGACGCGCTCGGCCAGGTCGACGTGGGGGTGCGCCGGCACCGGCACCAGGACGGGCAGGCGCTGGGGCGGATGGCGGCGGCGATCTACCGGACGGCGCAGCTGCGGCTGTCGCGGGGGCATCTGGTGCGGCCGGAGCTGACGCAGTTCGTGCGGGGCGAGGCGGGCTTCGAGCCCCGTACGTACGCGGTGGACACGGAGGAGCGTCCGCCGATGCGGGAGATCGCGGAGTACGAGGCACGGCGCGCCGCCTGACCGGCCCATTCGTATGATTTGCCTATATTTAAACTAGTCTGCCTGGCATGTCGATGACTGCCCTGGCCACCGCCGCGACCGCGCTGGGCCTGACCTCGGAACAGCTCTGGCTGCTGGGCGGTATGGCGCTCGCCCTGGTCGGGGCGGGGGTGGTGGCGCTGGCCGCGGCGCGCGGCCGGGACCGTGGCTGATCCTCGCCGACCTGAACCGTACGTTTGAGCGTTTCCACGACGGGCTAGGTTTCGCCACATGGTCTCCGCGCACGCCGCCCAGGTCCTCGTCGCGTCCAACCGCGGCCCCGTCTCGTACACGCTCGGCGAGGACGGCGCCCTCAGCGCCGGGCGGGGCGGCGGCGGTCTCGTCTCCGGCCTGTCGGCCATCGGCCCCGACACGGACGCCGTGTGGGTCTGCGCAGCGCTCGGCGACGGCGACCGCGAGGCCGTCCGGCGCACGGGCGGCCGGCTCGACACCGGGGACACGGGCGGGCAGCGCGTACGGATGCTGGGCATCCCGCCGGAGGTGTACGCGGACGCGTACAACGGCGTCGCGAACTCCACGCTCTGGTTCGTCCACCACCTGCTCTACCAGACCCCGCTGGAGCCGGCCTTCGGCCCGGAGTTCCGGGCGAAGTGGGCGGCGTACGAGACGTACAACCGCGCCTTCGCGGAGGCCCTGGCCGACGAGGCCGCCGACGGCGCCGCCGTACTGATCCAGGACTACCACCTGGCACTGGTGCCCGGCATGCTCCGGGCGCTCCGCCCCGACCTGCGGATCGGGCACTTCACGCACACCCCGTGGGCGCCGGTCGACTACTTCCGGCTGCTGCCGGACGACGTGGCGCGCCAGCTGCTGCGCGGGATCCTCGGCGCCGACCGCGCCGCGTTCCTGACCCACCGGTGGGCCGACGCGTTCACCGCCTGCTGCGACGAGCTGCTGGGCGGGACGGGCAAGACCCGGATCGGGGTGCACGGGCTGGGCGCCGACGCGGACTTCCTGCGGGAGCGCGCGCACCGGCCAGACGTGGACGAGCGGCTGGCCGAGCTGCGGGCGCAGATCGGGGAGCACGAGGGGACGCCGCGCCGCACGGTCGTACGGGTGGACCGTACGGAGCTGTCGAAGAACATCGTGCGCGGCATGCTCGCCTACCGGCAGCTGCTGGCCGACCGGCCGGAGTGGCGGGAGCGGGTGACGCATGTGGCGTTCGCCTACCCGTCCCGGCAGGACCTCGCAGTCTACCGCGACTACACGGCGCGGGTCCAGGAGGTCGCCGACGAGATCAACGCGACGTACGGCACGCCCGGTTGGACGCCCGTGGTGCTGCACGTCAAGGACGACTTCGCGCGCTCGCTGGCCTCCTACCGCCTCGCGGACGTGGCGCTGGTCAACCCGATCCGCGACGGCATGAACCTGGTCGCGAAGGAGATCCCGGTCGTCTCCGAGAACGGCTGCGCGCTGGTGCTGTCGCGGGAGGCGGGCGCGTACGAGGAGCTGGGCGAGGACGCGCTGGTGGTGAATCCGTACGACGTGAGCGCCACGGCGGCGGCGCTCCACGAGGGGCTGACGATGAACGCCGACGACCGGGCGGCCCGGACGAAGCGCCTGGCCGCCGCGGCGACGGCGCTGCCGCCGCAGCGCTGGTTCCTGGACCAGCTGGACGCGCTGCGGGAGGGCTGAACGCGCGGGCGTGCCCCGGGCGCCCGTGTGGCGGGCGGGCCGGGGTCTCCCGTGTTTCGAGGGGCCGGACCTGCGGGGGAGGGGAGTTCGGTGGCTCAGAGGCGGGCCGCAACGGCCGCGAGGAAGTCGGTCAGTGCCTCGGGGCCGGGAAGCACGAGGTCGGCCTTCGCGGCGAGTTCGGGCACCTCTCCCGTACCGCTGCACAGGAGCAGGCCCGGACGGCCCTTCGCGCGCAGGGAGTCGACCGCCGCGAAGGCCGGGAGGTCGCCGAGGTCGTCGCCGCCGTAGACGACCGTCTCGGCTCCCACCTCGCGTACGTACTCCGTCAGGGCCACGCCCTTGTCCATGCCGGGCGGGCGCAACTCCAGGACCAGACGGCCCGGTTCGAGCATCAGGCCGTGCCGGTGCGCCAGGTCGGCGAGGGGTTCGCGCAGGGCCTCGAAGGCGCCCTGGGGGTCGGCGGCGCGGCGGGTGTGGACGGCGACCGCGCGGCCCTTCTCCTCGATCCACGCGCCGCGCGACGCGTCGAACTGTTCGAGCAGGCGCGGGAGTTCGTCGCGGGCGGCGTCGACGCCGGGGTGCGGTTCCGGGGTGCGTACGGTGCCGGTGACGGCGTCCCAGCGTTCGGCGCCGTAGTGGCCGAGGACGACGAGGTGTTCCAGGCCGGGGACACCGGCGAAGCCGCCGTACCGTACGGCGACCTCGGCCGGGCGGCCGGTGATCACCGCGACGGACGCGACGTGCGGGGCGAGTGCGACGAGCGCCGGGACCGCGCCGGGGTGGGCGCGGGTCTGTTCGGGGTCGGGGACGATGTCGGCGAGCGTGCCGTCGAAGTCGAGCGCGACGACGGCCTTTCCGGGCCGGGCGAGAAGCGCGGCCAGGCCGTCGGCGCCGGCGGGGGTGACGGGGGTCGGCAGGGGGTTCGGGTGGCTGCCCATGCGCCGACCCTATCCGCGTACGGCTCCGGAACGCGGCCGGAACCTCCGCTCAGCGGCGGGCGCGGCGGTCGTCCCTGATCCGGCGCAGCCGGTTGACGGTCACCGGGTCGTGGGCCAGGGCCAGCGGGTCGTCCAGGAGGACGCCCAGCAGCTGGTAGTAGCGGGTCGGCGACATGCCGAGCCGCTCACGGATCTCCCGCTCCTTGGCGCCGGGGCCGGGCCACGAGCGCCGCTCCACGGCGAGGACGGCGCGATCCCGCCCGGTCAACTCGGCCGGGCCGGCTTCCTGTTCGGGGTCCGGTTCCTGCTCAGGGGCGGCTTCCCGTGCCGGGAGGGGTTCCTGTTCAGGGGCGGGGGCGGGTTCCGGTACGGACACGGGGTCCGGTGCGGCGGCGGGCGCGGGGTCGCGTACGGCGGCGGGCTCGGGGTCCGGTGCGGGCGCCGGGTCCGGTACAGCGGCCGGCTCGGGCCCGGATTCCCGTGCGGGCTCGGGCTCGCGTACGGCCGCGCGCTCCGGTGCGGGCTCCGGGTCCGGTACAGCCACCGGCTCAGGCCCGGATTCCCGTGCGGGCGCAGGCTCGGATTCCCGTGCGGGCTCGGGGTCGCGTACGGCCGCGCGCTCCGGTGCGGGCTCCGGGTCCGGTACAGCCACCGGCTCAGGCCCGGATTCCCGTGCGGGCGCAGGCTCGGATTCCCGTGCGGGCTCGGGCTCGCGTACGGCGGCCGGCTCCGGGTCCGGCCCGGTGACGGCCTGCGGGGCCGGGACCGGTACCGGCGCCGGTACCGGCTCCTGTGCGGCGGCGGGCTCGGGCCGAGCCGCGCCGGGGCCCGGCTCCGGCGAGGCCCCGGGCCCCGGCGTGGATACGGTCATAGACGCGTCACGCTACTCGGAGTTCTCCGCCTTCGTCGCGTCCCGGCCTATCCTCGCCAGGATCTCCGCGGGCGCCGCGCCCGGCCGTACCGTCTTGCCGATGTTCTTCTTGACGTCCTCGCTGACCCCCGCCCACGACGTCTTGCCGAACGGGTACAGCTCGGAGGTGGGCAACGCCTCCAGGAACGGGCGCAGTTCCTCGTACTGATCGTCCGTCACCATCGCCTCGGAGGCGCTGTAGGTGACGGGCAGCAGGTCGTACTGGCCGACGAAATCCATCACGTTCCTGTCCTCGAACGCGAAGTCGAGGAACGCGCCCGCCTGTTCACGCTGGCCGGGCTGCTTGAACGCCATGATCCAGTCGGCGACACCCATCGTCGCCTTGGACCTGCCGGTGGCACCGGGCATCGGCACCATCCCGATGTCGACGCCCGCCTTCTCGGCCTCCTGCATCAGCGTCGGATGCCCGTTGAGCATGCCGACCTTGCCGTCGGCGAACGCCTCGAAGGCGTCCGCGCGGTCGAGTTCACCGGGCGCGACGGGGCCGGTGAGGCCCTTGCCGACCAGTTCCTTCTGGAGCCACTTGACGGTCGCGACGTTCGCGTCCGAGTCGAACGCGTACGAGCCGTCGACCGGGTCCGTATAGCCGCCGCCACCGCTGAGCAGCCACATCATCGTCTCGGCCTGTGCCTCCTCGGCGCCGAGCGGCAGGGCGAACGGGGTCGGTACGTCCTGCGCCTTGAGCGCCTCGGCGCCGGCCCTGATGTCGTCCCAGTCCTTCGGCGCGGAGAGACCGGCCGCCGCGAAGAGGCCCTTGTTGTAGAAGAGCAGCCGGGTGCTGGCGACGAACGGCATGCCGTACTGGGTCTGTTCGACCTTTCCGGCGTCGGCGAACCGGGAGATGAAGTTGGCCTGTGTCGGGATGGAGAGCAATTCGTCGACGCCGTACAGCTCGTCCTTCTTCACATAGTCGGCATAGGCGCCGATCTGTGCGATGTCGGGGGCCTCGCCGTCCCGGACCATCTTCGCGACGTCCGCGTCGACGGTCTTCCAAGAACGGACGTCGATGTCGACCTGAATGCCCGGGTTCTTGGACTCGAACTCCTTGGCCAGGCCGTTCCAGTACGTCTCCGAACTGTTGGCGGCGCTGTTGCCGTAGTCCGCCGCGACGACCCTGAGGGTGACCTCCTTCGCCGCCCCGGAGCTGCCGCATCCGCTCAGCACGACTGTCATGCCCAAAGCGGCCAACGCCGCCGTATGCCCCAGGAAGCGCTGCTGCACAGCCTTTTCCCACCCTTGCTTTTCGTTCGGCCGTCGGACACGGCGTGTTCTCTGCTCCCGGTCGCTCCCCCGCGACGTCCTGCCTTGACGAGGGGCGATTTTCCACGACGGGTCCACGGGGGTCCACACCGTTGTCATCTCGCTTCGGCAACGTCCCGTACCCCGGAGGTTTGAAAGAAGGCTTTGTATGGGTGGGCAACAATCCCGCACAGTGGACTAGACCTTTCTTGGGTTTTCGCGCGAGAATGCCTTTGTGAGACACGTCATCGCCCTGGATGTGGGCGGCACCGGTATGAAGGCCGCCCTCGTCGGGACGGACGGCGCGCTGCTGTACGAGGCGCGCCGGGCGACCGGCAGGGAGCGCGGTCCCGACGCGGTCGTGGAGACCATCCTCGGCTTCGCGGCGGATCTGCGCGCCCATGGCGTCGAGCACTTCGGCGTGGGCGCGGTCGCCGCCGGGGTCGCGGTGCCGGGCATCGTCGACACCGGGCGCGGGATCGCCCGGTACGCGGCGAACCTGGGCTGGCACGACGTACCGCTGCGGGATCTGCTCGGCGACCGGCTGGGCGGCGTACCCGTCGCGCTCGGGCACGACGTACGCACCGGCGGGCTCGCCGAGGGGCGGATCGGGGCGGGCCGGGGCGCGGACCGGTTCTTCTTCGTGCCGCTGGGCACCGGCATCTCGGGCGCCATCGGCATCGACGGCGCCATCGAGGCGGGCGCGCACGGCTACGCGGGTGAGATCGGGCATGTCGTGGTCCGCCCCGACGGGCCCGTGTGCGGCTGCGGGCAGACCGGCTGCATGGAGACGATCGCCTCGGCGGCGGCCGTGACGCGCGCGTGGGCGACGGCCTCCGGTGACCCGGAGGCGGACGCGGCGGACTGCGCGAAGGCCGTCGACTCGGGCGACCCGCGGGCGCTGGCCGTCTGGGCGGACGCCGTGGACGCGCTCGCCGCCGGACTGGTCACCGCGCTCACCCTGCTCGATCCCCGACGGCTGATCATCGGTGGCGGACTCGCCGAGGCCGGGGAAACGTTGTTCGCACCCCTGAGGGCCGCGGTCGAGGAGCGGGTCACGTTCCAGAAGCTGCCCGAGATCGTCCCGGCGGCCCTCGGGGACACCGCCGGATGCCTGGGCGCGGGGCTGCTCGCCTGGGATCTTCTCTCGACGGAGGTATCCGCCTGATGGCCGCACGCGCCGAAAGCACGGTTCTCGCCGACAGCACGGTCCTGACCGGTGCCCGGGTGGTGCTGCCGACCGGGGTCGTGGAGAACGGACGGGTGAGGGTCGAGGACGGCCGTATCGCCGAGGCGGGCCCGGCGCCCTCCGTGGAAGGCTGCCCCGGGGAGCTGGATCTGACCGGCCACTGGGTGGTGCCCGGCTTCGTGGACATGCACAACCACGGCGGCGGCGGCGCCTCCTTCACCTCGGGCAGCGCGGACGAGGTCCTCAAGGGCGTCCGTACGCACCAGGAGCACGGCACCACCACGCTCGTCGCCTCGACCGTCACCGGCGAGATGGACTTCCTCGCCCGGCGCGCGGGATTCCTCTCCGAGCTGGTCGAACAGGGCGATCTGGCCGGCATCCACTTCGAGGGCCCGTTCATCTCGCCGTGCCGCAAGGGCGCGCACAGCGAGTCGCTGCTGCGCCACCCCGACCCGGCCGAGGTCCGCAAGCTCCTCGACGCGGCCCGTGGCACGGCCCGGATGGTGACCCTCGCCACCGAACTGCCGGGCGGCATCGACTCCGTACGGCTGCTGGCCGAGCACGGCGTGATCGCCGCGATCGGGCACACGGACGCGACGTACGAGCAGACCACCGTGGCCATCGAGGCGGGCGCGACGGTCGCGACGCACCTGTTCAACGCGATGCCGCCGCTCGGGCACCGGGCGCCGGGGCCGATCGCCGCGCTGCTGGAGGACGAGCGGGTCACCGTCGAGCTGATCAACGACGGTACGCATCTGCACCCGGCGGCCCTGGAACTGGCCTTCCACCGCGCGGGCGCCGACCGGGTCGCCCTCATTACGGACGCGATGGACGCGGCCGGTTTCGGCGACGGGATCTACCAGCTCGGGCCGCTGGAGGTCGAGGTCAAGGAGGGCGTGGCGCGGCTCGCCGAGGGCGGGTCGATCGCGGGCTCCACGCTCACCCTGGACACCGCCTTCCGCCGCGCGGCCACGGTCGACCGGCTGCCGGTCACCGACATCGTCCGGGCGATCTCCGCGAACCCGGCAAGGCTCCTGGGCCTGGACGACCGGGTGGGTTCCCTGGAGCCGGGCAAGGACGCGGACCTGGTGATCCTGGACGCGGACTTCGCGGTGGTGGGGGTTCTGCGCCGGGGCGAGTGGGTGGTCAGGCCCCAGCTGGGGTGAGGGTCGCGGGCGGGAGTGTCTCCCGTGGCGGAGTGCGACTGGCCGTCCTCGGCCGCGTGCCGGATGTCGCGGGCCGGGCGAGACTGTACGGACACGGCCCTGGGCCGGGCGCTCCGCATCGGCGCGTATCAGCGTGACCGGTGCGACGGGCGAAGAGTCGGGCGTTCGGCGGGAGTGGCGCGTCCGGTGTGACCAGGGCCGGTCCGGAGCGGCCGGGGCGCGCTCCCGGCACATCCGCGAGGGAGGCCGTGGCGCATGATCCTGACCGTCACACTCAACACCGCGCTCGACATCACCTACCGGACCGCCGCCCTGACCCCGCACACCACCAACCGTGTCACCGAGGTCTCCGAGCGCCCCGGCGGCAAGGGCGTCAACGTGGCCCGGGTACTGGCGGCGCTCGGGCACGAGACGGTGGTGACCGGTTTCGCGGGCGGCCGTACCGGGGACGCGCTGCGCGAACTGCTCGCCGCCGAGGGCCCGTCCGACGCGCTCGTACCCGTCGCGGGCACCACGCGCCGCACGATCGCCGTCGTGGACGAGTCGACCGGGAACACCACCCAGCTCAACGAGCCCGGCCCGGTCGTCACCCCCGCCGAGTGGGCCGGGTTCCTCACCTCCTACAGAGGGCTCGTCGCCGAGGCGGACGCCGTCGCCCTGTGCGGCAGCCTGCCGCCCGGCGTCCATGTCGGCGCGTACGCCGAACTCGTCCGGGTGGCGCGCGCGGCGGGCCCGCCGGTCCTGCTCGACACCAGCGGCGAACCGCTGCGCCGGGGCATCGCGGCCCGCCCCGACCTCGTGAAGCCCAATGCCGACGAACTGGCCCGGCTCACCGGCTCGCGCGAACCGCTGCGGGCGACCCGTGACGCGCGCAGACGCGGCGGCCGGAGCGTGGTCGCCTCGCTGGGCCCGGCCGGGATGCTGGCCGCGACCCCGGACGGCACGTGGCGGGCGGCCCCGCCGAAGGCCGTACGGGGCAATCCGACGGGCGCGGGGGACTCGGCGGTGGCCGGGCTGCTGTCGGGGTACGTGGAGCGGCTGCCGTGGCCCGAGAGGCTCGCGAGGGCGGTGGCTCTGTCGGCGGCGACGGTGCTGGCACCGGTGGCGGGCGAGTTCGACCGACGGGCGTACGCGGACCTGCTGCCGGGAGTCGTCGTGACGGAGCAGGTGACGTGACGAGGCGGGTGCTGTGACGGGGCGGGGCGGGGCAGGTGCTGTGACGGGCGGGCTCCGGTCTCGCCGTGCCGGGCGCCGGGCCGAGGACGCTCGGCGGCCGAGGCAGCATGTTCTCACCCGTGACATGCCTCGTCCCCGGACATGCCTCGTCCCGGCTCGCGAGGCGATGACCGGGACGGGGGTGACGGCGTACATGACGTCGATCAGTTCAGAAGTTGATCAGCCGATCGAACTCCTCAGCGGGGCGGCGAGACTTCCAGCCAGTCGAGGATGGCGTCGCACTGGTTGCCCTGCTCACAGGAGATCTTGATCTCGTTGGTGCCCTTCTGGAGGTTGACCGGCGCCCAGGTGGTCTGCCAGTTCTTCTCCCAGTTCGGGTCCGTCGAGTTGATGAAGTTCTTGAGGCCGAGCGGCGAGGTGTTGGCCTTGCCGTTGACCGTCAGCGTCGCGTTGGCGTCCTTGGCCGGGATGGCGTAGCGCACGTTGAGCGCGTACTCCCCGGCCTCCGCGATGTCGGCGGTCCAGGTCACCGAGGCGCCGACGGCGTTGAAGCCGGTCACATACGCGCCGCCCGAGCCCTTCGCGCCCTTGATGTCCTTCGCCAGCACCGCCGGGGAACCCAGCTTCAGCGTCGCCGCGTCCTGCTTCGGAAGCTCGATCGGCTTCTGCTCGGGCTCCGGCTTCGAGCCGGCGTCCTCGCTCGGTCCGGTCGTCTCGGGGGCCGTGGGGCCGCCCGAGGGGGTGCCTCCCGCGTTGTCGCCGTCGTCGTTGTTCGACATCAGCGCGACCGTGATTCCGATCACGACGACCGCCACCACGGCGACGGCGCCGATCAGCAGGCCCTTCGTGTTGGGTCCGCCGCCGCTGCCGCGACCGCCCCCGCCGCGCTGGGCCGGGACCGCGCGCGTGCCGGCGCCACCGGTCGAGGGGGACGCGTACTGGGTGTCGGGGGACTGGCCGTAGGGCGCCTGCTGCCCGTACTGCTGCTGCCCTCCGTACTGAGGCTGCTGCCCGTACTGCTGCGGCGGGACCTGCGCGCCGTACTGGCGCTCACCGACGGTCCTGACCTGGTTGTACGAAGTTCTCGGCACACCTGGCTGGGACGCGGGACCGGGGTAGCCGTAGCCGCCGCGCCGGGCCTGCGCCCCGTTCGCGGCTGTCTGTCCGTCCTCGTACAGATAGCCGAACGGATCGTCGTCCTCGGGCGTACTCGTGCCGTTGTTCCCGGCCGTCATCCCTGGGTCACTCCTCGCCATCTCGCCAGCGTCGCCGACCGGCCGAGCCTACCTCGATTGGACAAGCATACGGACGGCCCTCGGCCGTCGTGGGCGGTTGGACAGTCCCGTGACGAACGTCGCTCGACATCGGCGAACAGCCGTACAGAGACCTGCGTCACGGCCGCCCCGGCGGCCCCGTACAGGGAGGAGGACCAGGGACTTCGAGGGCCTCGCCGGCTCGGAGACCGCGGCGGTCCCGGGCGTCCTGAGAGGTCTCGGGGGTCCCGTGGATCCCGGAGACCGGGCGGGCGCTAACCCGCCCGCCGCTGCACCGTCTTCCGTGAACGCTTCTCGATGTACATGCGCTGGTCGGCGGACTTGAGCACTTCCTCCACCGTCATCCCGCAACTCGCCCAGCCGATGCCGAAGCTGGCGCCCACCCGGACCGCCCTGCCGTCCACCCTGATGGGCGGGATGATCGCGTTCCGCAGCCGCACGGCCAGGTCGGCGGCGTCCGCCGCGCCGAGCCCGTCGGCCAGGACGACGAACTCGTCACCGCCGAGGCGCGCGACGGTGTCGCCGTCCCGTACCCCGGTGTTGAGCCTGCGGGCGACCTCGATGAGGACGGCGTCGCCGGTGTTGTGGCCGAAACGGTCATTGATCGACTTGAAACCGTCGAGGTCGCAGAAGAGGACGGCGAGACCCTTCGTCCCGTCGTCGGGGTCGGAGCCCGGCGCGACGGTGTGCACATGGTGGTCGAGGGGCGCGACGGCTGCGGACTGCTCGTAGGCGTCGCCGGGATAGGCGCGTCCGCCGGCGGATCCTCCGTAGGAGTCGAAGGGCGACTCGTACGGTTCGTACGCCTCGTAGGAGTCGTGGGGCGGGTACGTCCCGTGGCCCCCGCCGCCGGTCACGGGCACGGGCGCGTACGCGGCGCCGCTGCTCCCGTGGAAGCCGGGGCCCTGGCCGTACGGCACGACACCGCCCTCGTCGTGGGCGCCGTGGCCCGCATGGGCTCCGTGGGTTCCGTCCGCGCCGCTGTAGCCCCCGCCGTATCCGCCCGCGTACTCGCCGAACGCCCGGTCCACGGTCTGCGCGTCCGACTCGCGCCCCGTGGGCGCGCCCGGCCGCTCGCAGAGCCGGGCACTGAGGCGGGTGCGCAGCTCGGCGCTGTTGGGAAGGCCGGTCAGGGAGTCGTGCGAGGCGCGGTGGGCGAGCTGGAGTTCGTTGCGCTTGCGCTCCTCTATGTCCTCGACATGGGTAAGGAGGAAGCGGGGCCCGTCGGTGGTGTCGGCGACGACGGAGTTGCGCAGCGACACCCATACATACGTGTTGTCGCGGCGGGCCAGTCGCAGTTCGGCGCGACCGCCCTCGGCCGAGGTGCGCAGCAGGGTGCCGACGTCCTCGGGGTGCACGAGGTCGGAGAAGGAGTAACGGCGGATCGCGGAGGCGGACCGGCCGAGGAGCCGGCACAGCGCGTCGTTCGTCCGCAGCAGCCTGCCGTGCTGGTCGCCGCCCATCTCGGCGATGGCCATGCCGCTGGGCGCGTACTCGAACGCCTGCCGAAAGGATTCCTCGCTGGCACGCAGCGCCTGCTGCTCGCGCTCCAGGCGGACCAGCGCGCGCTGCATGTTTGCTCGGAGGCGGGCGTTGCTTATCGCAATGGCGGCCTGGGATGCGTACATCTGGAGCGCCTCGCGGCCCCAGGGGCCCGGACGGCGCCCGCCGCGCGGCCGGTCGACGGATATGACCCCGAGGAGCTCCCGGCCGCCTCCAGGGGCGTACATGGGCGCGTAGAGGCGGTCCTGGGGGTGCCACTCGTCCTCGAAGCGCGGATCGGGTCCCTCGGTGTACCACTGCGGGACGTCGTCCTCCAGCAGGATCCAGCCCTCGGTGTGCGGGATGTACCTCAGCTCGCCCCAGCTCTCGCCCATGCTGAGCCGGCGTTCCCAGGAGGCGCGCGCGCCGACGCGGCCGGTGATGAAGGCTTCCGCGGAGGCGTCTCCGGAGAAGGCGGCGACCACGAGGTCACCGTCGCCCTGGACGAGATTCACACACGCCAGCTCGTAGCCGAGGCCCTTGACTATGCCGTCGGCAACTGTCTGGAGCGTGTCGGCCAGGCTGCGCGCGGTGTTGAGCTCGCCGACAACGTCATGCAGTTGTCGCAGGGTCGCAAGGCGGACGTACGGCTCCGACTCGGTCTCCATCGTTCGCTCTCCCCGAGACCTCGACAGCAACTCCAGAATTCTTATCGGCTCGCTCGATGCGGTATCACGGCCACTGAATCACAGGGAGCTGTGCAGTCGGTACACAGGGTCAACAATTCTTGCGGCCTGTGAGCCAAGTCACATATGGGGAGGGAGAGTTGGGTGGGGGCATGGGAGCGCTCCAGAGCTTTCATGAACGCAAATATCGAGGTCGGAGAGGTGGGGCGGGGGGCGCGCGGCCGGGCGTATTCACCGGGCGCCCGGGGGCGTGCGAGGACGTGCGGCGGGGTGGAAACGAGGTGCGGGGAGGGCCGGCGCGGGCTCGCCGCGAGGCCGACGCGGGGCCGACGCGGGGCCGACGCGGGGCCGACGCGGGGCCGACGCGGGGCCGACGCGGGGCGGGAAAACGGGTCGATTCCGGGGGGAGCACGGGTCGATTCGGGTGGAGGTGCGAGGTCGATCCGGGTGGCGTGCGGGGTCGACGCGGAGCCGACGAGGGGTGGTCGGGAGACGGCCGCGGAGTCGAACAGGCGCCCGGTCCTAGGTCCTGGCTCGTTCCGTGGCCCGATGCGGAAGCCCGACCGCCGGGGCTAGCGTGGACGACGTGCCGCAGAAGACGACCGCCCCGCATACCGACGTCCTCCTCCCCCATCCTGAGGGGGTGAGCAACGACGAGTTCCGTGCCGCGCTCTCCCGGCTGGCCGCCGGGGTGGTGCTGGTCACCGCGCACGACCCGGACGACGGGCCGAGAGGCGCGGACGCGGGTATGACGGCCACGTCCTTCATGTCCGTCTCCCTGGACCCGCCCCTGGTGGTGGTGAGCCTGCGCACCGGCTCCCGGATGGACGACCTCCTGGAGGAGCAGCCGATGTGGGCGGCGTCGATGCTCTCCGAGCACCAGGTACGGATCGCCGGCCGCTTCTCGATGAAGGGCCGGATCAGCGACAGACTCCTCTTCGAGGACCTGCCCCACCGGCGCGGCGAGGTGAGCGGGGCGCCGCTGATCGAGGGCGCGCTGACGGTGCTGGAGTGCCGTACGGAGCAGCGGATCGTGACGGGCGACCACACGCTGGTGGTGGGCCGGGTACTGACGGCGGCGGTGCCCGGCGGGTCGGGGGACGCGGGGCCGCTGGCGTACTTCCGCGGGAAGTACCGGCAGTTGGGACACGGCTGAGGGGCGGGGTGGCGGGGGCGGGGCCTTCGCCCACGGCCTGGCGCGGCCCCGTCGGCGGGCCCGGCGGTCCGGTCCGGTGGTCCGGGCGTGGACCCCGGTTGTCCGAGCCTCGGAGTCCGGCCGGCGAGCGCGACAGTCCGATCGGCACTCCTGTGTCCCGACCAGCCGAAACGGGTGTCCGATCGGCGGCCCGGCCGGTCGGGAGTCGTCCGACCGGGAGCCCGACCCGGTCGGGAGTCGTCCGTCCGCGAGTCAGCCGCGAGGCTACGTCCAGTCGCGGCCGTTGCGCCCGCGCTTGGTCTCCGCGCGCTGCTTCTTCTGGCGCAGCCTGCGCTCGTTGATGCCACGCGGGATCTTCGTGGCCCGGCGCGGCCGGGGCGGCGGGGCCGTCGCCTCGGCGAGGAGCGAGGCCATCCGGACCAGGGCCGTCTCGCGGTTGCGCCACTGGGAGCGGTGCTCGGAGGCCCGTACGCTCACCACGCCGCCCACGAGCCGCCCGGCCAGCCGCTCCAGCGCGCGTTCTTTCCAGACCGGCGGCAGCGCCTCCGTGGCGGCGAGGTCGAACCGTAGCTCCACCTGCGAGTCACTGGTGTTGACGTGCTGCCCGCCGGGCCCCGACGAACGCGAGAAACGCCACATGAGCTCGGCCTCCGGCAGGGAGACGGAGCCACGGATGACATGCGGCGACCCGGACATGTGTTCATCGTCCCGTGTCCGCCCGGACAAATCAAAGGCGTTACGGGCCGGCGTCGGCCGACCCGCCGGGGTCGGCCGACCGCGGACCTTCCGAAGACGGCCGACAATCCCGCCACAAGAAACGGCGTCCGAGGAACCTCTGGGTCCTCCGCCCGCGTTATGGCGGGTAACGGTAGCTTCGGGAGCAGATCGAAGCCCGCACCCGTGCTCGCAGAGAATGAAAGGGACCATCCCATGGCTGTAAGCCTGTCCAAGGGCGGCAACGTCTCGCTCACCAAGGAGGCACCGGGCCTGACAGCCGTCACGGTCGGCCTCGGCTGGGACGTCCGCTCCACCACCGGTACGGACTTCGACCTCGACGCCTCGGCGATCGCGGTCAACACCACCGGAAAGGTCGTCTCCGACAGTCACTTCGTCTTCTTCAACAACAAGCAGACGCCGGACCAGACCATCGTCCACACCGGCGACAACCGCACCGGCGAGGGCGCGGGCGACGACGAGGCCATCAACGTCAACCTGGCGGGTCTGCCCGCCGACGTCGACAAGATCGTCTTCCCCGTCTCCATCTACGACGCGGTGACCCGCAGCCAGAACTTCGGCCAGGTCCGCAACGCGTACATCCGCATCGTGAACCAGGCCGGCGGCGCCGAACTCGCCCGCTACGACCTGAGCGAGGACGCCGCCACCGAGACCGCGATGGTCTTCGGTGAGCTGTACCGCAACGGCGCCGAGTGGAAGTTCCGCGCCGTCGGCCAGGGTTACGCCTCCGGCCTCGCGGGCATCGCCACCGACTTCGGTGTCAACCTCTGAGTCGGGTGATCCCGAGTCACTGACAGCCCATCGAGGGGCCTCCGGCCACGTCCGGGGGCCCTTCGGCGCGTGGTGTGGCCGTTCGAGCGCCACGTGTGCGCCGTTGCGCCACGTGGTGTGGCCTTCGAGCGCCACGTGATGTGCCCTTCCGCGACGTGGTGTGCCCTCCGTTCGCCACGTGTGCGCCCTTCCGCGACGTGGTGTGCCCTCCGTTCGCCACGTGGTGTGCCCTCCGGCGGTACGGGCGCAGCAGGCCCCTCACGCCCGTCACACGTACGGCCACGTGTCCGGGCACACGGGCACCGCGCGCGCTCACGCGCTCCGGCACAGGCACGGATACGCGCACGCGCCCGAGGTGAGCGCGGGCGGGGCCCGGCCCGTTTCCCGGGGTGGGCGCAGGCAGCGCGCAGCCCGTTTCCCGGGGTGGGAAAGCGTCCGTGCGGGGCCGTGACACCATCGGGCGCGTGCTCGACATCGGCTACTCCCTCTCCCGTCGCTTCCCCGATCCGCCGCAGACCGACTACCGCCGCGTGGACGTGGCGGCTCTGCGCCACGATCTGTTCTGCGGCGACGTGTACCTCGCCGACACCAAGGCCGACCGCGAGGTGTCCACCGGCTGGGGCTGGGTACCGGTGCTGGACTTCGCCTGGGCGCTGTGCGACATCGTGGAGCAGCTCGACCGCGACCCGCGCGGCAGCCGGTCGGCCCAACGGCAGTACGCGGAGCTGGACTTCACCGAGTCGACGGACCGGCTCCTCTTCGAGCGGCGGTTCGGCTGGGTGGACGTGACCGCCGACTGGATGCCCGTCGACGAGGCCCCGCTCACCTTCGGGCACCGGCTGCTGCGCCGCGAGTCCCGCGACTTCCTGCACGACCTGCTGGCCGACCTCGGGGACATGCACGAGGGCCTGATGGACAATCCGGTGGTCTGGGATCTCCAGGCCCGGTTCCCCCGGATCTGACCGCCCGTCCGCACCCGCTCTCCGATCTGCTACGACCTGATACGACCTGCCGGGAACTGAGCCGACATCACCTCATGTGGGAGCAGATGGCCACCCCCCTCATGATCCCGCCGGAAGTTTTTGGATTGACAGGTGTACATGCGTGGACCCCGGGCAGACGCACTTCTGCCGGGACGCCACCAAGAACCAAATACGAGGTTCGCCCCCCACATGGCTGAGCCCCCGGCAGCACATTGAAGACCCCGACCCTCCCCCCCACGGTCGGGGTCTTCCGCTGTCCCGCTCCGGCCTCCCCGCCGCTGTCCCCGGGCCCCCGCCGCGTTTCCGCCGCCCCGAACGCCGCGACCGGCACACCGCCCCGGACGCGCGCCCGACGCCGGACGCCGGGGCTTCAGCCGCCCGGCGCGTCCTCCACCCGTACACCTATCTGGGCCGCGAACGCGGGCGCCAGATCGAGCAGTTGCGCCGTACTGATCACCGCGCCCGCCAGCCGGTCGAAGCCGCGCGCGATACCCAGCTCGGCCACCGTCCGCAGGTCGACGTCCTTCATCCGTACGCCGCTGAAGTCCGCCTCCCTCAGAACACAGTCACGGAACTCGACGCGCTCCAGTGCCGCTCCCCCGAAGTCCGGCTCCGCCAGGACGCAGCCCTCGAACACCACGTCCTTCAGCTTCGCCTCCCGCAGATTCAGATAGTCGATCTTCCCGCCCCGGATCAGCACCCGCTCGAACACGGCGCCGTGCAGCTGCACGCCCCCCAGCCGCGCGTCGACCACCTCCACGTCGCGCAGCGAGGCGCCCGCGAGGTTCGTGCCGACCCCCCGGATGCCCGTGAGGACGCTGTCGATGAAGCGGGCCCGGCCCAGCTCCGTACGGTCGAGCCCGCAGTCGCGCAACGCGCAGTCGATGAACCGGGAGCCCGCGCCCACCTGGTCCGCGAGATCCAGGCCGCCGAGCTCCTGCCCGTCGTACTCCCCGTCGGGCTCCAGCCCGCCCTCGTACGGCGCCAGAGGGGGCAGCCGGACCTCCGGCCGCCGGGGCGCCGCGATCCTGGCGGCCGTCCCCCTCCTGCCCGCTGATCCCGTTGCTCCCGCTGAATCCGCGGATCCCGCCGTTCGCGCTGTCGTTCTCCGTGCCATGCCCCCATCGTGACGTATGCCACTGACAACGCCCCGGCTGTCCCGGCTCCGCGCTGTCACACACCGTCCCCGGGCTTCGTCATTCCCCCGGACACCCGCGCGCCCGAAGACCGTGGACGCGCGCATCGTGAACGAGCGAGGGGACACCGCGCACATGGACCACATCACCGTCGTAGGAGGCGGCTTCGCCGGGCTCACCGCGGCGATCTCGGCGGCCGAATCGAGCGGGTCGGGCAGGTCGGGCAGATCCGGCGGGCCGGGTGCGTCCGTTGTCCGGGTGACCGTCCTCGAAGCCCACCGCACCCCCGGCGGACGGGGCCGCGCCTCCGAGGGTCCGTACCGCGCCCACGAAGGCCCGCACGTCTTCTACCGGCACGGTCCGCACTGGGCCTGGCTCCGGCGGCGCGGCCTCCTCGGGCCGATCGCGCGCCTGCCGGTCCGCGAGGGGGCACGTCTGCGTTTCCACCGGGGCGGTGCCCTGCGCCGGACGCCGCCCCCGGGGCTGGTCAGGGCGAGCCGCGGCCGGGCCGAAGAGGCGCCCGTCGACATCGACTTCCACACCTGGGCCGCCGAACGGCACGGTCCCGAAGCTGCCGTGACCGCGGCCCGTTACGCCGCCGTCGCCCTCTTCCACCACGACCCCGGCTCCCTCTCCGCCGCCTTCGTCCAGGAACGGCTCCGGCGGGCCGCCGCCCTTCCGCCGGAGGCGCGGAACCCGGTCGGCGGCTGGAGCCGGGTCGTCGACCGGATGCGCGCGCGGGCCCGGGACCTGGGCGTACGCGTGGAGACGGGCTGCCGGGTCCACGCCCTGCCCGAGCACGGGCCGGTGATCGTCGCGACCTCGCTCGGCGCGGCCCGGCGGCTGCTCGGCGACGAGGGCCTGCGGTGGGAGAGCGGGCGCACGGCGCTGCTGGACCTCGCGCTGACCACGCGCGGGGGCGACCCGTTCGCCGTCTCCGATCTCGACGCGCCGGGCTGGCTGGAGCGGTTCACCGCGGCGGACCCGTCGCTCGCGCCGGCGGGCGAGCAGCTGCTCCAGGGCCAGTTCCCGGTCGGCCCCGGCGAGTCCGGCGCGGTCGGCGTCGCCCGCGCGGAAGGGCTGCTCGACCTGGGCTTCCCCGGCTGGCGCGAACGGGCCCGGTGGCGGCGCCAGTCACTCGCCGACGGCCGTACGGGAGCGGTCGACCCACCGGGCACCACCTGGCGCGACCGGCCGCGTATCGACCGGGGCGACGGCGTCTTCCTCGTCGGGGACCAGGTCGCGGCGCCGGGGGTGCTGTCAGAGGTGTCGTTCAACAGCGCCGTCGAGGCGGCGACGCTCGCGCTGCGCCGGATCGACGCGGTACGGCTCCGTGCCGCCCGGCGGCCGTACGGCACGGCCTGACCCCGCCACCCCACCCCACGCCCAACACCCTCTCGGCCCCGGATTCCCTTGGTCTCACGTCCGCTTGAGGTCGGAGGCTGGCTCCCGTCACCGAACACCCCGAGGAGGCGGGGGCCTGGACCCGCTCCGCCCGAACCGGTCGCTCCCCCGATCGGCCCGGCTCCGCCCCCCGGCCCGGCTCCCACCACGACGCCGGCGTCCCGGCTCCACCCACCCCGACCGCTCAGCCCTCACCGCTCAGCCCTCGGCCCTCACCCCTCGCCTCACCTCGCCCTCGTTCTCGTCCTCGAACCCGGTCACTCCCCCGACGAGCCGACGGCATCCGTCTCGTCCAACCGAGCGTCCGACTGCGCGTCCAACCGCTCGGCTAGCCGGTCGAGACCGCCCCTGACCAGCTGCCCGTACCCGTCGTCGCCCAGCGTCCCCACCGCGTCCCGCCCGCGCGCCAGCTGCTCCCGGGCCAGGGCGGGCTCGCCCAGCCGCCGGTACACGTCCCCCAGGTTCAGATGCAGCGACGGGTAGAACGCGGCGACCGGGCTCGTCACCCCCGCGCTCTCCGCGCGCTCGTCCGAGACCCGGCCGGCGGCCTCCAACGCACGCAGGTCCCAGACCAGTTCCTCTTCCGGGTCGTCCTGGACATCGGCCATGTAGTGGGCCAGCGCGCATATGTGGAACGGGTCCCCGTCCGCGCCCGTCCGGTCCCAGATCCCGGCGAACACCCGCCGGGCCGCGTCCCGTTCACCACGCTGTCCCAACTCCATGCCCCGCCCGATCTCGGCCATCACCGGATCGGGCTGCGGGACGGTCCCGTCCCGAGCCTCCTCGCCCGCAACCGCCCCGGCCTGAATCGCCCCGCCCTGAACCGCGTCGTCCCGAATCGCCTCGGACACGTGTGTCCCCCCAAATATCGACGGCATCCGCACTCGTCACCGACCGTAGCGGCACCCACTGACAATCCCGCCGACCATCCGCCGCCGCCCCCGATCACCCCCACGATCACGCTCCCGACCGCGCCCCGCTCACACCGGCGCACACCTGCCCGCGCCCCGCTCACGCCCCGCTCGCGCCGCCCAGCGCCGCCAGCTCCCCGTCCGTCAGCCGGAACACCGTCCACCCGTCCTGCGGCCGGGCCCCCAGCGCCCGGTAGAACGCGATCGACGGCTCGTTCCAGTCCAGCACCGACCACTCCAGCCGCTCGTACCCCCGCTCCACGCAGATCCGCGCCAACTCCCCCAGCAGCGCCTTCCCGTGCCCGGCGCCCCGCGACTCCGGCCTGACGTACAGGTCCTCCAGGTGGATGCCGTGCACCCCGCGCCACGTCGAGAAGTTCAGGAACCACAGGGCGAACCCCACCGCCGTGCCCTCGTCCGTCTCCGCGAGGTGCGCGTACGCGGCCGGCCGCTCCCCGAACAGCGCCTCGCGCAACTGCGCCTCGGTCGCCCGTGCCTCGTCGGGGGCCTTCTCGTATGCCGCGAGTTCACGGATCATCGCGTGGATCACCGGAACGTCCGCGGCCGTCGCCGTACGAATCATGACCGCAGCCTGCACCTTCGGCGGCCACCGCGCCAGCGGCGCCCGGCCCACGGCGGCCGGGCCCCGCCGCAACGCCCCGCCCCGCCCCGTGACACCTGGAGACGGAGACACCTGGCGGCCTGGACACAGGGACGACACGCGGTGTACGAACGGCCTCATGAGCAGCACCACCAACGGCGGCATCTCCTTCTGGTACGCCCAGGACGGCATACCCGCCCCCCGCGAACCACTCTCCGGCGACACGACCGCCGACGTCTGCGTCGTGGGCGGCGGCTACACCGGCCTGTGGACGGCGTACTACCTGAAGAAGGCGGTGCCCTTCCTCAACATCACCGTCCTGGAGAGCAGGTTCTGCGGCTACGGCGCCTCCGGGCGGAACGGCGGCTGGCTCTACAACGGCATCGCGGGCCGCGACCGCCACGCCCGCAACCACGGCCACGACGCCGCCGTACGCCTCCAGAAGGCCATGAACGACACCGTCAGCGAGGTCATGCGCGTGGCCGCCGAGGAGTCGATCGACGCCGACATCCACCGGGGCGGCGTCCTCGAAGTCGCCTACACCCCGGCGCAGTTGGCCCGGCTCAAGGCGTTCCACACCGCCGAGGTCGCCTTCGGCGAGACCGACCGGACACTCCACGGGGCACGCGAGACGGCGCGGCGCGTACGGGTCGCCGGAGCGGTCGGCTCCGCCTGGACCCCGCACGGGGCCCGGCTGCACCCGGTGAAGCTCCTCAAGGGCCTCGCGGCGGCCGTCGAGGCGCTCGGCGTCACCATCCACGAGTCGACGCCCGTCACCGAGATCAAGCCCAAACACGCGATCACCCCGTACGGCACGGTCCGCGCGCCCTACGTCCTGCGCTGCACCGAGGGATTCACCGCCACGCTGAAGGGCCTGCGGCGCACCTGGCTGCCCATGAACTCCTCGATGATCGCCACCGAACCACTGCCCGCGAAGGTCTGGGACACCATCGGCTGGGAGGGCCGCGAAACGCTCGGCGACATGGCGCACGCGTACATGTACGCCCAGCGCACCGCCGACGACCGCATCGCCCTCGGGGGCAGGGGCGTCCCGTACCGCTACGGCTCCCGCACCGACAACGACGGCCGCACCCAGCCCGCCACCATCGACGCCCTGCGCGACATCCTGGTCCGCCTCTTCCCCACAACGGCGGGCGCCCGTATCGAACACGCCTGGTCGGGCGTCCTCGGCGTCCCACGCGACTGGTGCGCCACGGTCACCCTCGACCGCGCCACCGGCCTCGGCTGGGCGGGCGGCTACGTGGGCTCGGGCGTCGCCACGTCGAACCTCGCGGCCCGCACCCTCCGCGACCTGATCCAGCACGACTCGGGCCAGTCCGGCCCCACGGACCTCACGACGCTGCCCTGGGTCAACCACCAGGTCCGTACCTGGGAACCGGAGCCGCTGCGCTGGCTGGGAGTCCGCACCCTCTACGCGGCCTACCGCCGGGCGGACCGCCAGGAGTCCACGTCCCACACCCCCACCACCACCCGCCTGGCCCGCACGGCCGACCGCATCGCGGGCCGCCACTGACGACGACCCGCGCTCACCGCTCACGCGCTCACGCGCTCGCCGGGCGCCGGGCGCCGGGCGCCGGGCGCCGGGCCTACGGTGATTGCCCGGCCGGGAGCGGCAGTCCCGGCCGGGCCGGTTTCTCCTCCGAACCGAGCCCCGACGGGCGGGCACGCCGGTTGATCCTTCTGATCGCGGCTTGCCTACCAGGAGATTTCATTTCGTGCCGCCCGTTCAACGCGCGCGAATCGGGTCGCGACGTTGCCGTCAGTCACCTCGGGGTTCGATTCGTCAGCGTCGGCTTGTTTCTTTGGAACGTGCGAGAGATCAGGCTCACCCGTTCACCAGAAAGGGCCGCTCGCTGGTTCTCAGGTGGCGATGTTGTAGTTTCCGGAGCAGGTGAGACCGTCGCTGTTGTTGCCGATGCAGGCGAAGAGAAGCTCGCCCTGGTTCTCGGGCAGGTCTCTGTGCGCGGTGTCCGTGTAAGGGGAGCTGTGCCCCGCCGTGTTCGCTATGAGGTACGGGTTCACCGTGTTGATGTACCCGGAAACGCCGTGACCGTCCGCCTTGGAGTCGGTGGCTGTCAGCGTGTCCCCGTTGGCGGTCCACTTGATGGTGCCGGCGGTGGTGCCACCCGTCTTGATCACGATGGTGCGAGAGCCGTCGCTCTGCAAGGCACCGGCCTCGAACGTGGCGGCGGGACCGGCGGACGCAGGACCGGCGCCGATCGTCAGGGCGGACCCCGTCATGAGAACAGCGGCGGTGAAGACGACTGCCACGCGCTTGCGAAAGGAAGTACTCATTCTTCTTCTCTCCCATAAGTCGTTGTCGATGATCAAGCAAAGCGATCGTACTCGGACCGACTTACAGGAGGCGATGGAATTAAAACAGCCAACAATAGTCTCGATTTAGATGTTTGCATGCCATTGTGAGGGAGCTCTCAATAAGTTCCTCCGGCTTCGGACGGCCGCCTCCAATCGGCTAGGAGACGGCACCCTCACCACCTGTCGACGCGGCAGCCGGCATCGGCAGCGCGCACGAACAGGATGTCGCCAGCGGGTCGGCCCGGTCGGTGACGCCCACACCCCCACGGAAACGGTTTCCGGTCTCCGATCACATTTCGGCCGGCCACCCGGCAAGCAAAAAGCAACGTCCGGCGGACGACACGAACGGCGAGGCGGAGGGAAGAAATCCAATCAAGGGGCAGCCGGTTCAGCCTTCCTTGACCACAGGGTCAATCATCTTGCGCAGCCGGCTGTCGTCGACTCCGCCGAATTGCCTGGCCGATATCTTTCCGTTTCGATCCACGACAACCGTCGCCGGGAGGCCCTGAAGATTTACCGTACCCTTGGGGAATCCGGAAAGGATGATCCTTCCCTCCGGATCGTAGAGACTGGGATATGAAATATCAAAGTCTTCTTCGAATGCGATGGGCAGAGACCTGTCATTGTCGCGGGTGTTGATGCCGATGAACTGAACGCCCTTCGGCTTCATTTCCTTGGCGACTTTGTTGAGATACGGCGCTTCGGCACGACAAGGCGGGCACCAAGAACCCCAGACATTGATCACGACGACCTTGCCCTTGAAGTCGACAATGTCAAGGGGATTTCCTTGAAGGGTCTCGCCCTTGATCAGGCCGACGGGCTTTCGTTCGCCCTTGGCAACCCTTGAAACGCCGTCCGTGCTCACCACGTAGTTCGTCCCACCTCCGCCCCCGGATTCACCACTGCCGCAAGCGGACAGGGAAGAGATTCCCAGAGTGACGGTCACAGTCAGTGCAACTGCGCGAGCAGCGGGCCGGAGAGTCATGTGCCGAGTTTCCCACGGGCCCACCACGTACGTGAGTTGGGGTGAATGAGAGCGGGGTCAACGCCGGACAGCAACCTGCGCCCCGTCTCGGGAGGGACCGTCGATGTCCCGCACCGGTTTCCCACGTCCCAGAGGTCTGCGAGCAGGATCAACGGGCTCACGGACATGATCAACCGTGCGGGCAGGGAATGCCCGCGGCTGAAACTGGTGCGGGTGGGCCGGCCAGTCCTCGACGACCATCCGGCGCCGAAGTTGGGCCGGCGTTCGACGCGTCCGCGCGCCGAGGCAGTTCAAACGACCTGAAGCAGGGGTGGTTGAGTTCTCATGTGGTGATGGACAAGGAAAGCGGCCGCTTCGGCCACTGTCGCACTCGATCGGCCTTTCGGGGCGGCGATGCCAGTCCTCCAGGTTGGCCCAAGGTAGCGTTCCGATCACTGTGCGGAGTTCTTCGTGGTGGTGGCGGGTGGAGCGCGGCGGATGGGTGGTCACCCTGGTGGCCGCGGCCCTGACCGCCCTGCTCACTGGCATGTGCGACAGCGGCGGACATCACCACCCGGCGAGGGTGATGTCGGAGCGTTCGACTTCAGCCGCGGCGAACACCAGCGAGCCGTCCGTCAATTGTCCTGACAGGAACGGGGCGCACTGCGCTCCCGCTCCTGAGCAGCACGTCGCCACGGAGGTCGAGGAGCGACGCCCCCTGGGCGCGCTCGCCGCCGACTCGGCTCAATGCCGGACCACATTCCCCCCGGTCACGGACGCGTCGAATCCGTCCCGGCGCGGTCCTCCCGCGACAACCGGTCAAGACGTACTGCGGCGCGGGTGCGTGTCCCGCAGGTGACAGGCATCAGTCGCTCCTGAACGTGGTGTCACGCCCACCGCGCGAGCGGCCTCCGGCCACCCTCTCCCCCCGCAGGGACGACGTCGCGGGACGGCACACGCTGTCGCTCCTCGGCGTCGTGCTCCGTCGCCCGAAGGACAACCCCACCATGACCGAACTGTCATGCCCTTCTCCCGTGATGTCGTCACCCGGCAGCGTGCTGGGGGCGGTAGGCAACACCCCCGTGCTCTGGGTGGACGAGCCCCTTCCTTCCGTCCGTGGCGGGTTCTGGGCCAAACTCGAAGGCTTCAATCCGGGCGGCATCAAAGACCGGGCGGCCCTGTACATGGTCGACCGGGCACGAGAGCGCGGCGACCTCCACCCCGGCGCCCCCATCGTGGAGTCGACATCAGGCACTCTCGGCCTCGGCCTGGCCCTCGCCGGAGTGCTGTACGGCCACCCCGTGCATCTGGTCACCGATCCCGGTATGGAGCCGATCATGGAACGGATGCTGGCGGCCCACGGCGCCACTCTCTACACGGTGGACCAGCCGCACCCTGAAGGCGGCTGGCAGGAAGCCCGCCGGGTCAAGGTCGCCCAACTCCTCGCGGAACACCCCCGGGCGTGGTCGCCGGACCAATACCACAACCCCGACAACGTGGCCGCTTACGGAGGGCTGGCGGACGAGCTCGACGGACAGCTCGGTCCCATCGACATCCTGGTCTGCGCGGTCGGCACCGGGGGCCACTCCGCGGGCGTCGCCCGCGGCCTGCGCCGCCGCACACCGGGTCTGCGCCTTGTCGCTGTCGACACGATCGGATCCACGATCTTCGGGCAGCCTGCCCGCACCCGTCTCATGCGCGGTCTCGGCTCATCGATCTACCCCCGCAACGTCGACTACGGGGCGTTCAGTGAGGTCCACTGGGTCGCCCCCGGCGAAGCGGTCGCCTCGGCACGGCGCCTGGCGGCCCGGCAGTTCGCCACCGGTGGCTGGAGCGTCGGGGCGGTCGCGCTGGTGGCGGGGTGGCTCGCTCGTACGCAACCCCCCGGCACCCGGATCGCCGCCGTCTTCCCCGACGGACCGCACCGCTACTTCGACACCGTTTTCAACGACGACTACTGCCGGTCCCACGGCCTGCTGAACGTGGACGTTCCCGCAGGGCCCGAGACCATCGAGAACTCTGCCGACCGCGAGGTGGACCGATGGACGCGCTGCGCCCACATCACTGACCCGGTCGGCTTCCTCGTCACCCCCGTCGGAGCCGTCAAGTGACATCCACCTGGCGGCAGGTCCGCTCCTTCGACCCCGCGGTGCGGCTGCTGCTGATCAACCAGCTCACCATCAACCTCGGCTTCTACATGCTCATGCCCTACCTCGCCGCCCACCTGTCGGCGACGCTGGCCCTGGCCGCCTGGGCTGTCGGTCTCGTCCTCGGTATGCGTAACTTCTCGCAGCAGGGCATGTTCCTCGTCGGCGGCGCCCTGGCCGACCGCCTCGGCTACCGGCCATTGATCATCGCGGGCTGCGCACTGCGTACGGTGGGCTTCGCCGCCCTGGCCTTCGCCGAATCCCTACCCGCCCTGCTCGCGGCGTCTGCTCTCACCGGACTCGCCGGCGCCCTGTTCAACCCTGCCGTACGCGCCTATCTCGCCGCGGCGGCCGGTGAGCGGCGCGTCGAGGCATTCGCCCTGTTCAACGTGTTCTATCAGGCCGGAATTCTGCTCGGCCCGCTGATCGGACTGGCGCTGACCATCGTCGCGTTTCCCGTCACCTGTCTGGTGTCCGCTGTCCTGTTCGCCGCCCTGACGCTGCTTCAGGTGCGTCGGCTGCCGACCTGCGGGACCGTTGCGGAGGAGGACCGGCCGACGCTGGGCGTGCAGGCCGCCACAGTGCTGCGCAACCGGACGTTCTGGCTGTTCTCCGCCGTCATGACCGGCTCGTACGTCCTTTCCTTCCAGATCTATCTCGCCCTGCCGCTGGAAACGCGGCGGCTGGCGGGTGACGGCACCCTCGGGACCGCCGCCACCAGCGCGTTGTTCGTCGTGTCCGGCCTGGTCGCACTCGGCGGACAGATGCGCATCACCGGCTGGTGCAGACGCGCCTGGACATCCGAGCGGTGCCTCGTCGCCGGACTCGCGCTCATGGGTGCGGCCTTCGTGCCTCCCATCCTCAGCTCCGGACAGAATCCTGTCTCTTCCGTGGCCCTGACCGTGGTCCACCTGTTGCCGCTGCTCGTCTGCGCCGCGTTCCTCGCGGCGGCGACCGCCGTGCTCTACCCGTTCGAGATGGACACCATCGTCGCGCTGTCCGGCGGCCGGTGGGTCGCCACCCACTACGGCCTCTACAACACCGTATGCGGGATGGGCATCACCCTGGGGAACCTCGTCACGGGAGCGGTGTTGGGGGCTGCCCGCGACGTCGGCCTCGCCGCCCTGCCCTGGGCCGTACTGTCCCTCGTCGGCGCGGGCTGTGCTCTCGCCGTGGCGGCGCTCGCCCGCAGCGGACGACTGAGCGCCGGAGAGCCCGTCTACGATGAGCGCGCGAACGAAGGCGCGGACGACAGCGGAAGGGACTCCGGCGGTGCGGTGGTTGGGGGATCTGGAGGCCGAGATCATGGACTGTCTGTGGAAGTGGGGAAGGCCCGCCACCGTCCGTGAGGTCGTCGACGACATCAACACGCGCCGGCCCGCCGCGTACACGACTGTGATGACGGTGGCCTCGATCCTCCACAGCAAGGGGTGGCTGACCAGGAAGAAGCAGGGCCAGGCATGGCTCTACACCCCGGTGCGCAGCCGGGAGGCGTACTCGGCCGCCCTGATGGAGGATGCGCTCGGAGCCAGCGAGGACCGCCCGGCCGCGTTGGCGCACTTCGTGGAACGCATGTCGGACGAGGAAGTGGCCGCGCTGCGCGAGGCGTTGCGGGTCGTTGATCGCGACGTCGAGCGGTGAACGCGGCTCCCGCACTTCTCGGGTACGCCGCCGCTGTCGGCGTACTCGCACCTCGCGTGATGCTGCGCGGCGGGTGGCCGCACCGGGCACCGGTGCTGGCGGCCGCCGTGTGGTTCGCGCTCGCCGCCTCATTCTCCGTGTGCGTCTCGCTCGCCGCACTGCACCTGGCGACGCCGGGCGCCCACCTGCACGGCATCCTGTATTCGTGCGGTGCGGCCCTCGGCGTCGGCCCGCCCGACGCCGACGCGGTACGGCGCCTGACGGTCGTCGTCTCGGTGGCCGTACCGGCGGCTCATGCTGCCGCCTTCGCGTATCACCTGCTGCGGGCCCGCACGGCCCGCACCCGGCACCGCAAGATCCTGGACAAGGTGGGACGGCCGTCGGCGAGGCTGGGTGCGACGGTCCTCGACCACGCGACCCCCACCGCTTACTGTCTGCCGGGCCACGGCGCCAGGATCGTGGTGAGCAGCGGAGCTGTCGCGCTGCTGTCCGACGCGCAGATCGCCGCGGTCGTGGAACACGAACGGGTCCACGTCGCCGGCCGTCACCACCTCCTTCTCGCGGCGGCACGCTCTTTCGCCGTCGTGTTCAGAGGTGTGCCGCTGGCCCGGCAGGTGGGGGAGCAGATTCCCCTGCTGCTGGAGATGGCCGCCGACGACGGCGCCCTGCACGTCCACCCGCAACAGACCCTGGTCACCGCCATGTTCGAGATGGCATCGGCGGGCACGGTCCCGAAGGGCGCGCTGTCGGCCGGGGGGCGCACGGTGCACGTACGGCTGCGCCGGATTCTTGCGCCGGCACGGCGTACGCATCCCGCGTTCCGGGCCGTGGTGGCCGGCTCGGCCATCCTGATGCCGCTGATGCCGCTGCTGGTCGCCTGCCCTCCGGGACTGGCTTAGAGGCGTACGCCCCACATGAACGGCATGCCGCTGCGCGCGATCGACTCGTAACGCACCTGGGCGCCGGGCTTCGGGGAGTGGAGGATCTGGCCGTTCCCGGCGTAGAAGCCGACATGGCTCAGGTCGGTACGCATGATGATGAGATCGCCCGGCTTGAGCGCGCTCAGGGAGTTGATCCGGGTACCGACATTGGCCTGGGCCTGGGAGGTGCGGGGGATCGAGACGCCGGCCTGCTGAAACGCCCAGGACGTCAGTCCGGAGCAGTCGAAGGAGTTCGGGCCGGTCGCTCCCCATACATACGGCATGCCGACCCGGCTCTTGGCCGCTGCGAACGCCGACGCTCCGCGTTGTGACCCGCTGGCCTCGTTGCCGAGGTCGACACGGTCGCTGTCGCGGTTGATCCGCTCTTCCTTGGCTTCTCGCTCCGCACGTTCCGCGGCCGTCAGCGAGTTGAGGAGCGTCTGCGCCTTCGCCAGCTTGTCCTGGATCTCCTTCTTCTTGCTTCCCAGTTCCTTACGAGTGTCCTGAAGCGCCTTCAACTGTTCGCCGGCACGTGCCCGCCGCTGTTGCAAGGAGTGCTGCTGGGAGAGGTACTGCTGGAGAGTCTCGGCTTGCCGGTCGCCCAGTCGGTCCATGACCGACGCCTTGTCCAGATAGCTGTCCGGATCGCTGGACAGCATCAACTGGAGCGAGGGATCAAGACCGCCGCTGCGGTACTGGGCGGTGGCAACCGAGCCCAGGCGGTTGCGGAGTTCGTTGAGACCGTCCTGGCGGCGGGCCGCCGCGTCCTGGAGGTTCTCAACCTGCTTTTCGAGCTTGCCGGCCTTCTCCTTCGCCCCGCTGTACTTCTCCGTGGCCTGGGTCGCCTCCTCGTAGAGGCGGTCGATCTGTGCCTGGACGCCCTTTGCGTTGGGGTCGGGAAGCGGGTCGGCGGAGGCCGACTGCGTGGACAGTGCCACAGCCGCGGCGGCGGTCGCGGTGAGCACGCCCGCGTACGCGGGGTTCGGCTGCTTCGGACGACGGTGGGACGCCACTGGGGCGAGCTCCTTCTTCCTCGGCCGCTGCCGGATGAACAACTCAGTTGTTCTCCCGGGCTCCGCGCGGGCGCGACGGATTCGGCGGCGCCTTCACCGCCGACCCGAGCGGGCGATCGACCGTACGAAGGCTCGATCAGCATACTAAGCGCCTTAGTGACTCGACTCCAAGCGCGGGCCGATCGGCGCCCGCGCGGGGGCGTATACCCGACGAGAGACGTGCCGGGGCACGACATACGCCGCGCCCCGCCACGCCAGGGCTCAGACGCTGCGACGTGAGCGGCGCACCCACCAGATCGCGGCTCCTGCGGCCATCACCACGACGACGGCGATCACGGTGCGAAGTGCTCCGCCGCCACCGGAGCCCTCGTCCTTCGCCCCGGCCTCGGAGGAAGCCGACGCAGTGGCTTCGTCGCTCGGGCCGGAGGCCGCTGACGACGGCGCGCCGGTGCTCGGTTCCGGCGTCGGACTTGCTGCGATCGGCTCGGCGCCAGGCGCAGCCTCCTTCAGCTCCAGTACCGGCGCCGGGTTCTCCACCTGCTGTCCTTCGCCGGGTACTTCGATCCAGCGGGAGATCTTGCCGTCGCCGTAGGTCTCGACGGTCTTGAAGGCCAGCGACTTCGCGTCCGGCAACTGACGCACGCTGATGCTGTGTTCGGCGTCCGTCCCCGCGGTCAGTGCCGCACCGCCCACGGTGTAACCGTCGGCCGTGGCCAACAGCTTCCACCCCTTCGGGGCCTCCTTCAGCGCGACGGTGTCAGGCGTGATGCCCTTCGGCAGCACGATCCGCAACTCCTTGATGCCGGAAGTGTCCGATTCCGCCTCGGAGACGAACGACAGCGTGACGTTCTCGGCCAGCGCCCTGCTGTCCGATGCGGTTACCTCGGCGTGCGCGGCGGCCTGCCCCGTCCCGGTCGCAATCGTCGAAATGGTCGCGACGGCCAGGACGCCGAAGCGTCGGCCGACGGTGGAAAAACGTGAAGCGTTCATGAGGGTCTCTCTCCGTACGAGCGGATCAGGCGCGACGGGCGCGATCCGCCGGGTTCAGGGGAACGTCGCGTACGCGGCCTTCCGGTGGACCTCGCCGGATCAGCACGTGAGAGAGAACGGCTCGCGCCGCGGACTGCCGGTACGTCACCAGTGGCGGCCCGTTCAAGGGCAAACGCAACGGGCGAGGCGTGAGCCCACCACGGCCGACCGCGGTGGCGACCGCCACCACGAGCGACCCGCCCCATCGGCCCACATCGTGCGGAAGGCTGGACAGCCGATGATCGGCGCGGTGCATGAGGACCGCGACAGAAACGGCCGTCAGGAGATGCACGGCCAGCACAACCACGGTGCTGTGGTGCGCCGCGTACCCCGCGCCCGCGCCGCTGTGGATCTCACCGTGTGGAGCGGGAACAGGGCCGTTGGACGACGACAGCACGGTATGCAGGACACTTTGCGTGAGCGCCGTCGCCGCGGCCACAGGCCACCACGAACAGGCCCTGCCCGCCCCGGCGGAGACCGCGGCCATCACGGCCACCGACACCACGAGCAACCGGAGCCAGGGCACCGGATCCTCCGACGCGAAATGGTGACCGACCGCCGCCAGAACAACGCTGGTCCCCGTGAACACAGCAGCACGAAGCCATCGTCCCACCCACCATTCCTGTGGGGGACGAGGCTGCGCGGTTCCTTCGGCCTTGGCCATACCGCGCACATCATCCATCGCTCAGCACTGTCCGCCTCGCCAACCGCACCAGTTGACGCGTCGGAGTGAGCATCGTTCTCGACGATGAACGCCGGGCCCGGCAGCCACGTACCTACCCCCACATCCCGCCCGCAGGAAGGCAACACCGGTGCCGGCAGCCCGCGTTCGTCCCGTACGCTCCATGACCGCACTCGCCGTGTCCCTTCTGCTGCCACTCCTGGCCATGGGGTGCTCGGCGGACCCCGCCGGCAGGACAAGCTCCCCGCCCCCGAAAGCGACTGCCACACCCGCCGCCTCGGCCGCCCCCGCGAACATCGAGAAGATCGCGTCCATGACCGACTGCGCGCCTGAGATGCGCGCGGACGCCGAGGAACTCCGCCAAGCGGTGTGCGTCACCGCAGAGGGCAACTGGATCGTGACGACCTTCCCGACGGAGAAGCTCAAGCTGACGTGGCTCGACACTGCGAGCATGTACGGGGGCACCTACCTCGTCGGCCCGAAGTGGGCCATCGGTGCCGAACCACAACTACTCGAACGCCTCCGCCCGAAGGTGGGCGGCGAGCTCCAAAAGCTGCGCGGCATGAGTTGAGTCCCGAGTACTCCGCCGGCCCTACCGTCCACCAGCGCGCCGGGTCCCGGATTCTCGGTACGCGGAAGCGGACCGGGCGCCCTCACGCAGCCTGGCGCGACGTTGTCCTCGTCGAGCGCCGTGGTCCCACCATCACGTAGCCGTCATCAACGGGGCGCCGCCCCGCGGGCCGAAAGCGCTGGTCGGCGCCGGGCGGGATCTTGCCGCACGTCCGTCCGCCGTTCGTCCACGGGCAACGATCATGGCGCCCCGGGAGGGCACCCATGCGGCTCTCAATGATCTTGAGATGAACAAAGCCCCAGGTCACAGTGACAGTGCCCCGGGGCTTACAGAGCCCCCTGTCGGATTCGAACCGACGACCTACGCATTACAAGACCGTGAGCGATCATGTTGCGTGGTGCCGCCTCGTGCTGCCGAGTGACGTTTTTTCTGATCAGAGCATGTACGGCCTACTGGTCCGCGCTCTCTCGTGTCGCATTGTCCAAGGGCATCTGTCCACTGGTTGTCCACCAGAGTGAGCCGCGACGGGCACTTCAGGAGCTCCAGCGGTGGCGACCCGCTCTCCCAGCCGGACCAGTTGGCAGTTTTCGGGCCTGGTTGTAGCAACCGCACAAGTCCCCGCTGTTGCTCGTCTTGCCGATACCCGCGCAGCTCTCTCCTCGCAGGTCCTCACCGCCTCACTGATCTGGCGGGGTTGGGGAGCGAGCGCCCGTGGACGGGCAGCGGTCTGAGCGGCGCTGATCGCCCTTGCGGGCAGCTCGGCCTGGACTCGCACCAGTTGAGTTCGGTGGCCCCGGGTCTGGACATGAGTGAGTTCCGGGTTCGGTGTGGATCCCGACGCACTGTGCGTCGGCCGGCCGTGCGGATCGACCGCCGCGCCGCCCTTGCCCTCGCCCCACAGCGACGCCCAACTCAACGACACCTCCAGGCCCGCACCCGGCACTTCGCAGCACTTCGTCCCGCCGATCAATCGATCGGCGGGACGAAGAAGAGGAACGAATTCCCCTGTCCGGAGCCCTCCCTGGCGTCTACGCCGGTTACTTGAGGTAGACGAGTCCGTCTGTGGTGACGGCAGGTCGGCCGGCGGTGCCGACCACGACCACCTTGACGGTGTGTTTGGCGCTCGCGGTCCAGGTCTTCGTCCAGACCGCGTCCCGGTACTTGGTGGCGGCGGACTTCAGGTCGACCGTCGCGGCCTTGACTCCGTCGACGTAGACGTACGCCTGTCCGGACGTGCCGGCGCGGGAGACGACCCAGGCCGCGGACTTCCCAGTGAACGTCCAGGTGAGGCTCGCGTTCTTGGACGAGCTGGAGAAGGACTTGCCGCCGAGGTAGCTGCTGGAGGACTTCGTCGTCCAGCTGCCGGACTTGGTGGCCGATGTCTCCGGGAGGATGGTCGGAGTCGCTGACACGGAGGCGGAGGCGGAGTTCCCGGCCTGGTCGTTCGCCGTCATCTTCCAGGTGCTCGCCGCACCGGACTTGGCGGTGTGTGCGGCGCTGTAGGTGGTCGGGCCGTAGGTCTTGGCGGCGGGCGTGGTCAGACGTACGTCCTGGAGTGAGGCGCCGTCCGTCGCCTTCCAGTTCAGTGTCACGGGGACCGCGGCGGTGTTGACGGTGCCCGTTTTCAGGACGAGGGCGGGCTTCGTCGTGAAGGTGGGGGCGGTCGTCTCCGCCACGACGTTCGCTGTCGCCGTGGTGCTTGTCCTGCCGGACTGGTGGACCGCCCGCACGGCGATCTTGTGGCTCCCGGCGGCGAGATTGGTCTTGGCGGAGGTGGCACCGCTCGCGGCGGTGGCGGCGACCTTGCCGTCGACGAGGAGCTCGTACTGCTTGACCAGCGCGCTGGGTGTGGTGGCGGACCAGTTCACGGTGACGGCGGACTTGGTGTAGTGGGTCGTTCCCGAAAGGCCCGTACCGGTGACGGACTTCAGCGCCAGTCCCGCGACAGGTCCGCCGGCCCAGGAACGGATCGTGGAGAGCTGGTTGTAGAAGGCGTCTCCGGGGCACTGCGTATTGTAGCCGTCCCGGTGACCGTGAATCGTCGGGAGCGCCAACCCGGCGCCCTTGGACCAGGTCTTGCCCGTGTAGCTGCGACCGCTGTCACCGGCCGTGAGAGTGGTGGTGCCGGTGGGGGAGACACCGTACTGTCCGAGCTTCCAGGCGGCGACGCGGGCCACCGAGATCATCGCCGCCTGCGGCGGAGCGACATCGGTGTACGTGCCGAGGACGGATATGCCGGTGGTCTCGGCGTTGAAGCCGTAGGCGTGCGCTCCCATCACGGGGAGGTCGACGCCGCCCTTCCGGCCCTCGTAGATCTTGCCGCACTTGTCGATGATGAAGTTGTAGCCCACGTCCTTCCAGCCCAACTGCTGGACGTGGTAGGCGTAGATACCGCGGACAACGGCGGGGCCCTGCTCGCAGGTGTAGGTGTTGGACTCGGCGGTGTGGTGCACGACCACCGCCTTGATCTTCCCGCGGGAAGGTAGCCGGGTTCCTCGGGGCTGATCGACTCGTCCGCTCCCCAGCCGGCCCGGTCGATGACGGGCGGCTTCGGCGCGGTCGAGGGTGGTGCCGACGGAACCGACACCGTGGGTGTGGGGCTCACCGTCACTGAGGCCGATGGCGACGGTGTTTCGCTCGTCGGGGACGTGGTCGCGGACTCACTCGGTGACTCGGCGACCGGAGGCGGCGTGGTGATAGGTGACTCGCTCACCGCCCCGTCCGGGGAAGGCGTGGGCGACACGGAGTCGCCCGGCTCGGGCACCGACTCGGCGGGCGTGGGCTCGTCACTCTCCGTGCCCTTCGCGCCCGCCGCGCTCTCCGCGACGGAGAAGGCGGCGGGATCCATGCCGGTGACCTTGCCGGTTCCGGGGTCCACCATGTCTAGGCGCAGTCCAGCTGGCAGGGGCACGGTGGTGCCCGCGCCGGAACGCACCCGTACCTCCACCGCGTTGGACGCCCCGACCCAGGCCGGCTCGGTGCCGCCGCGTGCGGCTCCGGATTCACCCTGACCACTGTCGGCGTCCAGCCGCAGCCACGCCGACCACTGCCCCGAGTCACTCGCACGGGTACGGGCCTCGACAGTGCCCGCGATGTGAGCGCCAGGGTCGGTCCAGGTCACTCCCAGCATGCTGAACGGACCGGCGTCCCGCCGCACCAGCGACGCGCTGCGCCCACCGTCCGCCGATGCCAACTCGACAGTCTCCGCCCGTACTTTCACCGGGCCGGGCTCGCCGCCGGCAGCTGTGGGGTGCCCGTCGCCGCCGGTCACCCCCCGCAACACCAGCACTCCGGTCAGGCCCGCTACGGCTGTTGCCGCTGTCACCCATATACGACGCCGCGTCACGCGGCCACCCCGTTTTCAGTTTCGCGCCGACAACAGTCCGAGAGGGAAACGCTGTTGGTGCGATTCATGTAATGCCCCTGAGCGGGAACGTACACCGCCGCAAGATGGATTCTCCACATGGATTGGCCGAAAGAAGACTTTTTCAATCAAAATATGTCAGGCGGGTAAGTTTACCCGACCGACATGACCATTGTCACAGGACTGACTACATCATGTGACGCCCCAACTATGCTTTTCACATTGGTTCATGATCTTTTGACGCTCGTTACGTTCACATAAGCGCCACAGATGTGGCACTTCGATGGAGTAAAGAGACAGAGGACTCATGACAGTTCATAGACCTGAGCCCCACGAGCGAGGGCGGCTGTGGTCCGGGAAGAGCCTGCGCCACATTGCGGGCGTTCTCTCCTTGGCACTGGCTGTAACTCTGCTCGATACCACGAGCATCGCGATGGCCGACGTCTCCACCGCGTCGAACAAGTCCGTACCGACGCAGGCAGTCGACATTCCGTCCGCGCGCGTGGCGGCGAGACTGGCCGGCAAGCGCGTCGAGGCCCTCTCCGAACGCACCGAGACCTCCACGACCTGGGTCAACAAGAACGGCTCACTCACGACCGAACTGGCAGCGGGCCCCGTCCGGTTCGAAGACCCGACCAGCGGCACCTGGCGCGATGTCGACCTCAACCTTGTCGGCGCGGACGGCAGTGTCGCGCCCAGAGCGCACCCGCGGGGTCTGAGACTGGCTGGAAAATCCGGTGGCCCCGCGGCATCCCTCAAGGCCGCGCAGGCGTCCACAGCCGTCGATCTGGTCACACTGGGCGCGGGCGACGAGCAGATCACCCTGCAGTGGAAGGGCACGCTGCCCGAGCCGAAGCTGGACGGGGCGCGAGCCGAGTACGTCAATGCCGTGCCCGGTGCGGACGTGGTCGTCGAAGCGACCCGGACCGGCTTCGAGCAGTTCGTCGAGATCAAGAAGCGCCCGGTGGAGAATCGTTTCTCCTACACACTGCCGCTCAAGGCCAAGGGTCTGAAGGCGAAACAGCAGCCGGACGGCAGCGTCCTGTTCACGGACAAGAAGAACAAGACCAAGGCCGTCATGCCGGCCCCGGTCATGTGGGATGCCACCGTCGACCCGGCCTCCGGCGAACACACCCGCCGGGTGAAAGTGGCGATGAAGGCCGAGCACAAGGGCTCGACCGTCAACCTGGTGGTCACCCCGGACGTCGGCTTCCTCGCCGACCCGAAGACCAAGTACCCGGTGACGGTCGACCCCTCGACCTCCACCCTGGGTAACGTCTTCGACACCTACGTCCAGCAGGGCGAGACCGTCGACTGGTCCAGCGACGTCGAACTCGACCTCGGCAACCCTGGCACCACGAACCCCAACGGCACACCGCGCACCGCGCAGTCCTACATCTCGTGGAACACCTCACCCGTCCAGGACGCACTGGTCCTCGACGCCAAACTGAGTCTGTGGAACTTCCACTCCGGCAACATCCCGGCGTGCACCGCGCAGCCCTGGGAAGTCTGGTCCTCAGGAGCGGCCTCCACGTCCAGCCGCTGGACCAACCGACCGGCCATGACGGCAAAGAAGGCCACCTCCACCGAGACCCGCGGCAACACCTCGTGCACCAGCCAGCCCGACGGCTGGATCAACGCCGATGTGACGGCCCTGGTACAGGAGTGGGCCTCAGCTCAGGCCACCCGGGGCCACATGGGCCTGCGCGCCACGGACGAGAGCGTCACCACGCAGTGGAAGCGGGTCAACTCCGCCAACGCCGCGTCCAACCCGCCAAAGCTTGTTGTGAATTACAACTACCGGCCCCGCACCGGCACCAAGCAGGAAGCCGGCCCGCCCTACTTCACCAACGGCGGCGCCTACACGGTCAACACCGTCACCCCGACGCTGCGTGACACCTTCGTCGACGCCAACGGCGACAAGGTCAACGGCACCTTTCAGATCTTCGACAGCGTCACCAACACCCAGGTCGGCAACGTCATTGTCTCCCCGTTCGTACCGTCCGGACAGGTCGCCTCCGTGACCGTCCCCGCCGGGGTGCTGACCAACGGCAAGACCTACCGCTTTCGTACATCGCCATACGACGGGGCGCACTACAACGAGGATTGGTCCGCGTGGAAAACATTCACCGTAGACACCACAGCCCCCTCGGCGCCGACCGCGATCACATCGACGGACTACCCGTCGAACGCCTGGGTCAAGGGCGCCGGCCAGGCCGGCACATTCACTGTCACCCCTCCCCCCACGGACCAACAGTGGCTGGAGTGGTCCTTGGACGGCCAGACCTGGACCAAGGTGACCACCAACGGCTCTACGGCAGCCAAGAACATCTCCGTCAATCCGCCACGCGACGGCAATCACACTCTGCAAGTGCGGACCGTGGACAAGGCAGACAGTAGGTCCGAGCCTTTCACCTACGATTTTCACGCTGGTCCAGGCGGGTTCGCCCAGCCCTTGGAAGGACAGCGCACGGCCCGCCGTCTGCCGCTGGTCGCCGAGGCCGACGCAGCCAAGTACAACAATGTTTCGTTCTCCTGGCGCCGCTCCGCCGCAGACGCGTGGGTGGTGATCCCCGCTGGGGATGTCACCAAGGACGGTGCAACCCTGTCCACCTGGCCGGTGCCGCTGACCGGTGGCAAGAACGCCGCTTTGGTCTGGAACACTACCAACACCGTCGACCCGGACGGCAGCATCGAGATCAAGGCCAACTTCACCGGCCCCAACTCAGCCGTCGGCAGCACCGACCCGCTGACCGCAGTCGTGGACCACGCCGCAGATGATGCCGCCACCGAGGAAGTGGGCCCCGGCACGTTGAATCTGCTCAGCGGCGACTACACCCTCACCGCCACAGATGCGTCCGCCTTCGGACTCACAGTGGAGCGCACCGCGTCGTCCCGCAACGGAGTTACCGCCGGGCAGGCGCCAATCTTCGGCCAGGAGTGGATGAGCGGCACTGTGGCCGAGCTGTCGGGCTCGGCATACAGCCACGTGAGCAAGGTGTCCGACACCGTGGTCGATGTGGTCACACTGGACGGTGATGCCATCCACTTCACCGCCGCAGCAAGCCAGAACGGCTGGACTGCCGAGCCCGGAGCCGAGTACCTCACACTGACCGGTTCCACGTCGGACACGTTCACGCTCACCGGCGACGACGGCACCATCACCGTGTTCACCAAGCCAGCCGGAGCCACAACCTGGCAGGTGTCCAGCTCCAAGAACGACGGCCAAGCCGACTCCACGACATCAATGGACTCCGAAACGGTCACTGTCGGCGGAAAGCAGCTGGCACGCCCCACCTGGGTGTATGCCCCAACCTCGGCCACCACGGTGGCAGCCTGCAGAGCCGACCACACCACCCAGGCGTGCCGGGCTGTCGAGTTCGTGTACGCCGCCTCGACCACCGCCACCACCAGTGCCTTCGGTGATGTGTCGGGTCAAGTAAAGGAGCTCCGGCTGTGGTCAACCGCGCCCGGTGCCACCACGGCAACTGCGAAATCGGTTCAGACGTACCTCTATGACAGCTCAGCCCGACTGCGCCAGGCTTGGAACCCGCAGATCTCACCTCTGCTGAAAACCGAGTACGCATACGACAGCAGCGGCCGGGTCAACAAGCTCACCCCGCCTGGAGAGTTGCCGTGGACCTTTACCTACGGCAACGCTGGCTCCAGCAGCGCGGCCGGCGAGGGGATGCTACTGAAGGCATCCCGTCCGGCCCTCGCGCAGGGCAGTGCGGCCACCGTATCCGGCGAGGCCGTCAACTCTGTCGTCTACGACGTGCCGCTGACCGGCACGGCAGCCCCGAATAAGATGGGAACCGCAGACGTCAGGATGTGGGGGCAGAGCGCCGCGCCGGTGGACGCGACAGCTGTCTTCCCTGCGGACACCGTTCCCGCCTCGCACGTCGGCAGTGCCCTGACTGCTGCCGACTACAAACGTGCGAGCATCAGCTACCTGGACGTCTCCGGACGCGTGGTGAACGCGGTCGCCCCCGGGGGACGCATCGCCACGACCGAGCATGACCAGTTCGGCAACACCGTGCGCGAACTGGGCGCCAGAAACCGTGAAACGGCGATTGCCAACGGCGCCGCCAACACGGCGGCCCGCGCCGAGCTGGGTATCGCTGCCCTACCTCCAGCCGAACGAGCGTATCTGCTCTCCACCAAGCGCATCTTCGACACGAAGGGAACTCGCCTGCTGGAGGAGTTCGGGCCGCTCCGTCGGGTCGACCTGAGCGCTGACCTGAAAACCGGTACCACGACTCTGGTCGCGGCTGGCACCTCGGTGACGGCGCGCGCCTGGACGATCTATGGCTACGACGAGGGGCGCCCGACCGACGGCAGCGCCGTCATTCGCGACCAGGGAACCAAAGTCACCGCCGGCGCCGAGGTTCGCGAACACCCGGGCGTCCAGGGCGAGACCCGTGTCGTGCAAACGGTTTACGACTGGGCCAGAGGCTTGCCGACGAAAACCGTCGAGAATCCGGGCGGCCTGGCAATCACCACCACGACCGAATACGACACGCAGGGCCGTGAGACCAAGCGCATCGCGCCAGGCAGCAGCGGAACCAGCGCAACCAGCCGGGTGACAACCTACTGGTCCGGCACCGGCACCGGCACCTGCGCTGGCCGGCCGGAGTGGGCCGATCTGGTCTGCTCGACGGGCCCAGCCGGGGCAATCACCGGCGGTGGCTCCAACCCCGCGCAGTTGCCGGTCAAGACCTCCACCTACGACTGGTGGGGGAACGCAGCAAACACAACCGAGGCCGCCTCGGGCTCTACTCGCACGACTACCGTTGCCACCGACAACGCCGGACGCACCACCTCAGTGAGGATCACCGGAGGGGTCGGCACGGCCGCTCCTGAAGCCACCACCACCTACGACGCGGTCACCGGCCGAATCATCAAGACCGTCTCGCCAACCGGCGGGACACTCACTACCGCTTACGACAAGCTCGGCCGGGTCATCTCCTACACCGACGCGGATGCGGGCACCAGCACCACCGAGTACGACATGCTCGACCGCAAAGTCAGGGAAAGCAACAACATCCCATCGTCGGCTACTTACACCTATGACCACAACGCCGAACCGCGGGGCCTCGCCACCAAGGTGGTTGACTCGGTGGCCGGTACCTTCACTGCGGCCTACGACGCGGACGGCGACCTAGTCGAGGAGAAGCTGCCCGGCGGCTACAGCCTGGCCCAAACCATCGACGCGGAGGGCAACGCACTTGAGCGAACCTACACCCGCGACAGCGACGGCATCCTCGTACAGTCCGACACCGTTAACCGCTCCATCTACGGTCAGGTGATCTCGGACGCGCAAGTCACCGCGCAGAACTACCGATATGACGCGGTCGGGCGTCTCACGTCGGTCGAGGACACCGCCGAGACAGTGTGCACCACCCGCACCTACACATTCGACGCCCGCGCCAACCGCAAAACCCTTACCAGCGCCACAGGAACCCCCGGTACTGACTGCCCCTCATCGGGAGGCTCCACCATCAACTACACCTACGACACTGCCGACCGTCAGGTCGACAGCGGTTACACCTACGATGCCTTCAGCCGCACCACCGCCAAACCAGGCGGTGTCACTCTGGGGTATTACAACAACGACATGATCAACCAGGAGACCGTCGGCACCAAGCGGCAGACCTGGCAGCTCGACGGGATCCAGCGCGTCCGCTCCTGGAACATCGAGACCAACAGTGGCGGCACCTGGACTCCGACCGAGTCGAAGGTCAACCACTACGACTGCGGATGTGACACTCCCAGTTGGGTCTCCGAAGACAACCAGGGCAGCGTGACACGCTACGTCGAATCGCTTGGCGGAGGCATCACCGCCACAACGAGCAAGACCGGCGACGCCACCCTGCAACTCAGCGACATTCACGGTGACATCACCCTCCAGCTGCCTCTCGACACCAATAAAGCCCCCACCGTGACGGACACCGATGAGTACGGCAACATCCGCGCGAGCAGCACACCCGCGCGGTACGACTGGCTCGGGGTAGAGCAACGCTCCGGCGACACTCTCTCCGGACTGATGTTGGTGGGCGCACGGGTCTACGACTCCACCACGGGCAGGTTCCTCCAACTGGACCCGCTGTCTGGCGGCGGCGCAAACGCCTACGGCTACCCCCCCGACCCGATCACCATGTTCGACTTGGACGGCAAGGGCTGGTTCTCCTGGGGGCGCGTCATCCGGATCGGCGCATGCGTGGGCTCCATTCTGTGGGTCCTCGGCACCGCTTACTTCGCTGCTGCCAAGATCCGCCGGATCTGGCAGGTGATCAGGCGTTGGGGCGGCATCCGGGCCGCTGTGACCCGTGTAATGCGTGAGCGCACCCGATACCTACGCGGCAGACGCCTGGCACAGATGATGGTCACCGCAGGTTCGGCGCTCCTGGGTATCGAAAGCGTCTACGAGAAGTGCATCAAGGCGAAACTGTAGACACGGGCGTGCGGCGCACCGACGTCCGCACCACTCACTGTGGCGCCTGTCACTAGAGTCTCCTCCGGCCGAAACCCTCCCCGGCCGGAGGAGACTGATAGAAGGATCTTTATGACATCACCAAATCCCCTCCTGATCGTGCTCATGCTGCTGTGGACAGTTGTCGCCGGAGTGGCGCTGATCGCCTCGATCGCGCTCTCCGCCCAGGGCAAACGGCGGGAGGCAGAGTTCGTGGCTTGGAATCCGTTCGGCACGGACTACCTGATCGCCGCGGCAGCTGCGATAGCTGGCTACGCGGTCGCTGCGGTCGCCGCAGACCACTTCTCGGCCGCTAGTGCCGGCTTCAGCGTTCTGTGGCCCGCCATGGCTGCTACGGCCCTCTCTTATGTGGCGGCAAGGCGCAGACCCTCCTGGCCTCTGTGGGCCAGCGCGGTCTTCGCGGCTTTGGGCGCCGGGCTGTACGGTTTCCTGCCAATGTGACCCGCTCGCACCAGAAGGGCGGGCCTATACAGACCGACGTCGATAACTGCGCGCAGCTCTGCCCCACCACCTGAAGTGGTGGGGCAGAGTTCTGCCCGGATGGACAGGTCAACCTCGTCACCGCAACGCGCCGCCGTGATCGTGATCAGCCAAGCCCCACGGCCGGCCCCGCCGGGCCCATTCCCACCACGCTCCCGCACGACCCTCAGTAGCCGGTCGAACTGCCGCATCCGCAGCCCGGTGAACGTTTCACCCACAACGGCTCAGCCCGCAACACCCCACCCATACAGAAGAAATACCCGCCCCACAGCCTTCTGCAACACGCTTTACGAGCTCGTGCATGGTTGGCGGTAGCGCGTCGAGAGCCGAGGGTCGGGGGATGTGTTCACGTTCGCGTACCGCTCGCCGTGGCGACCTGCTGGTGCGAGAGCAGTCCGGCGACGGATTGGATGATGTCGCTCATGTGCTCGCGGCGGCCGTGGTGGCGGGCGAGGGATCGCCAGTTCTTGAGGTGGCCGATGCCGTGCTCGACCTGGATACGTCGTGAGGAGTGGGCCTTGCGCTGAGGCTCGTGCATCTCCTCGTACCAGTCCGGGGCGTTCTTCTTGAACTTGCGATGCGGCGGCGTCACCACGCGCCCGCCGGTCTGCGTGCCCAGTCCCTGATAGCCGGCGTCCGCCAGGATCTCCACGGCCGGTCCCTCGGTGAGGAGCCTGACCAGGCCCAACTTCCGGGCATGTGTGATGTCCGCGCAGCTGGCCGGCTCGGCCGGGCTGCAGAACAGCAGCCGCCCCTCGGCGTCCGTGACGACCATCGACTTGACGGCGTTTTGCTTGTTCTTCCCGGAGATGAACTTCTCCCGGTCCTTGCGCCCGGCGGCCGGACAGCGCACCCGGACCTCGGTCCCGTCGATGATCCCGGTGCCGCCGTCGGTACCGAGGTGATCGATGACCTCGGCGAGTGTGCGCAGCCGATGGCCAGGGGCGATCGTGCAGCCGCGCACGGCCAGCAGGGGCCGTACTTCACCGATTGCGCGCGTGATGGTGGAGCGGTCGACACCGAACCAGCAGGCCAGCACGTCGTGCGTGGCACCGTGGCGGAGGTGCACCAGTGTGGCCAGCAGTCGGTCGACGAAGACCAGTTTGTGCCTGGCCCCGGCGCCCACGGCGCGACGACGAGAGCGCGCGGCGAGTGCCGCCTGGTGACGCTCGTGCCACAACGGACCGATCTCAGCGACGAGTTCAGCGATCACGTCGGGCGTCAGCCCGGTGATGCGCTTGCTGCGGATGATTGCCGCACGAGCCCGATTCCCCACCACACTCACCATGATCAACGATCACGGTTCCGATGCGCTACCGCCAACCATGCACGAGCTCGTTAGACGGGCTTGTCGACCACTGTCAGCAGCGCGGCGGCAATGCTGATCAGTGCCTTCGCCTCGTCCGCGCCGTACTTGAATTCGGAGGTGACAGCGTCCTTGTGGACCGAGGCGCTCGTCTGGTCTTCTACGGCAAGCCGGATCCCAGCCCAGCGTTCATCCTGGGAGCGCTGGCGCCTGTCCTTGTTGCCCGGCCATCCCCAGCCGCTGTGATCCTTGATCCACTCCAGGGTGCGGCGGGCCTCCAGGATCGCTCCGTCGATGTCGTCCTCAAGGAGTCGACGCCGTGCGGACCGCAGGTGCTGAGCCGCCTCGGCCCTGGGGTCGTCCTCCAACGGAAAGGGCACCCGCATCTCGAAGGCGACCGAGGGACCGAGAGCGTTGATCTGATCAATCCAGCGGCTCTTGGCAACGCTGAGATGCAATACCTCGGTCGAACTACCGGGGTAGCCGACCGCCTGGGGCAGCGTCCCCGTCACCTCCAGCTCCATACGCAGGTCTCCCTCACGGGCCTCGTTGATCGCGTGGAGCTGAGGGGCGGTGATCAAGAACTTCAGGACAGGGCGCTCGATGCCGGTCTCGGGCGTAAACGGAAGCATCTCCGTCACCCGGCTGATGAGAGTTCGCTGGTACGAGCCCTGGATGCCGTAGAGGTCGGCTTGCAGCACGAGGAACCTGCCGGCCTCCTTGGCAGGCGGGGCTTTGACGTCCAACCCCATCTGAAGGCAGATCGTGCCCATGCCCCCGAGGAGGAGGACGCTCTCCTCCCGGACGACGAGGGTGAAGTCCCCGACCCCGGCATCGAAGCCCATAACGTTCACGACCAGCTCCCCTGTAGCGATCTTCCCGGCCGACTCTCCATCAGCCGCCGTCGCGGCTTCCTCGATTTATGGGAACCCTCCACAACAGCCCTGCTGCCAGCAGCCCGACGCGCACCGCATCCCAGCCCCATCGCCACTGGTGGGATGGCCCGGCTTCCCACGCGCCTGCTTGTCCACCGCTCTGCACGCCCTCTGCACGCGTGTCCACCGGCGGCCCCAACCGCAGTCCGCCGAGCCGGTCGAGCGCTACGGCTCAAGGCAAAGAACAAGAAAAAGCCCCAGGTCACGACGAGTGAGTCCTGGGGCCTTCCGGAGCCCCCTGTCGGATTCGAACCGACGACCTACGCATTACAAGTGCGTTGCTCTGGCCAGCTGAGCTAAGGAGGCGCGCGGGGCAACTATAACCGGCGTCGATCACCGGGCCGTCGGGAATTCCGTCGTGGTGCGGCTACTGACAGACGGCGCGCCACGGGGTACCGTCACCCCAAAGTTCATCCAGGTGGACTAGACCCATCCTCCGCCCCACGGCGGGGGAACCATTCCTTTACTCGGATCGTCCGGCACGTTCCTGCCGGTGAAGGGGCCGTATCACCATGGCTACTGTTCAGTTCGACAAGGCGACCCGTGTGTACCCGGGTTCCACCAAGCCCGCCGTCGACCAGTTGGAGCTCGACGTCGCGGACGGCGAGTTCCTCGTACTCGTCGGGCCCTCCGGCTGCGGCAAGTCGACCTCCCTGCGCATGCTCGCCGGTCTTGAGGACGTCAACGGCGGCGCCATCCGCATCGGTGACCGCGACGTCACGCACCTGCCGCCCAAGGACCGGGACATCGCGATGGTGTTCCAGAACTACGCGCTGTACCCGCACATGACGGTCGCCGACAACATGGGCTTCGCGCTCAAGATCGCCGGCATCAACAAGGCCGACATCCGTAAGAAGGTCGAAGAGGCCGCGAAGATCCTCGACCTCGTCGAGTATCTGGACCGCAAGCCGAAGGCCCTCTCCGGTGGTCAGCGCCAGCGTGTGGCGATGGGCCGCGCGATCGTGCGTGAGCCGCAGGTGTTCCTCATGGACGAGCCGCTGTCGAACCTCGACGCCAAGCTCCGTGTGTCGACGCGTACGCAGATCGCCTCGCTCCAGCGCCGCCTGGGCATCACCACCGTGTACGTCACGCACGACCAGGTCGAGGCCATGACCATGGGTGACCGGGTCGCCGTGCTCAAGGACGGTCTGCTCCAGCAGGTGGACTCGCCGCGCAACATGTACGACCGTCCCGCCAACCTCTTCGTCGCCGGCTTCATCGGCTCCCCGGCCATGAACCTGGTCGAGGTCCCGATCACCGACGGCGGTGTGAAGTTCGGCAACAGCGTGGTGCCGATCTCCCGTGAGGCGCTGTCCGCGGCGGCCGACCGGGGCGACAGCACGGTCACCGTCGGTGTGCGACCCGAGCACTTCGACATCGTCGAGCAGGGCGGCGAAGCCGCGAAGTCGCTGTCGAAGGACGCCGACGGCCCGGCCGGTCTGGCCGTCACCGTCAACGTCGTCGAGGAACTCGGCGCCGACGGTTACGTCTACGGCAGCGCGCAGGTCGGCGGCGAGCACAAGGACCTCGTGGTCCGCGTCAACGGCCGCGCCGTTCCCGACAAGGGCGCCACGCTGCACGTCGTGCCGCGTTCGGGCGAGACCCACGTGTTCGCGTCCTCGACGGGTGAGCGTCTCAGCGACTGACCCGACGAACGTACGACGGCCCCGCACCTCGGTGCGGGGCCGTTCGTTTGCGTCCGACACTCCCCGACACTCCCCGGCGCCCCCACCGCACCCCGGGAATCGCTCCGCCGGCCCTCCGCCCGACCGGCCAAATACCCCGGCACATCGGCCATTTCGATTCGCGTTCGTCAACACCCGAATCGAAAAGACCCGTCGAACCATCCCTCACCCGAGTGACTAAATGTCGCCAAATCATCACTGAGCGCTACGCTCGCCTGCGTGACTCACACAGCCCGCCGAATCGGCCGATCTCTCGCCCTTGTCCTGCCCGTCGTCCTCGTGCTCTCCGGGACCCTCGCGGTCGCGACCGTCCCCTGGGCGGCCAAGAGCTCCGAGGCGCAGATCCTCACCGCCTCCTCGGACAGCGCCTCCGTACGCGCCAAGTCCCGCGCCCCGCACGACGTCCTCCGCGACAAGCTGCTCGTGGAGCTCCAGGAGAAGGACCCGGGGATCGCCCTCACCCACCTCCAGCGCCAGGTCGAGGAGCGCCCCTCGCTCGCCAAGCACTGCATGTCCCTGGCCCGCGCGCTCGGCCGCGCCGCCGTCGCGCACTACGGTCCCACCCGCGCCCAGTCGTTCTCCCGCCCCGTGTGCGACACCTCGTTCGCCTACGGGGTCTCCCAGCAGACCGCGGGGAACTGAGCACCGGCCCCCCGACCGCCCCGCCTATCGTTCACGGCATGCATACGTTTCCGACGCAGGCCGTGGTCCTCGCGGGCGGCCAGGGGTCGCGGCTGCGCCCGTACACCGACGACCGTCCCAAGCCGATGGTCGAGATCCCCGGCACAGGGACCCCGATCATCGGCCATCAGCTCGCCTGGCTGGCCGCCGAGGGCGTCACCGACGCCGTGGTCTCGTGCGGCCATCTCGCCGAGGTGCTCCAGGAGTGGCTGGACGCGTCGGAACTCCCGCTGCGTGTCACGACCGTGGTGGAGAACGAGCCGCTGGGGCGCGGCGGCGGCCTCAAGCACGCCGCCGCACGGCTGCCGGAACCCGGGCAGCCCTGGTACGCCACCAACGGCGACATCTGGACCCGTTTCTCGCTGCGCGAGATGGCCGCGTTCCACGCCGAGCGCGACGCCACGGCGACGCTCGCCCTCGCCCGGCCGCGCATCCCCTGGGGCGCCGTGGAGACCGACGAGTTCGGCCATGTCCTGGACTTCATCGAGTCGCCGCCGTCGCCCTATCTGATCAACGCCGGTGTGTACGTGTTCTCTTCGGCCTTCACGGACCTGCTGCCCGAGCGGGGCGACCACGAGCGGACGACCTTTCCCCGGCTGGCGCGCGAGCGGCGGCTGGCGGGCTTCCCGCTGCCGCAGGGCGCGTACTGGCGGGCCATCGACACCGCGAAGGACCTCACCGAGGCCGCCAAGGAACTGGCCTCCTCGGGGAGTTGATCCGTTGGGGGCCCTCGCGCCGTCAAGGCATTGAGGCGTTGAGGCGCTGAGCAGTCGAGGGCGGCGAGTTGGTGCGGCGTTCGCACCGTACGTGCGCTCCGTGGGCCGGATCCCCGGCACCGACACTCCCCGGAAGCCCCCGGCAGCCCCTGAGAGGTCCTGTGCGGGCCGCAGCCGTGCGGGCGCGGCTCCCACGACTCCCGGAGCCGTAACAGGCGTCTCAGGCCCGTAGGCGGGCCCACAGCGTGTACGAGGGCGGCCACCCGGTCCCACCGGGTGGCCGCCCTCGTATGTGCCTTCTTCGGCTTCCTCGGCTCCTCAGCCGAGCAGGCCGCCGATCGGGTTCTTGGCGCCGCCGGCGCCGCCGGTGGAGGAGCCTCCCCCGCCGCCACCGCCACCGCCGCCGCCCGTGGTGCCGCCGCCGTCGCCCCCGCCGGTCGTGCCGCCGCCCTGGCCGGCGCCGCCCGTCGAGCCGCCGCTCGTCGCGGGGCCCTGGCTGCTCGACGGCGGGGGCGCCTGCTGCGAGGTCCCGGGAGGCGCCTGGCCCGTGCCCTGCGACTGGCTGGGCCGCCCGCCCGTCGACCTGCGGTCCGGCTCGCCCGCCGGGGTCTCGCCGGGCGCCGACCGCTCGGCCTCCGGGCCGCTGGTCCGGCCGGCCGACGGCGCGGCGCTGCCGCCGCTCCGCCGGGCCTCGCCCGTGGGCTCACCGGACGCGCTGCTCCCGCCGGACTTCTGCGGAAGCGGCGAGCCGGGCAGCTGGTTGACCGGGTTGTTCGGTCCGGGCACGGTCACCATCTCCGAGGACCGTACGGCTCCGCCGAGGATCGAGCCGACGAGCAGCGTCAGGCCGATGACGACGGTCGCGACGACCGCGCCACGCCGCAGTACCCGGCGCCGCAGGTCCCTGAGCGGCGTGCGCGGACCGAGCTTGCGCCATGCTTCGCCCGCGAGGCGGCCGTCCACCGAGTAGACGGGCGCGCCCGCGATGATCAGCGGGGACCAGGCGGCCAGATAGATGATGTCGGGCGCGTCGTACGCGGGGACGGTGCGCCAGCTCACCGTGAGGATCAGCGCGGCCGAGAGCAGCGCGCCGAAACAGGCCGCGAGCCGCTGCCACAGACCGAGGACGGTCAGCACACCGGCGAGGACCTGGAGGAACGCGACGCTCAGCCCGGCGCCGACGGGGTGCGAGAGGGCGAAGTCGCGCAGCGGTTCGGCCAGGGCCCACGGCTGGAGCGAGGTGAGCCAGGTGACCATGGAGCCGCGCTTGCCGCCGTCGAAGTAGACGGGGTCGCAGAGCTTGCCCATGCCCGCGTAGATGGAGATGAGCCCGAGGAAGACGCGGAGCGGCAGGAGCACCACTCCGAGGTTCATGCGGCGGCCGGGGTAGTAGGCGTGCCGTACGGCGGCCTCGGAGGCCGAGAGGTCGTAGCGCCGTCCGCGCGGGTCGCCGTCGTGGTGTCCCTCGTAGCCGCGGCCTTCGCCGTACCGGCCCTCGGCGCGCTCGTACTCGTACTGCTCGTCGTCGCGGTCGTCGTGCGCGCCCCGGTGGCGCGCCCCGTACGTGTCGGCCGTGTCGTACGGGTCGGCCGTGCCGCCGCCGTACGTGTCGGACTCCGGCGGGGCGTCGTACGCGCCCACGGCCCGGCGCATCGGCGGCAGCAGCGGTCCGTCGGAGCGCGGCCCGCCGGGCTGCGGAACGCGCGGGGTCGGCATGGTGTCCTCGCCCAGGCCGATCCTGGGGATGACCTGGGTGGAGCCGGTCGCTCCCCCGTCCCCGTAGGGGCCGCGCGGGCCGTCGGCGAGGCCCGCCGCGCCGGCGGTCACGGAGGAGTTCCGTACGGCCTGGAGGAGCCCGGTGGCTCCGAGGTCGCCCGGTGCCGACCTGCCGCTCCACACGACGGGGGCCCGGCGGCGCGCCGCGCCTCCGCCGCCGCTCATCGCGGGAATCCGCGCGGTGTCCGCGATGGCGCGTGCGGGGCTGGGGCGCTGACTGGATGCGAGCCTCACCCGGAAACTGGCGTGGTTCACGATGACCTGCGCGGGATCGCAGTCCACCTTGACCATGCTCAGCGGGGGCTGTTCGTCGAACCCGGGCCGGGGCGTTCTGGTGTCCACACTCATCTAACCGAGTGACTTGTGTTTAGGACACTGCCTTGACAAGCCCGGAAATGTCCGAGGCCCGTCAAGAGTGCCGGGATGGGGACATCCGTACGAAGGTGCCCCCATCCGGCGGGGCGGACGGCCGGGTGGCCGGGTGCGTGGAGGGTGCTCGCGCGGGCGGGGTGCTCAGGCGCGCCTGCGGGCCGCCTCGTACAGCACCACGCCCGCCGCGACACCGGCGTTCAGCGACTCGGCGCCGCCCGGCATCGCGATGCGCACCCGGAAGTCGCAGGTCTCGCCGACCAGCCGGGACAGTCCCTTGCCCTCGCTGCCGACCACGATCACGACCGGGCCGCCGAGCGCCGGGAGGTCCCCGACCTCGGTGTCGCCGTCCGCGGCGAGACCGACGACGGTCAGACCCGCCTTCTGGTAACTCTCCAGCGCCCGCGTCAGGTTGGTGGCACGCGCGACGGGCGTACGGGCGGCCGTGCCGGCCGAGGTCTTCCACGCTCCGGCGGTCATCCCGGCGGCGCGGCGCTCGGGGACGACGACGCCGTGACCGCCGAAGGCGGTGACGGAACGGACGACGGCGCCGAGGTTGCGCGGGTCGGTGATGCCGTCGAGCGCGACGATCAGCGGGTCCTCGCCGTCGTCGAACGCGGCGGCGGCCAGGTCCTCGGGGTGCGCGTACTCGTACGGCGGGACCTGGAGCACCAGGCCCTGGTGGTTGAGGCCGTTGGTCATGCGGTCGAGTTCGGCGCGGGGGGCCTCCATCAGGTGGATGCCGCCGCGGTCGGCCGCGAGCTGAAGGGCCTCGCGGACACGCTCGTCGTTCTCGATGTACTGCTGTACGTAGAGCGTCGTCGCCGGGACGCCGTCGCGCAGGGCCTCGAAGACCGGGTTGCGGCCGACGACCAGCTCGCTGCTGCCCTTGCCGCCGCGACGGGCGACCTGGCGGCGGGCCGTGAGCTTGGCCTTGGCGTTGGAGACGCGGTTCTTCACATGGCCCTTGCGGGCGGACGCGGGCGGGGTCGGGCCCTTGCCCTCCAGGCCGCGGCGCCGCTTGCCACCGCTGCCGACCTGCGCGCCCTTCTTGTTGGACGTGCGGCGGTTCCTGCGTTGGCTGTTCCCGGCCATGACCTACCTGTTTCGTTGCTCTCGTCGGTGCGTGAGGACGTCACTTCGCTCACGTGAGTGTGCAGCCCCGCGGCCGGACAGCACAATCGGGGCCCGGCCGGGGCCCGGTGACCGGGCACACCCGGCGCCTCTTCCTCAGGAGGAAGCCACGCCTCTTCAGGAGGAAGCCACGCCATTCTCCTTCACGAGGCCGTGGTGTCGGTCCCGAGGGGCGGGCGCCACGGCCCGGCGTCGGTCCGGAGGGCGGACGCCCGGTGTCCCGTCCCGGCAGGCAGACCTCACGTACGAACGGAGGGCGGGCCGCCGCGTACCGACCCGATCAACGGGACGGGACGCGCGGGCCGTGACCCGGGGCCGGACGCGGGACAGGACGGGCGACCCGCTCAGCGCGGGCCCAGCGTCCACCTCGGCCCGGCCGGGCCGTCCTCGATGACGAGTCCGGACTGCTGGAGCTGGTCACGGATGGCGTCGGCCGCGGCCCAGTCCTTGCGACCGCGCGCCGCCTCGCGCTGGTCGAGCACCAGCCGTACGAGGGTGTCCACCACCCCGTGCAGACTGTCCCGCCCGTCGGAGCCGTCCTCGCCGGCGCCCGCGCCCGTCCAGTGCGCGTCCAGCGGGTCCAGGCCGAGGACGCCGAGCATCGCCCGGACCTCGGCGAGACGGGCGACCGCCGCTTCCTTGTCGTCGGCGGCCAGGGCCGAGTTCCCCTGCCGGACCGTGGTGTGGATGATCGCGAGGGCCCCCGGGACGCCCAGGTCGTCGTCCATGGCCTCGGCGAAGGCGGGCGGGACCTCGTCCGCCGGTTCGACCGTGTGACCGGCCAGTTCGATGGCGCGCTGGACGAAGCCCTCGATCCGCCCGAAGGCGGACTCGGCCTCGCGCAGGGCCTCCTCGCTGTACTCGATCATCGACCGGTAGTGCGGGGTGCCCAGGTAGTAGCGCAGGACGATGGGCCGCCACTGCTTGACCATCTCGCTCACCAGGACCGAGTTGCCGAGCGACTTGGACATCTTCTCGCCGCTCATGGTGACCCAGGCGTTGTGCACCCAGTAGCGGGCGAAGTCGTCGCCGTACGCCTTGGCCTGCGCGATCTCGTTCTCGTGGTGCGGGAAGATCAGGTCCAGGCCGCCGCCGTGGATGTCGAAGGCGCTGCCGAGGTACTTGTGCGCCATGGCGGAGCACTCCAGGTGCCAGCCGGGCCGGCCTCGGCCCCACGGCGTCTCCCAGTCGGGCTCGCCGGGCTTGGTGGCCTTCCACATCGCGAAGTCGCGCGGGTCGCGCTTGCCGGTCTCGCCGTCGCCGGAGGGCTGGCGCAGATCGTCGATGTCCTGGTTGGAGAGCTGGAGGTAGCCGGGGAAGGACCGCACGTCGAAGTAGACGTTGCCCTCACTGGCGTAGGCGTGACCGCGCTCGATGAGGCCGCGCATCATCTCGACCATCTCGGGGACGTGACCGGTGGCGCGCGGCTCGTAGGTGGGCGGCAGGCAGCCCAGGACGTCGTAACCGGTGTTGAAGGCGCGCTCGTTCTCGTACCCGATGGCCCACCAGGGGCGGTGCTGCGCGGCCGACTTGGTGATGATCTTGTCGTCGATGTCGGTGACGTTCCGTACGAAGGTCACGTCGTAGCCGCGGTGGGCGAACCAGCGCCGCATGATGTCGAAGTTGAGCCCCGACCTGATGTGCCCGATGTGCGGCGCGGCCTGCACGGTGGCGCCGCAGAGGTAGATCGAGACACAGCCCGGGACGAGCGGGGTGAAGTCACGGGTCTGCCGGGCGCCGGTGTCGTACAGCCGAATAGTCACGCGACAAGGGTAGTGCGCCGGAGCCGGTGCCCCGGGCCCCTTGGGGACACGGGACACCGAAGCGTGACGTCGCGCGCGCCGGACGGCCCTCGTCAGACGCTTCGGAGGGGTGCGGGAGGGCCGCCGGGCACTGTCCGTCATCGGTCAGCGACGGGGCGCGCGCGGGGCGGGGCGGCCGGCTCGGCCCTCCGCCCGTGGCCGCCCCCGCCACCCCGGGCCCCGGTCACCCCCGCACCCCGGCCGCCCCCGCCGTTCTCGGAGCTCTCGCAGCTCTCGCGGTCCTCCGAGGTCAGATGCTGCCGACGACCTTGCGGGGCGTTATCCGGACGACGACGCGCGGGTCGTCCTGGGCCGCGTTCGGGTTGAACTCGCCGTACGTCTTGCCCGTGTACTTCACGGCCAGTTCGTCGATCAGCTCCTGCCCGCCCTCCGTGGTGAGGGTGGCCGTGCCGCGGATCTCCGCGTAGGAGTACGGCGCGTCGAAGGGCTGGAGCAGGACCGTCACCCTCGGATCCCGGCGCAGGTTCAGCTCCTTGCGGCGGCCGACGGTGGTCGAGACGAGGAGGTCGTCGCCGTCGCGCTTCACCCAGACCGGTGAGACCTGGGGGCTGCCGTCGGGCTGGACGGTGGCGATGGCGACGAAGACCGTGCTGTCGAGGAGCCCTTTGAGGTCGTCGGAGAGAAGAGCGTCTGCCATGGCTGGTGCCTTCCTGAGGAGGAGGTTCGGTTCGCCGCAGTGCCCGTACCCCGGCGGGGACGGACGCACGTACGTGACCCCGAAGGGCGGGTGTACGACCCGGCACGCGCGCGGCGCACCCGGCGATGCTTCCTCAACGGACGGCGGGCCCAAGGTATTTCGGGCCACGCCGTCGGGCGGGCAGATCGCCCGGGGCGGCAGGTCAGCGCACGCGGACGAGCAGCGCCGTGGCGATCGCCGCGAGACCCTCGCCGCGCCCGGTCAGCCCGAGTCCGTCGGTGGTCGTGCCGGAGACCGAGACGGGTGCGCCGACGGCCTCCGACAGCGCCTTCATGGCCTCGTCGCGCCGCTTGCCGATCTTCGGCCGTACGCCGATGACCTGGACGGCGACATTGCCGATGGCGAACCCTTCGGCACGGACGATCCTGGCCGCTTCTTTAAGGAGGGTGACACCGGAGGCGCCGGACCACTCGGGCCGTGAGGTCCCGAAGTGCGCGCCGAGGTCGCCGGCGCCGGCCGCGGAGAACAGCGCGTCGCAGGCGGCGTGGGCGGCGACGTCGCCGTCGGAGTGCCCGGCGAGCCCGAAACCGTCGTTCCCGGGGCCGTCCCACAGCAGGCCGGCGCACCACAGCTCGCGCCCCGCCTCGAAGGCGTGGACATCCGTACCGATGCCGACGAGCGGCAGACCCGCGACGAGCGCCGCGTCCCCCGGCGCGTCGCCGGGCCGGTCGGAGGCCGGGCGGGTGGACTCAGTAGCCATCGTTGGCCCTCCTGCGGGCGAGTACGGCCTCGGCGAGCAGCAGGTCCAGCGGCCGGGTCACCTTGAACGCCTCGGCGTGGCCGGGCACGACCACGACGGGCTCGCCGAGCTGTTCGACCAGCCCGGCGTCGTCGGTGGCGCCCTGCCCGGTGAGCGGCACGGTCAGATGCGCGCGGACGAGCGTGTCCCGGTCGAAGCCCTGCGGGGTCTGTACGGCGCGCAGTCTGGCCCGGTCGGGCGTGGCGACGACGGGCTCGGGCTGGTCCTTCCCGGCGGGCTCGACCTCCTTGACGGTGTCGGCGAGCGGCAGCGCGGGGACGACGGCGGGCGCCCCGGCCGTCACGGCCTCGACCACCGCGTCCACCGTCTCGACGGGCACGAGCGGCCGGGCGGCGTCGTGGACGAGGACGGTGGCGATGTCGTCCGGCAGGGCCTCCACGCCGCGCCGTACGGACTCCTGGCGGGTCTCGCCGCCGGGCACCACGAGGTAGTCGGTCCGGGCGGGCAGCGAGTGCTCGCCGAGGAGCAGTTTCACCGCCGCGCTCTCCTCGGGCGGGGCGACCACGACCACGAGGGAGACCGAGCGGGAGGCCGCCATGGCGCGGACCGCGTGGACCAGCATCGGGGTGCCGCCCAGGGTGCGGAGCGCCTTGGGGGCACCGGGGCCTAGCCGTATGCCGCGGCCCGCCGCGGGGATCACGGCGGCGGTGCGGTGTGGTCTCGATTCGTCTGGCATCGGTTGCACTCCGGCAGGTTTGTTTCCTCGGCCGACATGGGTATGGCCTCAAACGTGCCGGGCGCGGCGCCTTGACCGGACCCTTCCGTGACACTGGTTGAGACCAGCTGCGCCAGCTGCCCCGGGCCCGGCACGCCAGGATCGGGCACAGGCGTATGTGCCCGAAGCGGGTACCGATACGGGGACTGCGGGGAATTCGGTTGGCGTGACGGGCTGTCACGACCGGGTAGATCTTATGGCCAGATCGGCTCGGTACCGAGAGATTCCGCAGGTGGATTCCCACGGTGACGGGCGTGGCGCGAGGTGTGAGCCGCGTGAGCCGTGAGGTTCGCCGGTCGTCCCACCGGGCGTCGCTCGTACGTCACGCCGTACGGGCTTGTCGTCCGGGCTCCGGGGCTCGGACGTTGTCCGGATTCAGGCGTCCTCGTGCCTCAACGTCGTCGTGGGCCTCGGACGGCAGCGCGTACCGACCGGACATGCCACAGTGCCCGGGGACACAGCAGGGGTTTGCTGCTGGTCGGCGGGCACCGCGGCATTGGCGCGACGGATCGTTGCGTGATCCTGCGTCCTGCTGCATGGTCCTGCTTCACGCCCGGTCGCTGATCGGCGCTCGTGCGCGCGCGTGACGCGCACGTCGGTCGCACCGGCCGGCCGGGACGTCCGGGTCAGGACCCGGTCAGGACGCGAGGACCTCGTCGAGCAGAGCCTCGGCCTTGTCCTCGTTCGTGTTCTCCGCGAGAGCCAGCTCGCTCACCAGAATCTGGCGCGCCTTGGCGAGCATGCGCTTCTCACCTGCGGAGAGTCCACGCTCTCGTTCCCGACGCCAGAGGTCGCGGACCACTTCGGCGACCTTGATGACATCGCCGGAGGCGAGCTTCTCAAGATTTGCCTTGTAGCGCCGGGACCAGTTCGTCGGCTCTTCCGCGTACGGCGCCCTCAGCACCTCGAAGACCCGGTCGAGTCCATCCTGACCGACCACATCGCGCACTCCGACGAACTCCGCATTGTCCGCCGGGACACGAACCGTCAGGTCGCCCTGGGCGACCTTGAGCACCAAGTAGGTCTTGTCCACACCTTTGATCTGACGAGTTTCGATAGCCTCGATCAGCGCGGCCCCGTGATGGGGATAGACCACGGTGTCGCCAACCTTGAACGTCATGTGACAGGTACCCCTTCCGTGGCTATCCAGAGTAACACGGGAACGGCCTCTTCTGAATGGCGTTTTCGCAGGTCAGGGCGCTTCTCGGGGCTTGACAACAGCAATAGGAACGTGCTGCGGGCGGCTTGCGGAACCGGGTATTCGCAGGTGGGAGCGGTTGCGAAGCCGGACGGAAACACGGCCGCCACATCACCCCGACCGCCCCCACGGCGGGTCGAACATCCCCATTTGTCCGATTCGGCAGGTGGCTCTTCCCATGCTCCGTTCGGATGTCGGTCACACGTACGACCTGAAGTGCGAACTCAATCCGAATTGATCACCGGAGCCCTCGCGGGCGGATTTCCGAAGCCGCCGGGAGCTATTCGTAAGGAATGTGTGTCGGGCCGGGGAATTGATCACCGTGCTTATGTGAACGGCGTACAAAACATGCGGTGGACACGCACTTCCGCCGGTCTTCCGCCCGTACTTCCGTGCCCCCGCGCCCGTACTTCCGTCCGCGCTCCGCCCGTACTTCACTCCCGGCTCCGCCCCTACTTCGCTCCCGGCTTCGGCCGTCGTCCGTCCGCGCTTCGGGGGTCTTCCGGCCGTACGCCCGGCGCCGGGCGGCCGTTGAGGGCGGGTCGGGTGCGGGGGCGCGACGGGGGCTCGGTAACCTGGGCCCGCTGAAGCACTGTTGGCCCACCCCCGGTCCGCGGCCCCGCGGTCCGTCCGTAGGTCAGTTCGCAGGTCCGCCCGTAAATCCGCCCGTACGTCCAAGGAGTTGCCGCCGCCGTGAGCCGCAGCCTTCGACGCGGCACCCTCGCCGCGTCTGCCATCGCGTTCTCGATCGCCTCGCTCGCCGCGTGCGGTGCGGGCAACAACGCGCAGACGCTCGGCGTCCGACCTGACAACGCGTCGACCTCGATCGGCGGGATCAGCATCCAGAACGCCACGGTCGTGACCCGGCCGGAGGCCGCCGACAAGGGCACGGCCGCCGTGACGGCGAAGCTCTTCAACAACGGCCGTACCGCGCAGACCCTCGACGCGATCACGCTGCCGGACACCGGCGCCACCGTGACGATCACCCCGGCCAAGGGCGCCGGACCGCTCAAGGTGCCCGCGGGCGGCTCGATCCTGATCGGCGGCGACGGCAACGCGTCCGCCGTGATCCAGGGCGGCGACGAGCCCGCCCGCAACGGCGACGCCCAGCGTGTCGTGTTCCAGTTCAGCGACACCGGCGACATCGCCCTGGACGCCTTCGTCGTCCCCGCGACCGGCCCCTACGAGAGCTTCGGCCCGAGCGCGGCGCCCAGCCCGTCGGCGTCGGCCGGCGCGTCGGAGGAGCCCGGCGGCACGCCGTCGGAGGGCGCGTCCGGCGCGCCCGAGGGCGAGGAGTCCCCGGCCGGTGAGCCCACGGACGGTGAGTCCGAGGCGCCCGCCGGCGAGGAGGGCACCGTCGAGGGCGCGGACCAGGGCACCGACCAGGGTGAGCAGTCCACGCCGACGGACGCCGCGTCGGCGTCCACGGACCCGGAGCACTGACGCGGACCCCCGGCCGGCGGACCCGGGCACGGGGCACTGACGGCACGCCGACGCGGCCGTCGTACGCGCGCAGGTGCGTGCGTCACGGTGGTGCTCGGTGGTACGTCGGTCCCCGCCGCGTACGCACGCACGTACGTAGGCATGCGGGTAGGCACGTACACAGGCATATACGTGGGCGCGCGCGTCGGTACGCGCGTGTTCGGGCGCCGTACCGGATTCCGGTGCGGCGCCTCGTACGTACTACGACCCCCGGCTTCCCCCGTACCTGCCCGGAAGGGCGACCCGCAGGCTCCGACCCGCCCGGTCCACGGCTCTCGGCCGCGTCCCCGTCCGGCCCGGGTTTACGGCTCGAACTTGTAGCCGAGGCCGCGCACCGTCACCAGATAGCGCGGCGCCCCCGGATCGGGCTCGATCTTCGCGCGCAGCCGCTTGACGTGGACGTCGAGGGTCTTGGTGTCCCCCACGTAGTCCGCGCCCCACACCCGGTCGATCAGCTGCATACGGGTCAGCACGCGGCCCGCGTTGCGCAGCAGCATCTCCAGGAGGTCGAACTCCTTCAGCGGCAGGTCGACCTTGCCGCCGGAGACCGTCACGACATGGCGGTCCACGTCCATCCGGACCGGTCCCGCCTCCAGCGCGGCCGGCGTGACCTCCTCCGGCTCTCCCCTGCGGCGCAGCACCGCGCGGATGCGCGCGACCAGCTCACGGGAAGAGAACGGCTTGGTCACATAGTCGTCGGCTCCTATCTCCAGGCCGACGACCTTGTCGATCTCGCTGTCCTTGGCGGTCACCATGATCACCGGGACATTGGACTTTCCGCGCAGCTGGCGGCAGACCTCGGTGCCCGGCAGGCCGGGCAGCATGAGGTCGAGGAGGACGAGGTCGGCGCCGTTGCGTTCGAACTCGTCGAGCCCCGCGGGCCCGGTGGTCGCGATGGCGACCTCGAAGCCTTCCTTGCGGAGCATGTAGGAAAGAGCGTCGCTGAAGGATTCCTCATCCTCGACGACGAGCACTCGGGTCACGGAAGGACCTCCGGGGCAGGGATCTCATTCGATGGGTCAAGATCGTTGACGTCGTGGTCGTAGCGGCGCTGGGCGGCATCGTCCGGGCCGGTGGGTGTGCGGTCCCGTGCGGCGCCCGCCTCGGGGAGCCTCAGGGTGAAGGTGGAACCCTGGCCTTCGGAGCTCCACAACGTGACTTCCCCGCCGTGCGAGGCGGCCACGTGTTTGACGATGGCCAGGCCGAGGCCCGTACCACCGGTGGCCCGTGAGCGTGCCGGATCGACGCGGTAGAACCGTTCGAAGACGCGCTCGCGGTCCTTCTCGGAGATGCCGATCCCCTGGTCGGTGACGGCTATCTCGATACGTTCCCCGCCGGGCTCGGTCACACGCCGGGCCGCGATGCCCACACGGGTGCGGGCCGGGGAGTAGTTGACGGCGTTCTCGACGAGATTGCCGAGGGCGGCGGCCAGCTGGCCGCGGTTCCCCCAGACTCGCAGATCGGCGGCGCCTCCGGCGGCCATGGTGATCTGCTTGGTGGAGGCGGCGTGCCGGGACCGGTCGATGGCCTCGGCGACGAGTTCCTCCACCCGTACCGGCTCGGCGTCCTCCAGCGGGTCGTCGTTCTGCACCCGCGAGAGGTCGATGAGTTCCTGTACGAGATTGGTGAGCCGGGTCGCCTCGATCTGCATACGGCCGGCGAAGCGGTGGACCGCCTCGGGGTCGTCGGAGGCGTCCATGACGGCCTCGGACAGCAGGGACAGCGCCCCGGTGGGGGTCTTGAGCTCATGGCTGACATTCGCCACGAAGTCGCGCCGGACCGCTTCGATCCTGCGGGCCTCGGTGAGGTCCTCGACCAGCAGCAGCACGAGGCGGGAGCCGAGCGGCGCCACCCGGGCGGAGACGGCCAGGGCCTCGCCGCGGCCGGTGCCGCGCCGGGGCAGGTCCAGTTCGACCTGGCGTATCTCACCGTCCCGTCGGGTGTCACGTGCCATGTGCAGCATGGGATCGACGGCCAGTTTGCCGCCCCGGACCAGGCCCAGCGCGTACGCGGCGGAGCTGGCCTTGACCACCGAGTCGCTCTCGTCGAGGACGACGGCTGAGGAGCGGAGCACGGAGAGTACGGTGTCGACACCGGGGGGGAGCCCGGCCTCCGTATGGAGTGAGCTGCGGCTGGGCCTGGCCTGGTCGCGCTCGCTCCAGCGGAACGCCAGCATGGCGATCACGCCGGTGCATGCCCCGGCGATCGCTGCCAATGCGGCGACTGCCGCGTTCACGTCCATGCAGCCAGGTTATGCGGGTGGACCGACACTCTCCCAGACGTACAAGTGTCTCCTCGGACACTCGTCGCCCAGAGTTCACCGTGGGGAAAGTACCGGTTCATTTGGGAGGGAGTATCCGGACTCCTGGCGGGCCGAACGTGGGAGCGTGGGGGTCCGAACGGCCCCCGACCCCTGGCGGCGCATGACCGTCCGTACGACGGGCACAGCGTGGTCCGGGGCCTTTCGACGTACTCGGACACCCCCGGACCACCAGCAGGAAATCCAGAGAGGGACACCCATGCGGGACGCGTACCACGAGGAACTTGACTCGATCGGCGAGGGACTGGTCGAGATGGCCCGGCTGGTCGGGTCCGCGATCGGGCGCGCCACCACGTCCATGCTGGACGCGGACCTGAAGCTCGCCGAGAGTGTGATCGCCGCCGACCAGAAGGTCGACGACCTCCAGCACGACCTGGAGGCCAGGGCGATCGCCCTGCTGGCACGGCAGCAGCCGGTCGCCACGGATCTGCGGATCGTGGTCACGTCGCTGCGGATGAGCGCGGACCTGGAGCGCTCGGGCGACCTGGCGCAGCACGTCGCGAAGCTCGCGCGGCTCCGCTTCCCGGTCAACGCCGTGCCGCACGACCTGCACGCGCCCATCCTGGAGATGGGGCAGCTCGCGCAGCGGCTGATGGCGAAGGCGGCCGAGGTCATCATCACCAAGGACGTCGACCTGGCCCTTCAGCTGGAGCAGGACGACGACGAGATGGACCTGCTGCACCGGACGCTCTTCCAGCACCTGATGGACGACCGCTGGAAGCACGGCATCGAGACGGCGGTGGACGTGACGCTGCTGGGCCGGTACTACGAGCGGTTCGCCGACCACGCGGTGTCGGTGGCCAAGCGCGTGGTCTATCTGGTGACGGGTGAGCACGCGGACGAGCTCCAGCAGGCGGATTCGCCGGTCGAGGGCGCCTGAGCGATCACTCCCGGGTCCGGCCGCCCCGCCGGTCACTGGGGTGTCGTACGAGGGGGGCGCGGGGGGCGTGCCGGCGTCGCGCCGGGGGACGTCTGCGCACATGCGCCGTTGATGCGCCCGCCACGGTGGGGATGCAATGGGCGCAGACGTCACCCCGTACACCCGTGCATCCCGTCGAGGAGGAACCCATGGCCCAGTCCCCCATGACCGACACGCGGCAGAACGCGCCCGTCGAACGGATGCGACCGCCGCTCCTCGGTGCCTGCGGCTGCGGCTCCGGCTGCGGCTGCGGCTGCCAGTCCGGCTCGCCGTGCGCCTGCGGCGGCAGCTGCGGCTGACCTTGACAAGGGCCCGGTCCGGTGGTGGACGCCCACCCGGACCGGGCCCTGCTCAGTGGGCGGGGCAGAGGCCCTTCGTTCCTGTGTGCCGGGGCCTCTGCGGTGCCTACCGCTTCTTCCGGATCTGGCGCTTCTTCGCCTTGGCTTCCTTTTCCTTGCGCTGTGCGACCCCGTAGGACGACCAGGGGCCTTGGTGCTTGGCGCAACGAGACGTGCCGATCACCGCGCGGTTCCGGCATGCCGTTCCTGCCAGGGTGCGGGCACCACACCTGGATTGCGTCGTTGCCATTCCGTACCTCCTGCCGAAGCTCCGGGTACCTCTCCGTATCTCACGCACGCTTCCATCCGTCGAACGGTGGCGGTAGGCGCATACGCGACACACGGGTGCACGCGCCGTCGCTCCAGCCATCGGTCACCACCTGTGGTGGTGCGCCTCTGAAGCGGCGAGTAGCGTCGGGCGCATGATCTCGGAGGAGGGTGAATGGGCGGCTGCGTGGCGGGAGTTCACCACGGAGACTGCTGGTGCGGCGCTCCGTGAGGCGTGTGCCGTGGCCGGTATGGACGCGTCCGGGGCTGAGTTGCTGCGTATCGGTTCCAACGCCGTGTACCGATTGGCGTCCGCTCCCGCCATCGCCCGTGTCGCGCGGGACGCCGACGCGTCGGGAGAAGCGGAACGTAGTGTCGCCGTGGCTCGCTGGCTGGAGAAGGAGAACTTCCCGGCCACCCGGATACTGGCGGACATCAAGCAGCCGTTGGCCGTCGGCGGCGGGGTCGTGACCTTCTGGGAGAGCGCACAGGAGCACGAGGAGTACGCGACGGTCGCGGAGTTGGCCGACCTGCTGAAGCTCCTGCACGGTCTGGACGAACCGGAGTCGCCGCGCCTGCCGTACGCCGATCCCGTCACGAAGCTACGAACGTCGCTGAGCGTGCTGCGTGGGGTGGCGGCCGACGACGTGGCATTTCTGCGCGAGCGTGCCGGACAACTGGGCAAGGCCTACGAGCGACTGGACTTCGCCCTGCCCTCCGGAGTGATTCACGGCGACGCGAACATCGGCAATCTTCTGCGGCACCGGGACGGCCACGCGATCCTGATCGACCTCGACGGCTTCGCCCTCGGCCCTCGTGAGTGGGACCTGGTCCTGACGGCGATCTACTACGAACGGTTCGGCTGGCATACGAGGGAGCAGTACGAGTCCTTCGTCCACCTGTACGGCTTCGATGTCATGCGCTGGCCGGGCTACACGGTCCTGGCGGACGTTCGCGAGCTGATGATGGTCCTGTGGTTGGGCAGGCGGGTGCCGGTGAGCGAGAAGTCGGCGGCGGAGTTCGCGCAGCGTGTCGAGACCCTGCGTACAGGGGGCAGTCGCAAGCAGTGGAGTGCCTTCTGAGCAGCCGGACTTCAGGCGGCGGCGGTGCGCTTGGTCGCCGCCCACAGACGACTGCCGCCCGCCTGCTCCGTGAAGCCCCGCAGTGTGGCCGACCGCCCCAGCGATTCGAGATGTCGGCGGAACTCCGAGAGGTACGCGACGCACCTCGCTGACTTGAGCTGTTCCCCTATGTCGAGTGCGTCGAGAGCCACCCGGCACGCCTCCTCGGCGTCCCCGGCGTGCAGGTGAGCGTCGGCGAGAACCATCGTGGCGAAGAAGTCACTGCGGACATGGCGTCCACTCATAGCGTTCTCTGCGGAGGCCACGGCCTCACGTGCACGGCGGACGTCCCGAAAGCAGTGCGCGGCTTCCGCCGCCAGTTCCGTGTCGTTGAAGTAGGTGATCCACTCTGGTTCGTCCTCGTGGTCGGCACGGTCGAGGGCTCTGGCGGCTTCGCTGAGCGCCGTTTCGGTGGCTCGGCAGTCACCGGTACGGGCCAGAGCTCGGGCTTCCATGGCGTGGAACTGGGCAAGCAGAGTCGGTGTGGCCACTCCAGAGATTCCCATCAGGGCCGCACGGGCAAGGGTCGCGCCGTGGGTGTAGCGGCCGAGGAAGGTGGCCTGGTGGCTCATGGCGGACAGGACGCTGCCCGCGAGACGACGATCGTTGCTGTCCTGGGCAAGTTTGAGGGCTTGGAGGAAGTAGCGCTGGGCCAGACCGTGGTGGCCGGCGTCGTAGGACATCCAGCCGGCGAGCAGAACGGCTTCCGCGACTGTGGAGAACAGCGCGCGCCCCACCGTTTCGGTGTAGTGGCCGGTGAGCAGCGGTACGACATCCCGGCTGAGGTACTGGATGACGGACTGGCGTGCGTGACCACCACCGAACTGGTCGTCGAGTCGGGTGAACACGTCGATGGTCGCTTTGACCACGGCTACGTCCGTGAGCCCGACTCTCGGACTCTGATCACTTCTGGGTTCGGGCAAAGACGCTTCGGGAGCGACCAGCCAGCGGAGGGACGCGTCGCTCCAGGCGGGCTCGGACGGTTCGGCCCGGAGCAAGGGCTCGTACCCGTTCAGGTCGGCACGCCACAACCGATCCACGGTGGCGATGGCCGCATCCGTGCCGACGGGATACACGGCGTCCAGCAGGGCGACGTCGTGACCGGTGAGATGACTCAGCCCGAGCTCAGTGGCGGACAGACCGAAGACCTCGCAAAGGAGCGAACCGTAGAACTCGTCGGGCGTGCTGTGCCCGTTCTCCCAACTCGCCAGCCGGCGCTTGACGCTGGCATCGGTCGGCAGCGCTTGGCCGTGTCGCGCCGCAACCCGTCGTAGCGTGCTGACCAGTCGAGTCTGACTCCAGCCACGGCGTAAGCGGGCGTCACGCACGACGAAACCGACCGGCCGCACTGCCTCCACGCGTCATCGCCTCCCGTGAGTGCGGGGCACGGGCGCGGCGCCCGTGCTGCCTACCGAATGTACGCAAGCGGCAAGCCCTTTGAGTACGTTCCGTGCGCATCAGCGTGCCGAAAGTGACCCCGATGACGGATGACGCGCCCCCACTCACCTCGTCATCCCCCGTCACCTCTCGTCATCTGCCCCGCTCGGCGTGGGCGCGGGAGTCTGGTCGCACTGCGACCAAACGGGTCGGTGAAGGGAAGTTCAGACCGAGGTGGATGACGTGCAGAGGATGACGAGGCGGGGCATGGAGTGGTTGTCCTCAGTCGCGGACGACCCGGAACTGTGCCGCGAGCACTGGGCGGACGACCCGAGGCGGCCCTATGCACTGCCGACGGGTGTCGCCTTCGATGCCGTGGTGACCGAACAGCGGCTCGGCGTCGAGACGTTCGACCAACTGGAACGTCGCGGGATGCCCGTCGGACCGGTGCTGGCCGACCGGGCCGGGCGTCAACTCGGCTTCTTCCTTCCGCCGAAGTCGAAGGACCGCTTCGAGCGGGCGATCGCGCGGGAGACGGAAGCCCCGCCGACGTACCGCTACCTCCAGCGCGAGTCATTCATCGTCGTACCGGGACCGATCTCCCTCGCCGGCGACCGCTACCAGTGGCTTCGCGCACCCCATCACCCTCCCGAGCCGAGCCCTTTGCGGACGGTCTCTCTCGCGGTGATGCTGGTTGCCTCGGCGGCGTTGATGGAACGGGCGGACTGCTACGGGGAGGAGTACAGCGACGCTGGCGCCGGTGAAGTGGATGGTTTGGTCCCTGAGAAGGGGCCGGTAACGGGCCCTGTCGAGTAGCCACGGCTTCCCTGCCACTCGGCATACCGAGCGATACGCACAAGGGATACGGACCACCGAGTAGCTCTTGGCCACGTAGAAGTCGCTACCAACGGTTGTCCGGCAGGGACAGATCTCTCATGCGTGGTTGGTCGTGGCGAAGACGTTCTCCGAAGCAGAAGAGATCCAAGTTCGCCGATCTCGCACAAGCTACACAAGTTACCTGTGAGAGATTGGTCCAAAATCTAGTTACCTCTAGATAGCTCTAGAAAGCTCTGGATAGCTCTAGAATGACCGAGGACCCGGATCCGGCTGCAACCAGATCCAGGCCCTCGTGCAGTCAACGAGCCCGGTCGCTCACCAGTAGACCGGGCTCGCTGCATGTACAGCGTCCGGTCCCGACCGTTCTCGCGCGTGACTCGCTCATCGAGCGAGCTGCACCACGCCGGTAGCGATGGTCACCAGCAGGCCGACGCCCGCAAGCCAGACCTGCCACTTCTCGGGCCCGGTCCACTTGCGAGGCGTGTCCTCCTCAAGACTCACCTCTACCACCTCCCCTTCATCCTCCAACCGACCCGCTTCTCGGGCCGGAGCCTGGAACTCGCTTGTCAGCACGTCGAGTTCAAGGGAGGTTCAGTTGAGGTGGCATCAGCATACCCATCACATCGACACCCGCCGAGGCCCATTGGGGGGTTGACAACAGCCCCGAAAAACCATTGCAAGGTTGGGGACGGTCAGTGTGCAGCAAGGGGCCCCAACCACGAAGAACTCGCGGCAAGGGCCCCTTGATCGTTGCGCGTTACTTCTTCTTGCCCTGGTTCTTGACCGCCTCGATCGCCGCCGCCGCCGCGTCCGGGTCGAGGTAGGTGCCGCCCGGCTTGAGGGGGCGGAAGTCGGCGTCCAGTTCGTAGGCGAGCGGGATGCCCGTGGGGATGTTCAGGCCCGCGATGTCCGCGTCCGAGACGCCGTCCAGGTGCTTCACCAGCGCGCGGAGGCTGTTGCCGTGGGCGGCGACCAGGACCGTACGGCCCGTCAGGAGGTCCGGGACGACGCTGTCGTACCAGTACGGGAGCATCCGGACCACGACGTCCTTCAGGCACTCCGTGCGCGGGCGCAGCTCCGGCGGGATCGCCGCGTAGCGCGGGTCGTCGCTCTGGGAGAACTCCGTGCCGTCCTCCAGCTCCGGCGGCGGGGTGTCGTACGAGCGGCGCCAGAGCATGAACTGCTCCTCGCCGAACTCCGCGAGCGTCTGCGCCTTGTCTTTGCCCTGAAGTGCGCCGTAGTGGCGCTCGTTCAGGCGCCAGGAGCGGCGGACCGGGATCCAGGAGCGGTCGGCGGACTCCAGCGCCAGGGTGGCGGTGCGGATCGCGCGCTTCTGGAGGGAGGTGTGCAGGACGTCGGGCAGCAGGCCGGCGTCCTTCAGCAGCTCACCGCCGCGTACGGCCTCCTTCTCGCCCTTGTCCGTGAGGTTGACGTCCACCCAGCCGGTGAACAGGTTCTTCGCGTTCCATTCGCTCTCGCCGTGGCGGAGGAGGATCAGCTTGTACGGTGCGTCGGCCATGGGGCCGAGCCTAATCGAACGATCCCGGTCGACGCCCGCCGTCAATTGACTGGCGGCCGGGCGACCCGCGTCGGTAAGTTGCCGTTGGCCGATCGGCCACTTACCGGGTCAGTACGGGTCCGCAGGACCCCCAGGGGGTTCGCACATGTCCGTCGCCGGGCTGAGACGGGCCACGGGTGAGAGCGTCAGACGAAGTGTCTCGGGGCTGCCCCGTGAGTTCTGGTGGCTGTGGACGAGCACGCTCGTCAACCGGCTCGGTGCCTTCGTCGCCACCTTCATGGTGCTGTATCTGACCATGGAGCGCGGCTACTCGGCGTCGTACGCCGGTCTCGTCGCCTCGCTCCACGGCCTCGGCGGAGTCGTCTCCTCGGTCGGCGCGGGCGTGATGACCGACCGGCTCGGGCGGCGGCCCACGCTGCTGATCGCTCAGTCCTCGACCGCCGCGTCCGTGGCGCTGCTCGGCTTCATGCAGGACCCGGCGGCCATCGCCGCCGTCGCGTTCCTGGTCGGGCTGACGTCCAACGCCTCGCGCCCGGCCGTGCAGGCGATGATGGCGGACATCGTGAAGCCGGAGGACCGGGTGAGGGCGTTCTCCCTCAACTACTGGGCGATCAACCTCGGGTTCGCGATCTCGTCGGCCGCCGCGGGCTTCGTCGCCGAGTACAGCTATCTCGCCGGATTCCTCGGTGAGGCGGCGATGACGCTGGCCTGCGCCGTGCTGATCTTCCTCAAACTCCCCGAGTCACGGCCGGGACGCGGCCCGGAGGGCGGGAAGATCGAGCCGGCGGTCGGGATGCGTACGGTCCTGGCGGACGGGCGCTTCATGAGCGTGGTCGGGCTGTCGTTCGTCGTCGCGCTGGTCTTCCAGCAGGGCTTCGTGGGGCTGCCGGTCGCGATGGGCGCGGGCGGGTTCAGCAGTTCCGACTTCGGCCTGATCATCGCGTTCAACGGGGCGCTGATCGTGGTGCTCCAGATCCCGGTCACCCGTTTCATCGAACACCGCGACACCCGGCGGCTGCTGATCCTCTCCTCGTTGCTCGCGGGCTACGGCTTCGGCCTCACCGCTTTCGCCGGGTCGCTGGCCGTGTACGCCATGGCGGTCTGCGTGTGGACGCTGGCCGAGATCGTCAACGCGCCTACGCAGACCAGCCTCGTGGTCCGGCTGTCACCGGTCCACGGGCGGGGCCGCTACCAGGGCATGTACACGATGTCGTGGGCGGTGGCCGGTCTCGTCGCGCCGCTGATGTCCGGGTTCCTGATCGACCACTACGGTCCGGACTGGCTGTGGGGCACGTGCGCGTTGCTGGGGACGGTCGCGGCGGGCGGGTACTGGCTGCTGATGCGGGGGCTGCCGGTGGGCGGCGTGGACGCCGGGTTCGAGTCCCGCGCGGAGCCCGGTCCCGGCTCTGCCGCCGGCTCTGCGTCCGGCTCTCTTTCTGGTTCTCCTTCCGGCTCTCCTGGCGATTCTCCTGAGGAGGCGATGCCGGAGAGCGGGCCCGTACCGGACGTGGCGAAGTCACCCGCGCCCTGACCGCCGTCCGGGAAGCTTCAGGGCGCGCTGCGCCTCGTACAGATTGCTCGGGCGCATGTCCTGCGGTCTGCCGTACGACTCCAGCCGTGCGTGCAACTCGCCCTGGAAGTCAGGTACGTCGATCTGCCCGAACTCGCGCACCTCGCTGATCCCGGCCGTCGCGCTGTACGGGGCGATCCCGTCGATCCTGACCAGCCCGGCCCGTTCGTTGAGCACGGTGACGTTCCAGTGCGTGAACCGCGCGCCGTAGAGCGGTCCGGCGGACGCGTCGCCGCCGTGCGTGCCGTTGTTGTCGAGCGTGATCTCCGTACGGAGGTTGGCGAACGGCAGGCCCCGGTGCGTGTCGAAGGTGCCCATCTCCATCACGCCCCGCGACCAGACGTTGTAGCTGGACAGGCCCTCGACGTTGATGCCGTGCAGTTGGGTGCCGGCCGGCGCCGGGACGGTCCGGGCGGCGATGAAGAAGTCCTCGATCAGGTTGTCGTGCGACGCCTCACGGCAGAAGTACGGATGGTGCGAGCCGCGCCCCTCGACACGGGTGCGCCGCAGGGTGCAGGCGGAGGCGGCGACGAGGCCGAAGCCGTTGTCGGCGTTCCGGACGGTGACGTCGTCCGCCCAGCAGTCGTACGCGCACTGGAAGGTGACCCCGTTGTGGCCCTTGTCCAGCAGGTGCGGCGACTGGGGCGTCTCGACGGCTTCGAGCGTCAGCCCTTCCACCCCCGCGCCGGTGAGCGGTGTGACGAGGGTGGTGATCAGGGTGTTCCACTCGGGACGGAGGTCCACGGGAAGCGGGCGTTCCAGGGTGAGTTCGCGTCCTCTTACGGAGGTGACGCGTACGGGCCACTCGTACGGCACGTAGCTCAGCAGCTTCGACTTGTCCGACCAGTCGTACGACTCCGTCCCCGGGCCGCCGCCCGACATGTGCTCCAGGAGCGTGTGATCGGCGTCGTCGGAGACCCGGAAGAGGACGATCTCGCCGCGCCTGATCCGCGACGCGTCCGCCACTCGCACGGTGCGGTCGCCCCGGCGGGCGGGCGCGACGGCGGTGAGGGGCTCGAACTCGGTGCGGTCGTTGCCCGTCCAGCCCTCCACCGGCCACTTCTTCGCTCTGATGGAGTCGATGAGGGAGCCGAGACGCGCCTCTGGGGCGAGCCAGATGAGGCCGCCCGCCCAGGACCAGCTCGACTTGTCGCCGCCGAAGCGGCTGCCGTAGGGGCCGATCAGTTCGGTGAGGTTCTTCGTCGCGAGGAGGGTGGTGCGCCCGCTGCCCGCGCCGCGCAGCACCACGCCGCTGTGCGAGATGCGGATGATGTCGTCGACGCGGTAGGTGCCCGCCGGGACGAGGACGGTGCCGCCGCCGCGCCTGCCCGCGTCGGCGAGGGCCCGGTTGATGGCGGGGGCGGCGTCGGCGGAGCCGTCGTTCCGGGCACCGTACGCGCGGACGTCGGCGACCACGCGGGGACGCGGGAGGCGGTCGGAGCCGGCACGCTGTCCGGCCCGGCCGACGTAGGGGATCTGGGGGTGGCTGAGCGGGGACGCCGCGAACTCGCGCCAGAGCGGGGAGAGTCGGGGGGACGTGCGTGCGGAGGAGGTACGCGGGGCGGGCGGGGCCGGTGAGCCGTACGGGCCAGGGGTCCGGGTCGCGGCGGCGGCCGGGCCGATCCCCGCGCCGGTGCCGAAGGCCGTGGCTGTCGCACCGGCCGCCACGGCGACGGCGCCGGCGAGCAGCCCCCGTCTGCCGAGGTTCGGTCGGTCCTGCCGGTCCGGTTGGTCCTGCCGGTCCAGTTGGTCCTGCCGGTCCGGTTGTCGGTTCCGTCGGTCCAGTCGAGCGTTCCCCACCATCTCAACCTCCACATATGTGAACGGAGTTCAGGTCTGCGGTCAGCGTGAGCATGCCACGGCATGGCGGGAGGAGGGAAGAGTCGTGCATGAGTAGGCCGGTTGGCGGCCAGAACCGGGTGCCGAGAGGGTGGAGCCGGTCAGTTCGCGGTTGTCGAACCGGTCAGCTCGACGGGTGCTGGGTCAGATGTGTGAAGGCTTCGAGGTTCCTCGTGGACTCGCCGCGCGAGACGCGCCAGGCGTACTCCTTGCGGATCGCGCTCGCGAACCCCAGCTCCAGCAGCGTGTTGAAGGACCCGTCGGCCTCTTCGAGTACGGAGCCGAGCAGCCGGTCCAGTTCGTCCTCGCCGACGGCGGACAGCGGCAGCCTGCCGGAGAGATAGATGTCGCCGAGCCGGTCGACCGCGTACGCCACCCCGTACAGCTTGAGGTTCCGCCCGAGCAGCCAGCGGAGCACGGCCTCGTCGTTCTCGTCCGGGTGGCGGATAACGAAGGCGTTGACGGAGAGGGAGTGCCGGCCGACACGCAGGGAGCAGGTCGTGGAGAGCTTGCGGGTGCCGGGCAGCGTGACGACGAAGGAGCCCGGCTCGGGGCTCTCCCACCCCAGGCCCGAGTCGCGCGCGGCCGAGGTCAGCCAGCGGCGCACCACGTCCGCCGCATCCTCCTCCACAGAGGTGGAGGTGGCACCGTCGGTCCCGTTCGCTGCGGGTCCGGTCACGTTCGCTGCGGCTCGCGTGTCGTCAGCCATGGTGCGAGCGTACGCGACCCCGGTGATCATGCACGGCGGCCGTGTAGACGTCCGCCGTCGCCGACGCCGCGACGTCCCAGCCGAACGACCGCGCGTGCCGCGACGCCGCGCGCCCCATGCGGTCGACCAGTTCGGGCCCGTCGGCGAAGCGGGCGAGCGCCCCGGCGTACGCCTCCGGCTCGTGGCCCGGGATCAGAAAGCCGGTGTGCCCGTCGCGTACGGCCACCGGAAGCCCGCCCACCGCCGCCGCGACGACCGGGGTCCCGGCTGCCTGCGCCTCGATGGCGACCAGCCCGAAGGACTCGCTGTAGGAGGGCATGACCAGCACGGAAGCCGCCCGGAACCAGTCCGCCAGGCTCTCCTGCCCGACCGGCGGCCGGAACCGTACGACATCGGCGATCCCGAGCCTGGACGCCAGCTTGTGCAGTTCCTCCGGCCGGGCCAGCCCGCTGCCGCTCGGGCCGCCCACCACCGGGACCACCAGCCGTCCGCGCAGCGACGGGTCCCGGGCCAGCAGGACCGCGACGGCGCGCAGCAGGACGTCGGGGGCCTTGAGCGGCTGGATACGGCCCGCGAAGAGCGGGACGAACGCGTCCTGCGGCAGCCCGAGCCGGGCGCGCGCGGCGGCGCGGCCGTCGGCCGGGCGGAAGACGTCCAGGTTCACCCCGGGGTGGACGACCGCGACCTTGGCGCGCTCCGCCTCGTAGAAGCGGGCGAGTTCGTCGGCCTCCTCGGCCGTGTTCGCGATCAGCCGGTCGGCGGCGCGCACGATCTGCGTCTCACCGATGACACGGGCGGCGGGCTCGGGGGTGTCGCCCTCGGCGAGTGCCGCGTTCTTGACCTTGGCCATGGTGTGCATGGCGTGCACGAGCGGGACACCCCACCGCTCGGCGGCGAGCCAGCCGACATGGCCGGAGAGCCAGTAGTGGGAGTGGACGAGGTCGTAGTAGCCGGGGCGGTGGCCTGCCCACGCCTGCATCACGCCGTGGGTGAACGCGCAGAGCTGCGCGGGCAGTTCCTCCTTGGCCAGACCCTCGTACGGACCGGCGTCCACATGCCGTACGAGTACGCCCGGGGCCAGCTCCACGGACGGGGGCAGCCCGCCGGTGGTCGAACGGGTGAAGATCTCGACCTCGATGTTGACGGCGGCCAGCCGTTTGGCCAGCTCCACGATGTAGACGTTCATGCCGCCCGCGTCGCCCGTGCCCGGCTGGTGCAGCGGGGAGGTGTGGACGCTGAGCATGGCGACGCGCCGGGGTTTGCGGGGGTGGCCCGGGATACGCAGCCGGGGTGGTGACACCAGGGTGCCGGCAAGCCTGGACACGTACTGGCTCACGTCGACGGACCTCTCGCTCGGAGCATGGCGACAAGAGGGCAGGGGGACCCTCCGGTACGCGGCAACGCCGGAATGCGCTCTTTCATTTCCGGTTTTGCCGAACCATTACCGTTGAGGGCTCAACCGTCGGCGCGACTTTCGGGTACCCGGCGGCGCATCTGCCACCGCCTCGTGTCCCACCGCCCGCGTCCCACCACTCGTGTCCTGCCGCCCGCGTCCTGCCGCCGCCTCGGGCTCGCTGCTTCCCCAGGAGATTCACGGCCTCCTTCTTAGGAGGTTCACGGCCTCGTTAGGCTCACCCGCATGGCCGCGCGCCCCTCCCCTTCCCCTTCGCCCCGCCGCCCCGAGGGCACGGTCACGCGCGGCACGACCAACCCGAACCGGCTGCGCCGCATGGACCGCTGGATCGCCGCCGTCCACGGGCCCGTCCTGCGCCGCTCCGCCGATCCCGTCGCCGTCGACCTCGGGTACGGCGCCGCGCCCTGGACGGCCGTCGAACTGCTGCGGCGGCTGCGGGCGGCCGAGCCGCGCACCGAGGTGGTCGGGGTGGAGATCGAGCCCGCGCGGGTCGCGGCGGCGCGTCCTTATGAAGAGGACGGGCTGCGCTTCGTACACGGCGGCTTCGAAGTACCCGTACCGGGCGACGTGCCGAAGGACGACGCGAAGTCGGGCCACGCGCGGGCGGGCGACGCGCGGGCGGGCGACGCGCGGGCGGGCGACGCGCGGGCGGGTGGCTCAGCGCCGGGGGGCGGTGGCTCGCCGGCGGGGAGCCGTGGCCGCAAACCGGTGCTGATCCGGGCGGCGAACGTCCTGCGGCAGTACGAGGAGCGCGAGGTCGCGGCCGTCTGGACCCGGCTACGCGCGCGGCTCGCGCCGGACGGCCTCCTGGTGGAGGGCACGTGCGACGAGATCGGGCGGCGTCATGTCTGGGTCGCCCTCGGTACGGAGGGTCCGCGCACGGTCACCTTCGCGGCCCGGCTCGCCTCGCTGGACCGCCCCTCGGACCTGGCGGAGCGGCTGCCGAAGGCGCTGATCCACCGCAATGTGCCGGGCGAGCCGGTGCACGCGTTCCTGCGGGACTTCGACCGGGCGTGGGCGGCGGCGGCCCCGTACGCCCCGCTCGGCGCGCGGCAGCGGTGGGTCAGGGCGGTGACGGACCTGTCGGCGGACTGGCCGCTGGCCGGGCCCGGGGCGGGCGGCGGCCGGAGCAGATGGCGGCAGGGGGAAGTGACCGTGGAGTGGGCGGCGCTGGCGCCGGGCCCGGAGGCGTAGCGGGGTCCGGCGGCTCCTGCTCCGAGCCGGGGCGTGAACTCGTACGCAGGTGACGGGGTCGGAGCCAAGCCGGAGTCCGAGCCGGAGTCCGAGCCGGAGTCCGAGCCATATCCGTACCCGTAAGCGTCTCCGTACCCGTACCCGCACCCGTATCCGTCTCCGTCTCCGTCTCCGCAGGGCGGACGCAGACGAAAGGGACGCGGCCAAGGGAACGTCGGCGGCGGTCCGTTCGTCACTGACTGGTGGGAAGCGATCGTCGGACGGTCGGCCCGCCCTCTGTCGTTCTGAGGGTCGGCATGACACGATCACGTCGGAGGAGAACGGTTACTGACAGTAAGTCGGATGTGTTCGGTCCCTAGTGGCCAGGTACTCACAGGGACGTCGTAGCCGAAGAGGGCCGTAGTCGCACAGAGTTGTCGTCACTGACAGCTGTCCGGAGGGAAGCTTGTGAACCGACGCCGTTGCGTCAGAGCCGCGATCACGGTCGTGTGTGCTCTGTCGGTCCTCACCTCACCGGTGTTGCTGAACCAGGCGTACGCGGCTCCCGCGCCCCCTGAGTCACCCGCATCCCCCGCCTCACCCGCGTCCCCGGCATCGTCGGCCCCGAAGACCCCGCCGGTCGACCAACCGATCGCCCCCCGCCCGTTCGACCGGACGCTCCCGCCGGGCGCCGACGACCGGACGCCGGCGGCGAAGGACTCGAAACTCGAAGCCGTACGCCGGAAGCTCGACGGGCTGTACGGCAAGGCGGCCTCGGCCACCGACGCGTACAACCTCGCCGAGGTGCGCGCCGGCAACCAGTCGGCCGAACTGGTCAGGCTGGCCGGCCGGATGGTCGACGGCCAGGTCCGGATCGACCGGCTCAACCGGCAGGCGGGCGCGGCGGCCCGCGCCCAGTACCGCGCGGGCGGACTGCCCCCCGAGGCCCAGCTGTTGCTGACCGACGACCCGCAGCTCTTCCTGGACGGCGCGGGCCGGCTCCAGCAGGGCCAGAAGGCCACGAAGGACCTTCTCGGCCGGATGACCGAGGCGCAGAGGGACTTGACCGCGTACACGGAGAAGGCCGGCGCCGAGTGGGTCAGGCTCGAAGCGACCCGCGTGAAGCAGCAGAAGGCGAAGCAGGAGATCGGCCGGCAGATCAAGGCCGCCGAGAAGATCGAGTCGGGGCTGGAGCGTGAGGAACGCGACCGGCTGCTGATGCTGGAGCAGGAGGACGCGGCCAAGGCGCAGGCGGCCTGGCTGGGTTCGGGCGCGCTCAAGGACATCAACGCCGAGGCGAGCGACCGGGGTCGGCAGGCGATCGCGTACGCGACGGCGCAGATCGGCAAGCCCTACGTGTGGGGCGCCGAGGGCCCGTCGTCGTTCGACTGCTCGGGGCTGACGTCGGAGGCGTGGCGGGCGGCCGGACGGACCATCCCGCGCACCTCGCAGGAACAGTGGCGGCTGCTCCCCCGCGTCCCGCTCTCGCAGATGCGCCCCGGTGATCTGATCATCTACCAACAGGACGCGAGCCACGTGGGCATGTACGTGGGCGACGGTTCCATCGTGCACTCGCCCCGGCCGGGGCGGCACGTGACGCTGACCGGAGCGGGGTCGATGCAGATCCTCGGCGTCGTCAGGCCGGACAAGTAACAACGAGCGAGTGACGACGAGCCCGTAACGACGGGCAAGTCGACGACAGGCGAGTGACGACGGGCGCGACGGGGCCGGCGGTCGCGCCGCGCTCAGGAGCGACGGCTCGGCCCGCGACGGGGCCGGGGCGACGGGTCCCCTCCCACGTGATGTTTGTCATGTCCGTTTCGAGCCGCTGAGGCGTCCGGATCGTGCCGGATGCGTGGCGGGAAGCGGCATATGACGCGGGATCTTCCCGGCGCGGCGTTCCTTACGCCATTCCTATCCGGCGGCGGCTACCGCTAGGGTCCCCGTCGTTGAGGCGTCGACCGGCGTCACACGTGTGCCCCGGGGGAGGGAAGGACTCACAGACCGATGGACGTACCCGTACCCGTACCGGTGCCGCGTCAGCGCGCCGGCTCGACAGTCGCGAGTGCGCCCGCCCCGGAGAACACCGGCGACGCCCCGGAGACCTCCGGCAAGGCCGCCGACCTGACGCTCCTGGTGATCGAGGACGATCCCGCGGGCACCTTCAGCGCACCGGAACTGCCCGCCGCGGGCGGCGCCCGGGTCCGCGTCCGCACCGCGCGCAACCTCACCGAGGCCGAGCGGCTGCTCACCGACGACATCCACTGCATCCTCGTGGATCTCGCGCTGCCCGGCCGCGACGACGGTGACGGCGACGGCCTCGCGCCGCTCAAGCACGTACTGCGGCTCGCACCCCGCCACGCCGTGCTGGCGCTGGCGGCGGAGGGCGACGGCGAGCGGGCGGCAGCGGCGGTACGGGTGGGCGCCCAGGACTTCCTCTTCCGTGACGAACTGGACAGCCGGCTGCTGAGCCGGGCCATCCGCTACGCCGTCGAACGCAAACGCGCCGACATCGCGCAGCGCCAGCTCACCGAGTCCCGGCTGAGAGCCCAGGAGAACGCGCGGCTGGAGCGCGGACTGCTGCCCACCCCGCTCCTCCAGGGGTCGAATCTGCGATTCGCGTCCCGCTACCGGCCGGGCCGGTCCCGCGCGCTGCTCGGCGGCGACTTCTACGACACGGTCCGGACGCCCGACGGCACCGTTCATGTGATGATCGGCGACGTCTGCGGCCACGGCCCGGACGAGGCCGCGCTGGGCGTCGAGCTGCGGATCGCGTGGCGGGCGCTGACGTTCGCCGGGCTCAGCGGGGACGTACTGCTCTCCACGCTCCAGAAGGTCCTGGAGCACGAGCGGGAGAGCGAGGAGATTTTCGCGACCCTGTGCACCGTCGACATCGCGCCGGACGGGCGGCGGGCGGGGCTCTGTCTGGCCGGGCACCCGTCACCGCTGGTCGTCCGCGCGGGCCGGGCGCCGGATCTGCTGGCGTACGACGAGGGCGGCCCGGCGCTGGGGCTGCTGCCGCGCGCCCGCTGGCCGCGCCGGGAGATCGCGCTGGGCGAGGCCTGGAGTCTGATGATGTACACGGACGGGCTGATCGAGGGCCGCGTCGGCCCGGACACGAGGCAGCGGCTGGGCCAGGAGGGCCTGGTCGCACTGGTCGGCCGGCTGCTGGCGCGAGGGCTCAGCGGGGAGGATCTGCTGGAGGCCGCGGTGTCCGAGGTACGGGAACTGAACGGCGGCGAGCTGACGGACGACGTGGCCGTGCTGCTGCTGGACCGGGTGCGGGTGGGCGACCGGCTGCCGGGGGCGACGGCGGTCGCCGTCTGAGACGTCCGGGACGTCTGAGCCGGACAGACGACTGGGACGGACGACTGGGGCGTTCGGGCGGGCGCGGGCCCGGTCAACGCGCCGGGCTCGTTGCTCGTTCACTTCGTACGGCGGAGGCCCGCGTTCACCTCGTACGGAGGCGGGTTCCTACGCTCGCCTCGTACGGCGGAGGCCCGGGTTCCTACGCTCGCCTCGTACGCGGAAGGGCCCCGCGCTCACCTCGTACGGCGGAGGCCCGGGTTCCTACGCTCACCTCGTACGGGGCGGAGGCCCGCGTTCACCTCGTACGGAGGCGGGTTCCTACGCTCGCCTCGTACGGCGGAGGCCCGGGTTCCTACGCTCACCTCGTACGGGGCGGAGGCCCGCGTTCACCTCGTACGGAGACGGGTTCCTACGCTCACCTCGTACGGAGGCAGGGCCACGCGCTCACCTCGTACGAACGGGCGCCGCGTTCATCTCGTCCGTCACGGCCCCGGATCGGGCTTGCCTCACCGGCCGCCGTTGTAGGGCCCGTACGGCCCGTCGCTGCTGGAGCCGCCGCGCAGACCGCGGCCTCCGCCACCGCCACCGACCTGCTTGATCGCGGGCCGTACGTCGACGAAGTACACGATGATCGCGATCAGCCCGATGATCGGCAGGAAGGAGAGCAGCGGGAAGATCAGGCTCACCACGAGGGCGATCGCCAGAATGATCAGCCAGAACGGCTTCGTCTGCTTCCCCGCCGCACGGAAGGCGTCCTCGCGCCGGATGAACGCGTCGATCAGTGCGAACAGCCCGAAAACGGTCACTGGGACATTCAACCAAGCCACGAGCCCGTCAAAACCGGCCATCAACACGCTGCCCACACCCTTTCCGTCCGAATCCCGTGCCAGCAAGGTACCCGTACAACGGACCGGACACCGCTGTGGTGCCCGGTCCGTTACGCGCGCTCGTCGCCCGCTCCGCTTTGCCTGTTGCCGTGTGCTGATCGCCTACTTGCTCGCGGGAGGCGTGGCCTTCTTCGCGGCGGCCGGCTTGTGCGCGCCGGTCGACTTGCGCGCGGCGGGCTTGGCGGCGCCGCCCTTGGGCTCGCTCTTGGCCGTGGACTTCGCCTGGGCGGGCTTGGCGGGAGCCGGCTTGGCGGCCTGCCGGGCCGCCGGCTTCGCCACGGGCTTGGCCGACGGCTTCGTCGCGGGCTCGGGCTCGACGGCGATGGCGATCTCCGTCATCTCGTCGGCGGCGTCGCCCCGCCAGGCGCGTACGGACTGCTCGCCGCGCTCGGCGACCTTCTCGTACGTCTCCCGGGCCCTGACCGCGTACTCGGCGGCCACGCCGACACCGCGCAGCGCCAGGTCCTGGGCGGTCTCGCCGAGCTTCTTCAGGTCGGTGTCGAGCGACCCGAGCACCTCGCTGACCTTCGACTGAACGGTCGTCTGCGCCTCCTTGGCACCCGAGGCGACCTTGTCCTGGACGAGCTTGGGGTCCGTGTTCCGTACGGCGTCGATACGGCCCGGCGCCTCGGCGCGGAGCTGCTCGATCAGTCCGGGCACCTTCTTGGCCTGCTCGACGGCGAGATCCGCCGTACCGGCGGCGAAGTAGAGGGGGGTCGGGTCGCTGAGCGTCTTGCGCAGGTCATCGGCGATGGCCATGACTGTGGTCCTCCGGATCAGTGTGAGGGTGGGGTGACATCGGTACCGCCGGCCGCCCCGGGTGTGTCCCCGCCGGTGTCCCCGCCCCCGGTACCGGCGCCCTTACCGGCCGGTCCCGCGGTCACCGTCGTTTCCGTACTCTCGGCGCTCTCGGAGCCCTCGGCGCCGAGTCCGTTCTCCTTGCGGAAGGACTCGTAGATCTGGAGAAGCACCTGCTTCTGCCGCTCGTTGATCGACGGGTCCGCGAGGATGACGCCGCGCGTCTCCAGCTCCTCACGCTCCCGCTCACGCTCGTCGAGCATCCCGGCCTGCACGTACAGCGTCTCGGCGGAGATCCGCAGCGCCTTGGCGAGCTGCTGAAGGATGTCCGCGCTCGGCTTGCGCAGGCCGCGTTCGATCTGGCTGAGGTACGGATTGGACACCCCGGCGGCCTCGGAGAGCTGCCGCAGGGACAGCTGCGCGTTGCGCCGCTGCTCGCGGAGGTACTCACCGAGATTGCCGACGTTGAGTGATGCCATGCCCCCACACTGCCCACCCTTGCTAACTTTTGCAAGCACTCGCTTGCAAAAGTGTTCCGCTCCACATGCCAGGACGAGCCGGACGGGCGGGCAGGCCGGTCGGCCGCGACCGGCCCCGTGGCGACGTTGGACTCGATCGGCTGATGGACCCGTCGGACTCGATGGACTCGAGGAGCCGGGTCAGCCTGGCGCAGGCTTTAACGGGTGGCCGGGGACGCGAAGCGGAAGCCGCCGTGGGCGCGCATGCGGTAGTTGTCGCCCTCGACGCTGATGATCTCGGAATGGTGGACGAGGCGGTCGATCACGGCCGAGGCCGTCGTGGTGTCGCCGAGGACGTGGTCCCAGCCGCCCAGGGGCTTGTCGCTGGTGACGATCAGTGAGCCGCGCTCGTAGCGGTGTGCGGCGAGGCAGAAGAGGAGCTGGGCCTCTTCGGACTGGAGGGGGAAGTAGCCCAGTGCGTCGACGATCAGGAGGGGGTACCGGTCCAGCAGGGCCAGTTCCTCGGTGAGGCGGCCCGCCGCCTTGGCGACGGTGAGCCGGGCGACCCATTCGGCGACGGTGGCGAACAGCACCTGGTGGCCGGCCTGGCAGGCGCGCGTGCCGAAGGCGACGGCGAGGTGGGTCTTGCCGGTGCCGGGCGGGCCGAGGAGGACCACGTTCTCCTTGGCGGTGATGAAGTCCAGCTTGCCGAGCATCGCCACGGCCTCCCGGTCGAGCGACCGGGGGTAGTCGTGGTCGAAGTCCTCCAGCGTCTTGGGGGCGGGGAAGCCCGCGGCGCGGATACGGGACTCGGCGCCCGGACCTCCGCACGACGAAGCCGAAGCCGGCTTCGGCGCGGGAGTTGGCCTCGCCGC